>CAKTPR010000017.1 GCA_934591725.1 uncultured Oscillospiraceae bacterium
GCATCGCCTATCAGGTAGGCTACGGCGCACAGAACGAACGCCAGTGCAAAGTTGTACATATATTGTTCCTCCTTTTTCTCTTTATCTATCCTGCGGCACGGCGGATACGCCGCAGCGCATGAATAAATATGCTGGTATTATAGCAACTGCCAGCGGCAATGTCAAGGACTTCAGCAATTTAAAGCGCCAATTTTCTACCGGCATTTGTGATGAAAAAAGCTAATGACCGTCGCGCATTTTTGTAATGTAAACCGGTTTCTCGATTTGGTATGCATATTATCAGGATCGTTCCGGAGTTTATTCGTTTTGGGTGTTGACAGATGCAGAGCATTTGTATAATTATTTAGGTTGTAAACTAAAAGTTGGGGTGTCTGGGTAAACCCGGGCACTCCAACTTCTAGCATGTTGGAAAAATAAAAGTAGAGCATAACAGAAAAATCCTTTAAAATGAAGCTGCCAGACACCATCAGATTTGAAAACATCTTTTGCACTCTCTTTCTATTAAAGATGCTTTCAGCTTAGGAGCAGCATGCTGCTGCCTCAAGGAACGATACTGCCTGTTTTTTACTTTTTCTCCATTTTCTTACAAAAATTATGCTGTCTCAAACGATCATTTTATTATGCAGCAAATGCATGGGCACCACGCCGCCCACGCCTTCGCTGCTACTTTTTGCTAAGCTCTACCCCAACTATTGACTTTGAACCCCTTATAAAACAGGAGCAGCCTAAGTTGGCTGCTCCTGCTGCGTTTCAAGCGTATATTACTTGGTGGGGTCGATGATGATCTTGCAGATGTTGGTGCCGTCGAGCATCATCTGGATGGCCTTGTTGATCTCGCTCAGGCCGAGGCGGTCGGTGACCATGCGGTCGAGGTGCATCTCGCGCCAATTGTCCTCAAGGAAGCGGACGCCCTGCTCAAAGTCCTCCTGGCTGTACAGGCGGTTGCCGATGAGCTTGATCTCCTTGAAGGAGACCTTGCCTATAACGAACGGGTAAGCGTCGCCGGAGAGACCGAGACTCAGCATCTTACCGCCGCAGCGGCAGAGGTCGGGCATCTGGAGCACGCAGGCGGGTGCGCCGGAGGTATCGTAGACGATATCGAAGCCGTGGCCGTCGGTGACCTCGCGCATGAGATCCATTGCGTCAGTCTCTGTGGGGTTGATGGTCTCAATGCCCATGGACTCGACGAACTTGCGTCTCGGCTCGTTGATCTCGGAGATTATAACGCGCCCTGCGCCCGCGGCCTTCGCGAATACCGCGATGTACAGGCCGACGGTAGCGCCGCCGGAGATGAATATCTTGTCGCCCTTCTGCACCTGGGAGTTGACCATGACATGCTGACCGACAGCGAACGGCTCGCCGAGGATAGCGACCTCATCGGGGATATCCTCATCGAGCGCGACGAGCTTGTCAACGCCGACCTTGGTGTACTCTGCAAAGCCGCCGTCGACATGGATGCCGAGGAGCTTCAGGTTCTCGCAGACCCAGGGCAGGCCGCGCTGGCAGGCAGCGCACTTGCCGCAGGAGATGATCGGGTTCATCAGCACGCGCTGGCCGAGCTTGAACTTGCCGTCATAGCCCTCAGGCAGGGACTCTATGGTGCCGAGGATCTCATGGCAGAGAACGGTCGGGACGGTGGCGGTCATGTGCTTGCCGCGGTAGACGGTAATGTCGGAGCCGCAGACGCCTGCGCGCTTTACCTTGATGAGCGCTTCATTTTCGCCGGGAACCGGCACAGGGATATCGCACAGCTCAAGATCGAGCCAATTTTTCAATACAGCTGCTTTCATTGCATGATCTCCTTACCCGGCTCAGATCACGGCTGCTTGCCGATGTAGGCGAGGATGCCGCCGTCGACGTACAGAACGTGGCCGTTGACGAAGTTGGAAGCGTCGGAAGCAAGGAACACTGCCGGGCCCATGAGGTCGTCAGTGGTGCCCCAGCGGGCTGCCGGAGTCTTTGCAACGATGAACTGGTCGAAGGGGTGACGGCTGCCGTCGGGCTGGCGCTCACGCAGAGGAGCGGTCTGAGGAGTGGCGATATAGCCGGGGCCTATGCCGTTGCACTGGATGTTGTACTCGCCGTACTCGGAGCAGATGTTGCGGGTGAGCATCTTGAGTCCGCCCTTTGCGGCGGCGTATGCGGAAACGGTCTCACGGCCGAGCTCGCTCATCATGGAGCAGATGTTGATGATCTTGCCGTGACCCTTCTTGATCATGCCGGGGATGACTGCCTTGGAGACGATGTAGGGAGCGACGAGGTCGATGTCGACGACCTGGCGGAAGTCCTTTGCCTCCATCTCAAGCATGGGAACACGCTTGATGATGCCGGCGTTGTTGACAAGGATGTCGATGGTGCCGAGGTCGCGCTCGATGTCTGCGACCATCTTGACGACGTCTTCTTCATTGGTAACGTCGCAGTAGTAGCCCTTGGCGTCGATGCCCTTATCGGCATAAGCCTTCATGGCCTCTTCCATGTGCTTCTCGCCGCGGCAGTTGAAGGCGATCTTCGCGCCGCAGTTTGCGTAAGCCTCGGCTATCGCAAAGCCGATGCCGTATGCTGCGCCCGTAATAAGAGCGACTTTGCCTTCGAGTGAAAACTGCTTCATCATGTCCATAGTGAATTTCTCCTTTTCAAAAATTTCAATATAGATTGAGGTTAACCGGTTTCTTAAGGCCGGGTAAATTACCGCCTGCACCATGCAGGGAACAGGCGGGGGAAAACTTTACGGGGCAGTGACACGCAATGCGGCAGGCGTATTGTGCGGCGCTGCCCCCAAAAATTATCTCTGGACTCTGCCGGTGCCGTCGCCGCCCATGAGCTTTTCAACATCGGAAACGCCGACACGGTTGAAGTCGCCGAGGATGCTGTGCTTGAGGCAGGACGCCGCAACGGCGAACTCAAGCGCGGACTGCTTGCAGTCGTAGTTATTCAGACCGTAGATCAGGCCGCCGGCAAAGCTGTCGCCGCCGCCGACACGGTCAACGATGTCGCGGATCTCGTAGCGCTTGGACTCGTAGAACTTCTCGCCGTCGTTGAGGCAGGCAGCCCAGCCGTTCCAGTCGGCGCTCTTGCTCTCGCGCAGAGTGATGGCGATCATCTTCATGTTCGGGTACTCGGCAAGCACCTTGTCGCCGAGAGCCTTGTACTTGCTGCGGTCGAGCTCGCCGGATTCGACGTTGACGTCGACGGTGATCTCAAGAGACTTCTGAACGTCTTCCTCGTTTGCGATTGCGACGTCGACATACTTTGCGATCTCACGCATGACCTCGGCGGCGCGCACGCCATACTTCCAGAGGTTCTTGCGGTAGTTCAGGTCGCAGGAAACGGTGATGCCGCGCTTCTTTGCTTCCTTGACGGATTCGAGGGAAAGCTCCTTTGCGCTCTCGCTGATAGCCGGGGTGATGCCGGTGATATGGAACCAATCTACGCCCTCAAAGGCCTTGTCCCAGTCGATATCGCCGGGCTTGGCAAGCGCGATGGAGGAATACTCACGGTCGTACACGACCTTGCTGGGCAGCTGGTTTGCGCCCGGCTCAAGGTAGTATATACCCATGCGGCCGCCGCCGCGGATGATGCGGCTGGTGTCCACGCCGAACTTGCGCAGATCCTTGACGCACTCGTCTGCTATAGCGTTCTTCGGCAGAACGGTCAGGTAGCTGACGTCCATGCCGTAGTTTGCCAGAGAGACTGCAACGTTTGCCTCGCCGCCGCCGAAGGTGGCCTCAAGCATCGGGGTCTGGAAGAAGCGCTCCTGTCCGGGAGCCTTGAGTCTGAGCATTATTTCGCCAAAAGTAAGAACCTTCATTTAAATTTATCCTCCGATCATTTCTGAAGAAGATGCACGGCAAAGCCGCCGATCTCGTTCTTGAAGTAAACAGCCTTGATGTTGTCCTTGTCCTTGACGGAGTCCATATCCAGCTCGTAGCCGCGGCGCTCCATCTCGGCGATTGCGGGGATCATCTTATTGGTGCGGATGGCAATGTGGCCGTTCGAGCCCTTGAACATGGTCTTCATGACCTCAACGCCGGTGGAAGCAAAGTTGGAGGAGTTGCCCTGCTTGATGTTGAAATCGAAAGCGTCGTTGAAAGCCTTGCAGACGTCCAGCGAAGCGTCGGCATCGGGGGTGTTGATACCGATGTGCGCGACCTCGAAGCCGAGCAGAGTCTTGCGTGCTTCCTTGCACAGCGCGGTGATCTTATCGAAGTTGCCGGCTGCGATATCGGCCTTCGGGCAGATCCAGCTGCCGCCGACCGCGTGGATGTACGGGGAGGATATGAACTCGGCCAGATTCTGGGCATTGACGCCGCCGGTCGGGATGAACTTCACGCCGCCGAAGGGGCCGGCCAGGGACTTGATCGCGCTCAGGCCGCCGTAAACATTGGCGGGGAAGAACTTCAGGACTTTGAGGCCGTGCTTGAGAGCCATCATTATTTCAGTAGGAGTGACGCAGCCGGGGGTAACTGGAACGCCGTTGTCGCAGCACCATGCGACGGTCTCTTCGTCATAGCCGGGGGAGACGATGAACTTTGCGCCGCACTCGACGGCGAGCTTGCACTGCTCAAGATTGATGACCGTGCCTGCGCCGACGACCATGTCGGGGCACTCCTGTGCGACGGCCTTGATGGAATCGGCAGCGGCAGCTGTACGGAAGGTGATCTCCATAACGTCAATGCCGCCGGCGAGCATCGCCTTGGCAGTGGGGACAGCGTCCTTCGCGTCCTCAAGGACTACCACGGGGACGACGCCGGACTGAGCCAGTCTTTTCAATACATCCATTTTTTATTCCTCCTGTTGTAAAATTAAAGGAAATACAATATAATATCAGGCATACAAACACGGAAATCTCCGGTTCGTAAACCGGTTTACGAGGTGCAGCATATGGATAATCAGAAAATTTTGCAGCAGTTTATCGACAGTTTTCAGGACAATGCGATCCGCAGCCGGAGCTATTATCCGGAGTTCCGCCGCAGATGGGAAGCTGTAATTCGCCGCGCCGCCGAGAGCGATGAGGTCTATTTTGACCCCGCTTCGGACTCTGTTTTCACCGTTGAGCACAGCTTTGCGGGAATAGAAACCGGTTTCCATTTCGACCAAATGAAAATTGCCGAGTGGTATCAGAGAGACCTCAAGGACAAGCACGTTGTCTTCAAGCCCCAGAAGCTGAAGCACGACAAACAGGGACTGCATTTCCATGAGTATACCTGCAGCTACGACCCGAACGCGGCGGAGCCAGCGCTCAATGACGAGAACCGCAACATCATCGCCGCGGCGATGCCGGAGCTTCCCGCGCGGCTTCAGATAGTCTACGGAAACAAGTGGGTCGACGGGCGCTTCAACGCGTTTCTGAAAACGCGGCTCTCCGTCTATCTCATAGATACGGACTATGTCCCCGCGTTTCTTGCGACACCTCTTGAGGTATGTCTTTACCTTTTCCTCATGGACTATTGTATTATAAAAGAAAACTACACAAAGGTCAAGGATGAAGATTTGAAGCAGTTCCTCCACATCTTCAAGGCCTCGCCCATGCTCAGGATAAAAAAGCTTCTCTGATACCCTGAAAAGCCGGATTCTTCTTCACCCTCCCACGGATACGCGGGAGGGTGAATTTTTTTGGTTTATCTGAGCTTATTTACACCAAAGGTGTCCATATCGTCGAAGGCCTGGTTCTCGCCGCCCATCGCCCATATAAAGGTGTAGTTCGAGGTGCCGCAGCCGGCATGGAGCGACCATGACGGGGAAATGACGGCCTCGTAATTCTGCATGACGAGGTGGCGGGTCTGCTGGGGCTGACCCATCAGGTGCAGGACGACCTCTCCCTCAGGGAGATTGAAGTAGGTGTATATCTCCATTCTGCGCTCATGGGTGTGCGGGGGCATAGAGTTCCACACGCTGCCCGGAGCGAGCTGGGTAAGCCCCATGGAGAGCTGGCAGGTCTCCAGAACATCGGGGTGGATGAACTGGTTGATGACGCGCTCGTTGGAGTTTTCCTTGCTGCCGCAGGGGCGCTTGTTGGCGTCCTTGATGGAGATAAAGGTGGTCTTGCAGTCCTTGTGCGCGGGAGCGGAGACGAGGTAGAAGCGCGCGGGCTGCTCCTTGTCGTTGCTGCCGAACACGACGGACTTCGTGCTGCGTGAGATGTACAGGCAGTCTTCAAAGCCGAGCTCGTACTTCACGCCGTCGGCCTCTATCCAGCCCGCGCCGCCAAGGTTGAACACACCGGCTTCACGGCGCTCAAGGAAGAAGTTCGTGCCGAAGTTTGCCCAGACGTCGATACCCTTGTCGATAGGCAGGGCCTCGTTCACGGGCATGATGCCGAGAACGACCATGCGGTCAACATGGGAGTAGACAGCCTGCACGGTATCGGGCTGATAAAGGTTCTGGATAAGGAACTCTTTTCTCAGCTCCTCTGTGGTATAACGCTTTACATCTTCGGGATGTGCTGAATAACGGATATCCATTTATAAGCCTCCAGATATTAGCCCACAAGGCCGAGTGCCTGAGGAATGCACATGGACAGCCAAGGCACATAGGTGATGAGGGTTAGGCAGATGAGAATGACTGCGAAGAACGGCAGCAGCATCTTGATGATCTGCTCGATCTTGACCTGATGCACACGGCAGCCGGCGAACAGGATAGCGCCGACAGGAGGAGTCAGGGTACCGACACAGAGGTTCATGACCATCATAAGACCGAAGTGAACAGGGCTCATGCCCCAGGTCTGCACGATGGGCAGGAAGATCGGGGTGAAGATCAGGACTGCGGGAGTCGGATCCATGAAGCAGCCGACGATCAGCAGGATGATGTTCATGATGAGCAGGATGACGTACTTGTTGGTGGTGAAGCCAAGGATCGCGCTTGCGACGAGTGCGGGGATGTGAGTGTAGCTCATGACGTAGCCCATGATGCCGGACACGCAGACGAGGTACTCAATGACCGCGGTGGTCTTGACGCTGCTCCAAATGACCTTGGGCAGATCCTTGACGGTGATGTTGCGGTAGATGAAGCTGAGGATCAGGGAGTAGAGAACTGCGATAGCGGAGCCTTCGGTTGCGGTGAAGATACCGCCGAGGATACCGCCGATAACGATGACTATCATCAGCAGGCTGGGAATGCCGTCCCACAGAGTCTTGAGGACGAACTTTGCATTGTAGTTTTCGGTGCTGACGTAGCCGCGCTTCTTGGCCATGACGCCCGCAACGATCATGCAGCCGAGACCCCAGAGTATGCCGGGGATGTAGCCTGCCATGAACAGAGCTGCGATGGAAACGGAACCGGCGACGGTGGAGTAGACGATCATGATGTTGCTGGGCGGGATCATCATACCGGTCGGGCCGGAAGCGATGTTGCAGACCGCTATGTATTCATCGGAGTAACCGTCTTCCTTCTCCATGGGGCCGAGGATGCCGCCCATTGCGACAGCCGCGGCAACGCCGGAGCCGGACATTGCGCCGAAGAGCATGTTAGCGACGATGTTGGTCTGAGCCAGCGCGCCGGGCAGACGGTGCGCAACGAGCTTTGCGCACCCAACCAGACGGCGGGCGATACCGCCGGTGTTCATGATGTTGCCGGCGAGCACGAAGAAGGGTATTGCCAGCAGCGAGAAGGAGTTGACGCTCTGGAACATCTTCTGTGCGGAGATGGTGAGGAAGCCCTGGTTCGGCATGATGATGAACAGAGCCGCGGCGCTGCCGAGACCGATGCTCAGGCCGATCGGGAAACCGAAAGCGAGGGTAACGAAGATGAGGGCGATCATTACGATGCCCGCAATGGCTGTAACTGTCATTTCTGTCTACCTCCTGTCATGCGGTACCGGAGAGCTCATCGCCGTGGGTATGGGTGCCATGATTGTAGTTGTTGATGGCACGTGCGCAGTTATAGATCGCGTAGTACAGGGTGATGACGCCGGTAAAGGGAACGGAGGCGTACAGGATCGCCTTGGAAACGTGCAGGGACGGGTCGACCTGGACAGCCTGCTTTGCGGTGTAGAGCCAGCCGCCCCACACGCAGATGAGAAGAATGAATGCAAACAGGAAAATGTTGGTGATGACCTCGACGATCATGTACATTTTCGGGGAGAACTTGTCCTTTAATATATCAATGGCGAGGTGCTCACGGCTGCCGTAGACATAAGCGCTGCCAAACATAATCATCCAAACGAACAGGTACTGGGAGAGAGCTTCGGAGATAGCGCTGGGTGCGTTGAATACGTATCTTGCGATGACCTGGTAGCAGACCAGAACTGTCATAATGCCAAGAGTCGCCGTGCCGAGCACTTCGAGTATCTTGTCGACTATGAATTTTATTTTGTCGAATACCTTCACGGAGTGGCCTCCTTCTGACTTTTTAAAAACGGCCCACAGACGTGCTGCGGGCCGTTATAACGCGGGAACTAAATATTAATAGTAGAGTTCAGCTGCTTAGCGCTCGGAAACGATCGCTTCGTAAACAGCCTTGGTCATGTCGGTGCGGTTAGCAACGTCATTGATCAGATCCTGGCAGAGAGCCTGGAAAGCGGGGACGTCAGCGTCGGAGAAGATAACGCCCTTCTCAGCTGCCTTTGCCTCGTAGTCGGAGCGGAGCTCTGCGCAGAGGTTGAACATGTAAGCGATGGACTCGGATGCGCACTTCTTGAGGGCTTCCTGATCCTCAGCGGACATGGAGTCGAAGACCTTTGCGTTGATGCACAGCTCATCGGGGATCATGAGGTGGCCGGTTCTGTTGTAGTAAGGAGCAACTTCGTACTGAACGAGGTCAACGTAGGTGATGATGTTGTTCTCAGCACCGTCGAGGGTACCGGTCTGGATTGCGGAGTAAACGTCGCCCTGTGCCATTGCAACACCGACGCCGCCCATAGCGTTCATCATCGCGATGCAGGTGTCAGAACCCATAACGCGGATCTTCATGCCGGCGAGCTCTTCGGGAGTGGTGACAGCCTTGTCACGGGTGTAGAGGTTACGTGCGCCGAGGGAGTAAGCGGAGAGAACTACGAAGCCGTGGTCACGGGTGGTGGCGAACAGGTCGTCCAGCTTGCCGGACTCGAAAACCTTCTGCTGGTGCTCGATGCTGTCGTAAACGTAAGGAGTGCCGAGGATAGCGAAGTCGGGAACGTAGGTCTCGATGATGGAGTTTGCAACGAGGGTCATGTCTAGAGCGTCCATGGTGCACTGCTCGAGGGTCTGCTGCTGGTCGCCGAGCTGAGCATCGGGATAAACTTCGATGGAGTAACGGCCTTCGGTGGCGTCATACAGATCGTCGCTGAGCTTCTGAAGGGTCTTTGCTTCAGGATTCTCGATGGTCTGGTTGAATGCGCACTTCAGAACGGTCTGGCCGACCTTTGCGCCGTCGGTTGCTGCTGCGGTGTCAGCAGGAGCTGCTGCATCAGCTGCGGGAGCTTCGGTGGCTGCGGGAGCCGTGGTGCTTGCGGACTGGCCGCATGCGCACAGTGCAAATACCATGCACAGTGTAAGGAGCATTGCGAGAACAGATTTGACGTTTTTCATTATCTTTCCTCCATAATGAATTTATATACAGGCAGATCTCTCTGCCGGTAACACAAATAAAGTCTTGCGCGCCGGGCGGTGTTAAGATTCCGTTAATTGTGACAACGTTTTCGACTGGCTTCAGCAAAAACATATCCGTTTCGTCAAGATAACGGTTTCGTAAACCGGTTTATAAACTTGGCCTAAAATAATTCCCCATAAGCGAGGAATCATTTTTTATCTGTCAAATACCGTCACATCATGGAATGATGTGGAAACGGCCGGCCGTTTCGGAATTTTCTGATTTACTTTTTTATTTTTTCGCCGCGCCTGCGGTGGTGGATTCTCTTATAATAATAGAAGACGGAACTATTTCCTCTGCGGGAGGTTCGGCCGAGCTTCCGTTTATCCTGTCGAGCAGGAGCCTTGCCGCTCTCGCTCCGATCTCACCCGTGCTGAGCGCTACCGCGGTGATACCGGGGTCTGCGATCTGCAGCCAGTCCCAATCGTCAAAGGTGCACAGGCCAAGCTCTGCGCCCGCCTTGACGCCAAGGAACTTCATCGCCGTGAGGATGCGCTGGGTCGTCGTGCCGTTTGCGGAAAGCACCGCTATGCGCTCGCCCTCGTGCTTTCCGAGGAAATCACGCAGGCTGTCGACGCAGCTGTTGGGATGCTCGCAGTCTATTTCGTATATCTCCGGCGCCGCTCCGCTTTCTATGATCGTCTCGGCATAGCCCTTGCATCTGAGCTCTCTCGGAGCTATCCTTGCTATCGTCTCCGAAAAGAAGGCCACGTGCTTATAGCCCTGGGAGAGGAGCAGGCGCGTACACTCTGCTGCGTTTTCCTGATTGCGGCTGCATACCGTGTCGATAAGCCCCGGCTCCATCAGCGGTCTGTCCGCGAGCACCAGCGGGGTGCCGCGTTCCTGAAGCTCAAGCAGGTATTCGTCGTTGCTGCCGCAGGTGTTGACGATGAGCCCGTCCACCCGGTTATCAAGGAATCCCTGTATCGCTCTCTTCTCGCGGCGGGCGCTTTCGCGGCTGTCGGCAAACAGCACCTGATAGCCCGACTCCTCGCACACAGAGGTGATGCCCTTGAGCAGGAGCGCCGAGAAGGGACTGCTGATGTCTCCGATGACGCAGCCGATAAGCATCGTCCTGCTGGACTTGAGCCGCTGCGCCGAACGGTCAGGGTGATAGTTGAGCGCCGAGACCGCCGCGGATATCTTCTCCTTTGTCTCCGCCGACATATTCTCATACTTGCCGTTGAGGAAGCGGGAGATTGTCGTCTTGGAAACTCCGCAGTAGCTTGCGACCTGATTTATAGTAACTTTCTTTTCTGATTGAGCATCCATTGTTTACCACTAAATTAACAATTCTGTAATAAGTTTAGCATCAGGTTTTCGTTTTGTCAACCGGTTTCCAAGCATCTTAACGACGTGATACTGTACAGAATTTTCATCCCATTTTGCAGCACTTTCCACAAATGGCGTGTTTTTACGGTACAAATGGCAGATTTTCCCGCGACGGCGAAACAATCTCCGCCGCCGCGCGTCATATCAGGCAAGGGGGCTGAATTCTTTCCTTGTATTCTTCGGCGTATATTGATATAATGTACTGTAATTAACTTGGAACAGTTCGCCCAATTCACTCTACCCTATTCACTTTATACGGAGGAAAAGATATGATAAACTTCAACGTGCCTCCCTGCACCGGGAACGAAATGAAATATATAGAGCAGGCCATCGCCTCGCACAAGATCTGCGGCGACGGCAGCTTTACCAAGAAGTGCAACGCATGGCTTGAACAGCGCTTTGACGCGAAGAAGGTGCTCCTCACCACGAGCGGCAGCAGCGCGCTCGACATGGCGGCACTCCTGTGCGGCCTTGAGCCGGGGGACGAGGTCATCCTTCCGAGCTTCACCTTCTCCAGTACCGCGAACTCCTTTGTCCTCGCCGGGGCAAAGCTCGTATTTGTCGACATCCGTCCGGATACGATGAACATCGATGAGACTCTTATTGAGCGCGCCATCACTGAGAAGACCAAGGTCATCTGCGTCATGCACTATGCCGGCGTCGCCTGTGAGATGGACACGATCATGGACATCGCCCGCCGTCACAAGCTGCTGGTCGTGGAGGACGCGGCGCAGGGCGTCATGGCAAGCTACAAGGGCAAGGCTCTCGGCACGATCGGCGACCTTGGCTGCTACTCCTTCCATGAGACGAAGAACTTCTCCATGGGCGAGGGCGGCGCCATCGTCATAAATAACCCCGATTATATCGAGCAGGCCGAGATACTGCGTGAAAAGGGCACCAACCGCGCCAAGTTCTTCCGCGGTCAGGTCGATAAATACACCTGGGTCGATTTCGGCGACAGCTATCTGCCGAGCGAGCTGAACGCGGCCTACCTCTGGGCGCAGCTCGAAATGGCGGACGAGATAAATAATGACCGCCTGCACAGCTGGCATGAGTACGACGCAGCCTTCAAGCCACTTGAGGCCGAGGGCAGGCTCGGCCTGCCCGCCGTCCCTGAGGGCTGCGTACATAATGCGCATATGTATTATATCAAGTGTAAGGATCTCGCTGAGCGCACCGCGCTCATCCGCTTCCTGAAGGAGCGCGATATCCTCGCCGTGTTCCACTATGTTCCTCTGCACTCCGCCCCCGCCGGTGAGCGCTTCGGCCGCTTTGACGGTGAGGACAGGTACACCACCGCCGAGTCCGACAGGCTCCTGCGCCTGCCGATGTACTACGGTCTGACCGCCGAGGATCGCGGCCGCGTCATCGCAGCAGTCAAAGAGTTTTACGGTGAGTGAGCCATGATCTCATTCAAGCCCTGCGACCTGCCGGTCATCACCGGCGATAAGGTCACGCTCCGCCCCATAACCGACGCCGATACCGACCTGATCGTCCGCTGGCGCAACGACCCCGCCGTGCAGCAGTTCTTCATTTTCCGCGAGCCGTTCACACCGGAGATGCACCGCAGCTGGCTGCGCACAAAGGTCGAGACAGGAAAGGTCGTCCAGTATATCATCGTTGATAACGCGGACGGAAAGAGCGTCGGCAGCGTGTATTTCCGTGATATCGACCCGGCGAATGACAGCGCGGAATACGGTATCTTCATCGGCGAGGCCAGCGCCCGTCACCGCGGCATCGGTACGGCCACAGCCCGTATGTTCGTTGATTTCGGGCTCAACACTCTGCGCCTGCACAGGATCAGCCTGCGCGTCATCGGCGGAAACGACGTCGCCCGCCGCAGCTATGAAAAGGCCGGCTTTGCGACCGAGGGCGTTTTCCGCGACATGGTCAAGCTGGACGGAGAGTTCCGTGACGTTGTGTTCATGTCCATACTTTCGGAAAGGAGCGGCAAATGAAAAAGGTCTCTTTCGTGATCCCCTGCTACCGCTCCGCGAACACGATAGGCGTCGTCGTGGACGAGATACGCGATACGATGTCCACGCTCCCGGAGTATGATTATGAGATAATTCTGGTCAACGACTGCTCCCCGGATAACACCCTTGAGGTCATCTCCGCACTCGCTCTTTCCGACAGCCGCATCACCGCCGTCGACCTTGCAAAGAACTTCGGCCAGCACGCGGCGCTCATGTCGGGCATAAGCCACAGCACGGGGGACTTTGTCGTCTGCCTTGACGACGACGGCCAGACCCCGGCAAACGAGGTCGGCAAGCTCCTCGCGCGCCTTGAGCAGGACGACTGCGACGTTGCCATGGCTTCATATGAGCATAAGCAGCACTCGGCCTTCCGCAATTTCGGCACAAAGCTCAATAACCGCATGACCGAGATCATGCTCGGCAAGCCGCGCGACCTGAGCATGACGAGCTATTTTGCGATAAAGCGCTTCATCGTCGATGAAATGCTCAAGTATAAAAATTGCTTCCCGTACCTAGACGGGCTCATCCTGCGCTGCACTCGCCGGATCCGCACTGTCCCGGTGCAGCACCGCGCGCGCATGGAGGGCTCCTCCGGCTATACGCTCGGCAAGCTCTTCGCGCTGTGGATGGACGGCTTCACGGCCTTTTCCGTCAAGCCTCTGAGGCTGGCAAGCATATTCGGCGCGCTCACCGCGTTCGCCGGGTTTATCTATACCATCGTCATTATAATCAAGCACTTTATTTACAGTGATATCCCCATGGGCTGGAGCTCCACTATGGCTCTCCAGCTTATCCTCGGCGGCGTGATCCTGCTGGTTCTCGGTCTCGTCGGCGAGTACATCGGGCGCATCTATATGTGCATCAACGCCGCTCCCCAGTATGTGGAGCGCAGCGTGATACGCCGCGGGGACGGCGAATAAAACCGGAGAGCACGCATGGATAACAAGGATTCGATTTTGATACTCGGCGCCGGGATCTATCAGGTCCCGCTGATAAAGAAGGCTCAGGAGATGGGGCTGCGCGCGGCGATCACGAGCATCCCCGGAAATTACCCCGGCTTTGCCGCCGCCGATAAGGTCTATTATGCGAACACCACCGACAAGGACGCAGTGCTCGATATCGCCCGCTCCGAGCACGTCGCCGCCGTGACCACGACCGGTACCGACGTCGCCGTCTCCTCCATCGGGTATGTCTGCCGCGAGCTTGGCCTGTGTGGAATAAGTGAACAGGCCGCGCGCGTGCTTACCGACAAGGCGCTTATGAAGGAAGCCTTCGTAAAGGGCGGCGTTACAACGGCAGAGTTCCGCCGTGTGGAGAGCTACGATGAAGCCCTCACCGCGGCCGAAGAGCTCGGCCTGCCGGTCATGCTCAAGATCGTCGACAAATCCGGCAGCAGAGGTATAACCAAAATAACCGATTTCTCCCGTATGCGCGAAGCGTATGACTACGCCCTCGCCGCGACGGACGCCGATCACATGGTCGTCGAGCGCTTTGTCGACGGCAGGGAGGTCGGCATTGACGCACTCGTGCAGAACGGCAGGCTCCTGCTGATGCTGCCGCATGAGAAATATGTCTATCACTCCGGTCATACCGGCATACCCATCGGCCACTTCTGCCCGATGGAGGTCTCCCCGCGCCTGCATGAGAATATGCTGCATGAGACGGAGAAGATCATCCGCGCCACGGGCATGGATAACTGCGCGATAAATATCGACGCAATGATCCTCCCCGATGAGAGCGTCAGCATAATCGAAGCCGCCGGGCGCTGCGGCGCGACCGGTATCCCGGAGGTCATCAGCGGCTACACCGGGCGCGACTATTACGCCTGCATCATTGACGCCGCCCTCGGCCGCCCGATAGCGCCCTTTGACCTGACGCACGGCACGCCGACGGCCTCGCAGCTTCTCTACACCGAGCGCTCCGGCATCCTCCGCGAGATACGCTACCGCTTCGCCGGGCACGAATACGTGAACGAAAACGCCGTTGTCCCCGGCATGGGCAAGGTCGAACTCAGCTTCGCTCCGGGCGACGATATCGACGCTTTCCGCAACGGCACGGACAGGATCGGTCAGGCGATCTTTCAGGCCGCGTCGAACGACGAGCTTCAGGCCGCGGTCATGGCTTTCAGAGAAAGTCTCCGCGTGGAGGTCTGCCAATGAAATTCGACGGGCTTGTCACCCCCTGCTATATAATCAACGACGAAGAGTACACCAAAAACATCACGCACTTCAAGACGGAGTTTGAAAGCCGCTGGAGCGGGCACGTACTCTTCGGCTACTCCGTAAAAACCAATAACTTCCCCTATATGCTCAAGACCGCGCTCGCGCACGGCTTTCATGCCGAGGTCGTCTCCCCGGATGAATACGCCTTTGCGCTGCGCTGCGGCTGCCGGGAGGATAACATCATCTATAACGGCCCGCAGAAGCGGGATACCGTCATTTCTGCCTGCGCTGCCGGGAGCATAGTGAACCTCGATGATCTTGAAGAGGTCGCGCTTGTCTGCTCCGCGTTCCGTGGCAGCGAGCGTAAACCCGTTGTCGGTCTGCGCGTGAACTATGACATCGAGCGCGACTGCCCCGGTGAGACCACCTGCGCCGGCATCCCCGGCCGCTTCGGCATCTGCCTTGAAAACGGGGACTTTGAAAAGGCTCTCACCATGCTGCGCGAGAGCGGCATCGAGCTTGCTGGGCTGCACCTGCACCAGAGCAGCAAAACGAGAAGTCTCGCGATCTACCGCAGCATCGCCGGTAAGGCGGTGCAGACAGGCCGGGATTTCGGCCTGTCCGAGCTTAAATATGTCGATATCGGCGGAGGCTTCTTCGGCGGCAGCTTCTTCCCCGGAAAGCCCACATACTCCGAGTACGCCGAGACTGTGTGCGGCACTCTGCGCGCGTTCTATTCTCCTGAGAAAACCGCGCTCATCCTCGAACCGGGCGCCGCGATTCTCGCAACGTCGATGGATTATCTCACAAGCGTCCTCAACATCCGCGAGGTCAGAGGGCACCGTATCGTCACCGTGGACGGCAGCGTCGTCCACATCAACCCCTTCATGAACCCGCACCCCACGCCGTTTACGATGATAAACCCCGGCGCCGAGAGCGATACAGAGCAGATAATCGGCGGCAGCACCTGCATGGAGCTTGACCGCTTCTATCCGCGCGATATGAAAAACCTCGCGCAGCATGACAGCAAGTTCCTGTTCCACTGCTGCGGCGCGTATATGTCGACGCATAACAGCAGCTTCATAAACGCCGCGCCCAACATCTATCTCAAGCGCGGCGAGGACTATACGCTCCTGCGCAAAAAGAGCATCGACAGTCTCTTTCCCAAAGAATCTGAAATATAGAGGACTAATGTCTTGAAAAAGAGTATCTCTCTGCGTTATATCGTGCTGCTCCAGGCGGCGGTGATACTGTATACCTGCACCGATATCGCCGCGAAGCTTGCCAGCCGCTATCCGTTTCTGTCCATGGGCTTCGTGCTCTGCTACGGCGTCGAAATTCTTATCCTCGGCGTTTACGCCATCTGCTGGCAGCAGATAATAAAGAAGGTCGACATCTCCGTCGCCTACTCCAACCGCGCCTCGGCTATCTTCTGGTCGACGCTCTGGGCAGCAGTAGTGTTCCATGAGCATATCTCAGTCCAGAATATTATCGGCATCATCGTCATTTTTGCCGGGATATGGATGGTGAACAGAGATGCTTGAACATTGGCTCGCGCTCTTCGGCGCTGTGCTGCTCTCGTCCGTCTCGCAGATGCTTCTCAAGAAGTCGGCGGGGAAGGAGTACAAGAGCGTCATTTTTGAATACCTGAACCCGTGGGTCATCAGCGGCTATTTTCTGCTCGCCGCCTCGACGATCTGCGTGATCTTCGCCTTCAAGGGCGTCGACTTCAAGAACGGCCCCGTGATAGAATCGCTGGGCTTTCCGCTGGTGATGATCCTCGGCCGGATATTCTACGGTGAGAAGCTGACGAAAAACAAGCTTATCGGCATGGGTCTGATAATGCTCGGCGTCGTGATATATTATATATAAGAAACAGAGTGAAACAAATGAGCAAAGTATCCTTTGTCATCCCGTGCTACCGCTCGTCGAAGACGATTGGCGGCGTTGTGAACGAGATAGAGAGCACCATGGCGCAGCTGGCCTACGAGTATGAGATCATCCTCGTGAATGACTCCTCGCCGGACGACACCTTCGCTGTCATCTCCGCGCTCGCCGAAGCGGACGGGCACATCACCGCCGTCGACCTTGCAAAGAACTTCGGCCAGCATGCGGCGCTGATGTGCGGCATCAGGCACAGCAGCGGCGATATCCTCGTCTGTCTCGATGACGACGGCCAGACCCCGGCGGATGAGGCCGGCAAGCTCCTTGAGAAAATCGAAGCTGGCTATGACGTCGTCTATGCTTCTTATGACCATAAGCAGCATTCGGGCTTCCGCAACTTCGGCAGCCGCGTGAACGCGTGGATGACGGAGATAATGCTCGGCAAGCCCAAGGAACTGAGCCTCACGAGCTACTTTGCCGCGAAGCGCTTCATCGCCGATGAGATGCTCCGCTATGAAAACTGCTTCCCCTACGTCATGGGGCTCGTGCTGCGCAGCACGAAGAACATCTGCAACGTCCCCGTGAACCACCGCAGCCGTGAGCAGGGGCAGTCGGGCTATACTCTCGGCAAGCTTCTCTCCCTGTGGATGAACGGCTTCACCTCGTTTTCGATAAAGCCCCTGCGCATTGCGACCTATTTCGGCGCGCTCACCGCGTTCGCAGGCTTCATATATGCCATCATTATCGTTATCCGGCACTTTGCCGTCGGTATGGCGCCGCTCGGCTGGAGCTCCACCACGGCGCTGCTGCTAATCCTCGGCGGGGTGATCCTTCTGGTGCTCGGTCTTATCGGCGAATATATCGGCCGCATCTTCATGTGCGTCAACGCATCCCCTCAGTATGTAGAACGCAGCGTTGTGAAGCGCGATGAAACGCCCTGACGCGGCGGTCAAATTTCGTTTTATTAACAGTTTGTTCTTTTTCTCTTCCCTTGTTTCGACAATATTTTCTCTTCCTCGGTGTTAAGATTGTGCTAACAAGAACGGTGGACGTTCTTATTAAGCCACAGCCAGAGAAAGGGAAAAAAGATATGAAATTTGACATTGCAGCGGTGGAACGGGCGCTTGAGTTCGTTGCACAGAACAACGGCGTGACCGTAGAAGAAGTAAGAGAAGAGATCGCCGCAGCGATAAGCCTTGCCTCCGCGCAGGCAGCAGACGGCGGCCACAGCGGCACTCCTCCCTCCCCGGAGAGCCTGATAGCATACGCAGCAGAAGAAACAGTAAACCGGATCATGCAGCTTGCATGATCCGGCTTTTTTATTCCTCAGCCCACACCTGGGCGCATTTTACGGCCTTGTGCCAGCCGCGCAGAAGCTCCGCGCGTTTATCTTCTTCCATCGCGGGCACAAATACGCGGTCGATGCCCTGATTCTGCTTCACGTCCTCAAGGCTCTCCCAGTAGCCGACGGCAAGTCCCGCAAGGTACGCTGCGCCCAGTGCCGTCGTCTCTATGCACTTCGGCCTGTATACGCTGCACCCGGCGATGTCCGCCTGAAACTGCATCAGGAAGTTATTCGCGCACGCTCCGCCGTCCACCTTCAGCGCCGCGATCCCTATCCCGGAGTCGCGCTCCATGGCCTCGGTGATGTCCTGCGTCTGGTAGGCTATCGACTCAAGCGTTGCGCGCACGAGGTGCGCCCGGCTGAAGCCGCGCGTTATGCCGACGACCGTGCCCCGCGCGCGCTGGTTCCAGTATGGTGCGCCGAGCCCCGTAAACGCCGGGACGACGTAGGCTCCCGCCGTGTCCGGCACCTTCTCGGCGTACTGCTGCGTCTCCGCCGCGTCCGATACCACATTCAGCTCGTCGCGCAGCCACTGCACTGCCGCCCCGCCGACGAAGATGCTGCCCTCAAGGGCGTATTCCACGTGATTCCCGCAGCTTGCGGCGATAGTCGTGACAAGCCCGTTTCTGCTCTCGACTATCTCACTGCCGGTGTTCATCAGCAGGAAGCAGCCCGTACCGTATGTGTTCTTCATCTGCCCCGGTTCGAAGCAGCACTGCCCAAACAGTGCGCACTGCTGATCCCCTGCCGCGCCCGCAATGGGTATCTCGCCGCCGTACAGCTCAAATTCGCTGCTGCCGTATATGCAGCTCGAGGGCTTCACCTCCGGGAGCATGCACTCGGGAACGTCCAGCAGCCCGAGCAGCTCCTTGTCCCAGCACAGCTCACGGATGTTATAGAGCATCGTGCGGCTGGCGTTGGTGTAGTCCGTCACGTGGACGCGCCCGCCGGTCAGTTTCCAGATGAGCCAAGTGTCTATCGTGCCGAACAGCAGCTCGCCCGCCTCGGCGCGCGCTCTTGCCCCCGGAACGTTATCGAGCAGCCACTTGATCTTCGATCCGGAGAAGTACGCGTCCGGCTGCAGCCCGGTCTTATAGCGTATCGTGTCGGCGTAGCCGTCCTTTATAAGCCCGTCGATGATATCGGAGGTGCGGCGGCATTGCCAGACGATGGCGTTCGCGATCGGCTCTCCGGTCGCCTTGTCCCAGATAACTGTCGTCTCGCGCTGGTTTGTGATGCCTATCGCCGCAATATCCTTGGCCTCAACTCCCAGCTTTGCCATGGCCGCGCGGGACACCTCAAGCGTCGTGTCCCATATCTCCCCGGCGTCGTGCTCGACCCAGCCCGGCTGCGGGTATATCTGCCGGAACTCCTTCTGCACCGAGGCGCAGATATTGCCGCCCCGGTCGAACAGGATGCACCGCGAGCTTGTTGTCCCCTGATCGAGGGACATGATATATTTCATATTGTAGCTCCTTTTTGATAGAAAAAGAGCCGCCGCAAACGCGGCGGCTCTCTTGTGCTGGGTATTGATTGAATTACAAAGTGGTGCAGGTATTCGTGATTGTCAGGAGGGTGACCATAATCACGTTAACCACGCCGCCAACATACGGGTTCTTGGTGACTTTATACAGCACACGGTTGATGACGGTGCTGGCAAAGAGAATAAGAATAATGGGGAACAGCCAGAGAACATACATGGGAGGATTGACATTGTTGGTGCCAAGAGCCATCTGCTGCCACATCATATGCTTCTGCGTGAAGTAAGTCGTGTACTGGATTGCCGGGAGAATGATTGCGGGCAGGGCGGTAAAGAGTGCTACGATGATGGTGTTCACCCAGCTCTTGCCGCCGATCTCATTGTAGTTGAAGCAGTTGTTAGCAACGGAGCTTGCAATATAGAAGGTGACAAACAGCAGACCATAGGGCAGGAACTTAAGGATAGGCGCTTCAAAGGCCTTGATCGCCAGAGTCCAGATACGGAAGTCGGCATAGAAGAAGTAGTCAGCGGTAAAGACACAGACATAAGCCATAACAGCAATGATTACGCCGAGAAGGATGCTGAGACCCAGTTTCTTGAGAGGCATCTTCACGCCCAGCTCTGCCAGATTCATGCCGTGCTTCTTGCCGTAGCACTGGTAGAATACGACCATGCTCAGAATCGTAAACAGACCGCAGAGGGTAGACCATACACCAAGGCCCATAGCTTCTGTCTGAGAAACCGCTTTTGTGTTGCCAAATGCGACAGCGTTGATGTAAATCAGACACGAGAACAGAACGCCGGCGGCCAGACTGCCCCAGAACCAGAACTTTGCCTTGTTGTCGGCAAGCTTTACAGGCTGAACAACTTCTTTTGCACGCAGGCTTTCAAAGGTAGGCGTAAACAGCATCAGCGTGCCGAATGCGCAGATGAAGATTGCAAGAGCAACCAAGCCAACAAAGTTGAAGGCTTCTTTCCACTGCCATACCTGATTGGAGCTGTCAATGGGATTGGGAGCGTTAAGTGCTTTCGTGAAGAAATCAATTACGCAGGTTTCAGACTTTGCAGAGAAATGAGACCACGGGTGAATAACATTCGGACGATAGATAACGTGGAAGCATTCTTCTCCGTCTACGGTTTCGCTATAGTAAGTGTAAGCGTCTCTCTTGTCGAGGCCGGTGGGATCAACGCCGAAGTGGAGGAATGCCTGAGCTGTGGGGCTGCCCATGTAATAGGGTGCCTGACGTGCAATTCCGCTTTCATCAACCCACTTGTGGAAGAATTCATCGTACTGAACAGCAATCACGCCAACATTGCGGTTGCCATACGCATTTACATAGTTTCCGTCCGAATTCTTAACGGTAGGATCATTGCAGTGAATCAGAACTGCCGAGATCAGCGGGTTCTCTCTTTCGTTGTCTACGGCCACTGCTGTGTTGCAGGAGCCGCCGCCCATAGAGTGGCCAGTAACACCGATTCTGTCAACATCGACAAAGGGCATACGGCTGACGGCAAGCACACCCTGATCGACACCGTTGGCAATACGCTGAGCCATAATTTCACTGTCGCCATGGCAGGGCTGGTCAATCGCAAGAACCACAAAGCCGCGCCGTGCCAATTCCACATAGTTGGCATCGGTCATCTCTTTATTATTCAGATAACCATGGCTGACGACAACAGCCGGTGCAGGCGTTTCTGCAGTCGCAGTTTCGGGAATGAACAGATAGGCACTCATGCTGTAGCCCAAATCTGTCTCAATATTCAGTTCCTTCATTGTAACGTGTCCGCCATTCGTTTGAATTGCGGAAACCACAATGGAGGCAAGAAGCATCAGTGCAATACTGATGCAAAGCCATATTTTGGCTTGCTTTTTGACTTTTTCCATTTTGCCTTTCCTTTCTCTTTTTTATTGATTTTGACGGGAATCAAATAGTTTTCCCGCCTGTCTTGCTTCTAAAATAGCATATTTGCACAAAAAAGCAAGGTACAAACTTACTGCACTTTCGACTGTTTTTGTTGCGTTTTTTTGTCCTTCGCTTGCATTTTGTCTTTTTAATTTGACAATAAAATAACTTCAACAATTTCTTTGCGCCGCAATTGTCGGAAGTAAACAAACGGCAGAACGGACGTGCCGTTCTGCCTGATTGCGTCGGGCGGGGGAGTGCCGCCGCTTTTTTGTGGCATTTTTGCAGTGTCGCACTGCCGGTCGCTCCGCGGGCATCCCTTGCCTCTCCCCTTGGGAGAGGTGGCCGAGCGCAGCGAGGACGGAGAGGGCAGGAACAAATTGGTCTTATCATTCAAAAGGCGGCATACCGCTTTTTCCCTCTCAGTCACCTTCGGTGACAGCTCTCCCAAATGGAGAGCCAAGGGGCTGTACACCTACAGAGCATCAAAATCGACGCTGGTTAGCCGAAACTCTGCCCTCCCTCGGAAGGCATCAAAGGGGAACCGCGCACGGTTCCTCTTTGGCGGTTCAAGGGTGGAGGTTTTTAGGAGGCGGGGAAAACGCAATCCCCGCCTCCTAAACGACTCTTTGGTGACTTTCTGTTCGCACAGAAAGTCACCCCACGGAGTGGCCGGCAGTGAAACACTGCTAAAAGGTTCACCAAGCACGCCCGCTCCCGGTCGAACTCCCGCTCCCACCCCGTTTATTTATACATATGCTGCCTGTATACCGACGGCGTAACTCCCTCCATGCGCTTGAACACCGCGATAAAATTGCTGATGTTTATGTACCCCGCCTCCTCGGCTATCTGCGTAATGCTCTTGTTCGTCTCCCGCAGCAGCTCCTTCGCCAGCGCGACCTTGCGGCGGTTTATGTAGTTCACAAAGCTCTCGCCCGTCTCCCTGTTGAAGGTGCGCGAAAAATAGCTTGGGCTGAGGTGGCACAGGTCGGCCATCTCCTTCATGGAAATGCCGTCTTTCAGATGGTCGTTGATGTACGCTATCGCCGGGTATATCACGCTGCTCGGCTTCACCGGCATCGTCTCCGCCCGCTCAGGCTCACGTGCGCTCATCGGCAGCGAAAGCTCCTGTATCTCCGCCTTGCCGGTCATCTGCTCGGAGTTCGTGCTCATCAGCCATTTGTATGTCTCGTCGCGGTTGCGCGCCTTGACCGCCCTGTCGACCGTGTATCTGACAATCGAGTCGATGAGGTCGGCGATCTCGACAATGCGCTCGTACTCCATCTCCGGCAGCTTTTCGTACTTCTCCAGCAAGTCCTTGCGCGCCGCGTCCTCCTCCGCCTGGAACGAGCTTATCTCATTGACGAGCCTGACGGCTTTCTCTCTGTCCTTGTTCACAAGCCGCACCTGCCCGAACATAACCGCGCCGAGGTACTTGTCCCCGACCATTACCGGCACTGCGACGTCGACTATCCCGCAGTGGCAGAGATAGATGTACGGCCGCTCCAGCCGCACCGCTTCGAGCCCGGCCAGCGCGTCGCAGCGGTAGCAGCGCTTGCGCGAAACGGGGTTCTCGCGGATGACGCTGCAAAACTCCGTGCGCCCGCTGTGCTTCGTCATGGGGTTTCCCTTGTAGTCGATGCAGATTATGGCAGTGCCGGTCATCTTCGCGAGCTGATCCTGCATCTTTTCCCACAGCGGAATGTCGAGTATGTTTTTCATGTCGTATTGTATCCCGGCCATATGACATACACCTCTTTCGGTTGAAATTATCTTTCCGAAATATCATATCCTGTCCCGCTCGCGAAAATCAATATCCAAGCGCAAAATCAGAGTATTGTACAAATTCAGCAAATCTTTTTCGTTAATGTTGCTTCATGACCTGCGTCCCAAATCTTGACAAATCCGAACTATACACATATAGTTAAGCCATCTTTTCTCTCTTCGGAGGCTTTTATGACCGACATGGAAAAACGCGGCCTTGATTCCAACGCCGTCAAGCTCATCGCCATCGCCGCGATGACGATCGACCATATCGCGTGGGCGCTCTGGCCGGGCTATCCGCATGAGCTTCTCCCGCTCCTGATGCACCTTATCGGGCGCGTCACCTGTCCCGTCATGTGCTTCTTCATCGCCGAGGGCTACCACTATACGCGCGATGTAAATAAATACACCCTCCGTCTCTTCGCCTTCGCCCTCGTCTCGCACTTTTGCTATATCTTTTTCTCCAATGATTTTGTCGATTGGCACTCGTTCATCCCGTTTTATTACGGGCAGGCGCTCAACCAGACAAGCGTCATGTGGCCGCTCGCGTGGGGTCTTGTCATGCTCCGCGCCGCGAACAGCACCAGCCTGCCGCGCAAGGCCGTCCCGCTCATTATCATCCTCATCTGCCTTGTCACCTTTCCGAGCGACTGGAGCTGCATTGCCTCTCTCTGCGTCCTCGCCTTCGGCACGAACCGCGGCGATCTGAAAAAGCAGTCGTTCTGGCTGGTGTTCTATGTTGCGCTCTACGCCGTCGTGTACTTCTTCGCCATCGATAAGGTCTACGGGCTTCTGCAAATGGGCGTTGTCCTCGCGATCCCGGTGATAAAAATGTACAACGGCCAGCGCGGCAAAAACCCGCGCGTGAACCGCTTCATGAAATGGCTGTTTTATATCTATTACCCTCTGCATCTGCTGATAATAGGACTCTTAAAATAAAATCCGCTCGCCGCGAAATATTCGCGGCGAGCTATTTTTAACTTTTACGCCGCCTTGCTCATTATCCCCGCCGCGCGCAGCATATCCTGTATGCTCACGGCGTAGCCCTTCGTCGGGTCGGAGACGAACACGTGCGTCACCGCGCCGACGAGCTTGCCGTTCTGGATTATCGGGCTGCCGCTCATGCCCTGCACGATGCCGCCCGTCTTCTGGATAAGTTCCGGGTCTGTCACGCTGAGCATCGCGTGCGTGCCGTCGGCCTCGCGGTAGATACGGTTTATCTCGATCGCGTACTCGCGGCTGTCGCGCCCGTTTATCGTCGAGACTATCGACGCCGACCCGACCGCGATGCTGCCCGTCTCCATCATCCGTCCGTCCATCGATACATAGGCCTGACCGAATATTCCCTGCGCGGTGTTCATTTCGATGCTGCCGAGCACCTTGCCCAAGTCGGCGCAGCCGTTCAGCTCGCCGGGGCTGCCCGAAACTCCGGGGTTCACGCTGACTATCTGCGCGTCCGTGATGCTGCCATCCCTGACCGGGATCGTCAGACCCGTGTCGGAATCGCTGACGCTGTGCCCAAGCGCGCCGAACACGCCGCTGTCCGGGTCGCAGAACGTGAGCGTCCCAAGTCCCGACAGCCCGTCGCGCAGCCATATACCGAGCAGCCACTCTCCCTCGCCCGACTGCGCAGGCGTCACATTTATGCTCATGCTCTTGCTCCCGCGCTGAAGCCCCAGACACACGCTCTCTCCGCCGCACTCTCCGACCGCGGAAATGACCTCCTGCGCATCGGCTACCCTGCTCCCGTTGACTGCGGTTATCAGGTCGCCCTGATGCACGCCCGCGCTCTGCGCCGGGGACACCGTCCCGCTCTCCGTCTCGACCTCGGAAAAGCCCGCTACCACTACGCCCTCTGTGCTTATCTGTACTCCAACGACCTGCCCGCCGACAACCAGCTCCTGTGCAAAGGCCGGAACCGTAAGCACCGTTGCAAGCAGCAGCGACCACAGGCCGGTCACTATCGCCTTTTTCATAAAAATTTCCCTCCCGGCTGATAATATCTCGCAAGATAATTATGTGCCGGGAGGGAGAAATTAAAGGCGGAGCTTGCTGTCAAAAATACCTTATTATTCTTCTTTAGTGCTTTTTTATCAACAATTTTATATAGCAGTTTCTACTTCAGGCTCCCCAGATATCCTTCCAATATCAGGCTCGCCGCGACGGCGTCAACGGTTTTGCGGTGCTGCTTCTCCTTTTTGCCCGCCGCGTGGAGTATCGCGTGCGCCTCGATGCTGCTGCGCCGCTCGTCCCAGAGCACGACCGGCAGTCCGCTGTCGCGCTCAAGCATGTCCTTGAACTCGCGGCTCTTCTCCGCGCGCACGCCCTCGCTGCCGTCCATGTTCTTCGGCAGTCCGAGCACGAGCGTGCCGACCTCGCGCGCCGCCGCTTCCTCGGCGATGCGCTTTGACGCGCGCTCCATGTCCCATTCGTTCATCGTCCACGCCTCGCCGCAGAGCATCCCCAGCAGATCGGACACCGCAAGCCCAATGCGCTGGTCGCCGTAATCTATCGCCATTATCCGCATTTTTCCACCTCAGTATTTCTCAAAGCATGCGCGTATCTCGCCCACGGAATAGAGCGAGCCGACCGCGCAGATCATAGTATCCGGATCGTCCCCGGCGATATCGAGCGCCGTACTCACTCCGTCCTTTATGCTCTCGCAGACGGTGACGTCCTTGCCGTATTTTTCCAGAAAATTCCCCAGCTCCTCCGCCGGGAGCGCGCGCACGGAGTCCGGCGCGATACAGACATATTCGTCCGCCACGGGGTCGAGCGCGTCGAAAATGCCCTCGTAGTCCTTATCCTTCAGCACACCCACGAGCAGCACCCGGCGCGAATCCGGGAAGTAGCTCCTCAGGTTCTCCGCGACGGTCTGCGCGCACTGCGGGTTGTGCCCGCCGTCAACGATGAAGCACGGCTCGTCATTCACAAGCTCAAAGCGCCCCGGCCAGCTCACGGCGTAAAGCCCATGCTCCACATCGCTCTGGTCTAGCGCCCAGCCGCGGCGGCGCAGCACCTCGACGAGCTCCAGCACGACAGCGGCGTTGCGCAGCTGGTTTGCCCCCAGCAGCGGCAGCGCATAGACCTCGCCGCGATAGGTGAAGCTCTGCCCGAAGAGGCTGTCAAACTCGCTGTGCAGTTCCGAGAAATCCGCGACGTGCAGCCTTGCGCCGACCTCGTCGCAGCGCTCGCGTACGATCTCCGTCACGCTCTGCGACTGCTGGTAAAGTACGCAGTCCGCGCCGGGCTTTATGATCCCGGCCTTCTCCTCGGCGATCTGCTCTACCGTGTCGCCGAGCACAGCCGTGTGGTCAAGCCCGATGTTCATGATAACGCAGGCTTCCGGCGCTTCGATAACGTTCGTCGCGTCGAGCCGCCCGCCGAGCCCCACTTCGAGCACAACGATGTCGCAGTTCTGCTCCTTGAACCAGACCAGCGCTGCAGCGGTCATAAGCTCAAACTCCGTCGGGTGATCCGCCATCGCGTCGGCGGCGATCTTCACGAGCGACACATCTGCCGCGAGGACGTCGTCGTCGATCTGCTTGCCGTTTATCTGCATGCGCTCATTGAAGCGGTAGAGATAGGGCGAGGTGAAAAGCCCGGTCTTGTAGCCCGCCGCCTTGAGTACCGACGCCGTCATCGCAGCGCAGCTGCCCTTGCCGTTTGTCCCGGCGATGTGTATAAACTTCATCCCGTTCTGCGGGTTTCCGAGCTTCTCCAGAAGCTCCGTGATGCGTTCAAGCCCCGGCCTTGAGCCGAACCACTCGGTCTTATTTATATATTCAAGCGCTTCCTTATAATCCATACCTACCATATCCTTTGCGTTTTGTGTAATGAATATAACACTGATTTGCGTGCGCGGCAAGGGAAAAGCGTTTATTTTCCTGTAATTTATGTCCGGTTTACGTAAAAAAGTTATTGACCGCATGGATGTTCTATGTTATATTATGTATTACCTGTCGGATGAGAGGTCTATTTTTGTGCGCATTTTTGCGTGCTGTCAGAGCTGCCCATCCAATACAGGGAGGCAATGCCCGTCTCCTTTTACGGCGGGTAAATAAAATTAGGAGGTGCCGAAAGAATGGCTGCAGGCGCAAGAGTAAAAATCACACTCAGATGCGAAGAATGCAAGCAGAGGAACTACAACACGGTCAAGAATAAGAAGAACACTTCAGACCGTTTGGAGCGCAGCAAGTATTGCCCCTTCTGCAGAAAGCACACCAAGCATGTTGAAACCAAGTAACTTCTGAAAGGACGCGTGAAAATGGCTGAAGAAAAGAAGGTTAGCACAGCTCCCGCCAAACCTGTCACCGCCGTTAAGAAGGACGATACCAAGCCCGGTTTCTTTAAGAGGATCGGCAAGTGGTTCCGTGAGATGAAGAGCGAGCTCAAGAAGGTCATATGGCCGACTCCGAAGACGCTCAGGAACAATGTCTTCATCTCCGTCGGCATGATGCTGGCTTCTGCGATCGTGATCGGGGCCTTTGACAAACTGGCTACTATGCTGGTTCAGGCGCTGCTCAATCTGGTAGGTTAACAGGCATGGCTGAAGAAGCAAAATGGTACGTTGTTCATACCTATTCCGGTTATGAAAACGCAGTCGCTGCCGCTGTAATGAAGGCAGCGGAAAACCGCAAGATGACGGATCTGATAAAAGAGGTCAACATCCCGATGGAGACCGTCACCGAGATCACCGACTCCGGCGAAAAGAACGTCGAGCGTAAGGTGTTCCCCGGCTACGTGCTCGTCAAGATGATCCTTACGGATGACAGCTGGCATCTGATCCATAACGTCCGCGGTGCTACCGGCTTCGTCGGTTCGGATGGCAAGGCCATCCCGCTTACGGAGCAGGAAATTTTCGATCTGGGCGTCGAACGCAGAGAGATCGTCGTCGGCTACGGCCTCGGCGATCAGGTCAAGGTCATTGACGGGCCTCTGGCCGGTTTCTACGGCGTCGTTGACGAGCTTGAGCCCGAAAAGGACAGAGTTCGTGTCATCGTGTCGATGTTCGGCAGGGAGACCCCCGTCGATCTCGAGCTCGATCAGGTCGAGGTACAAAAAGATTAATAAGAAAGAGGTGCTTTAGATGGCACAGAAAGTAGTTGGATACGTTAGATTCCAGGTTCCCGCCGGCAAGGCAACTCCGGCTCCCCCTGTAGGCCCCGCACTGGGTCAGTACGGCGTTAACATCGGTCAGTTCACCAAGGACTTCAACGAGCGCACCAAGGGCGATATGGGCATGATGATCCCTGTCGTCATCACCGTGTACTCCGACCGCAGCTTCACCTTCATCACCAAGACTCCTCCTGCCGCTCTGCTCATCAAGAAGGCATGCGGCATCGAGACCGC
>CAKTPR010000018.1 GCA_934591725.1 uncultured Oscillospiraceae bacterium
GCGTGCCTGCTCGGCTTCCGCGGCGTGGAGTTTGCTTCGCTTCTCGGAGTCTTTGCCTCATCTACGGCGATCGCTTCCTTCACGATGGCGCAGCAGATGGGCGGAGACGCGAAGCTTGCGGGCAACGCCGTTGTCGCAACGAGTGCGCTGTGCTCTCTGACGATTTTCATGTGGGCAATAATCTTCAAGACCATAGGTGTAATTTAGGTGATAGAAATGAACAATTCAAAATATAACGGTATCACCGAGGGCGTCATATGGAAGCAGCTGATGCTGTTTTTCTTCCCGGTGCTCCTCGGCACGTTTTTCCAGCAGCTTTATAACACTGTTGACGCAGTCATAGTCGGCCGCTTTGTCGGCAAGGAGGCGCTGGCTGCGGTCGGCGGCTCGTCCTCGCAGATACTCAATCTGCTTATCGGCTTCTTCACCGGCGTTGCTTCAGGCGCGGCGGTCATCGTCGCGCAGTATTACGGCGCGCGTGACGCGGAGGATTCCTCCCGCTCGGTACACACGGCGATGATCCTCGCCATCGTGAGCGGCGCTTTAATGACCGTTATCGGCATTCTCACCGCTCCGGTGCTGCTGCGTCTCATGGCGACCCCTGAGGACACGATGTCCGACTCCATCGTATATATGCGCTGGGTGTATCTGGCGATGATTCCCGGCATGGTCTACAACATGGGCTCCGCTATCCTGCGCGCGGTCGGCGACTCAAAGCACCCGCTGTACTTCCTCATCGCCTGCTGTCTTATAAATGTGGCGCTCGACCTGCTGTTTGTCGTCACATTTAATATGGGCGTCGCGGGCGCGGCAGTCGCAACGGCGCTTTCGCAGCTTCTGAGCGCGGTGATGGTCTGCTGGTTCCTCGCACGGCCAAAGACCGAAGAGAGCGTCAGGCTGGAGCTTTCCAAGCTGCGCACCGACTGGAAGCTCATGCGCCGCACGATACACATAGGCCTGCCCTCAGGGCTTCAGGCCGTGCTCTACTCTATCTCCAACATGATAATCCTCACCGCCGTCAACCGCTTCGGCACGGACACCGCCGCAGCGTGGGTCGCGATGGGCAAGGTCGACGCTTTCACATGGCTGGTGCTCAGCGCGATGGGGCTTGCGGTCATGACCTTCGTCGGGCAGAACTTCGGCGCAAACAGCATGCAGCGCGTGCGTGAAAGCATACGCGACTGCATGATAATGACCTCCGGCTTTGCCGTGTTGATAAGCCTGCTGTTTGTGACGCTCGGCAAATACCTGCTTGTTATCTTCACGACCGACCAGAACGTCATTGACCTTGCCATGCGCATGATAATCTATATCATGCCGTGGTATCTGCTATATGTCCCGGTCGAGGTCTACGGCGGCAGTCTGCGCGGCATCGGCGATACGCTTGTGCCGTTCATCATCACCGCTGTCGGTATCTGCATCGCGCGCGTTGTGTGGATATACACCGTCGTGCCGCTGCATAACGATATCTCCACTGTCGCCGTGGCCTACCCCATCACGTGGGGGCTGACCTCGTTTGCGTATATGATCTACTTCCGCTATGTCAAGAAGTACAAAATAGGCAAAATGGAACAGGCTGCGTAATACTGTTTAATTCCCGCCGGATTTTCCGGCGGGAGTTTTTTCAAAAATTTTACCATTCACTGAAACATTTTCCGCTCCCGATGCGTTTATATAAGCAGAAAGATAAATACACAAGAAACACACACACAAAGGAGCGTGCTTACTATGAGACGGGTATCTATCATCGCGCTTGTTATCGCGCTGCTGCTGTGCGGCTGCGGCAGCACACCGGTGCAGCCTGTCGACACCGCAGCGCCGCCGACACCGGATGCTGCCGCGGTATCTCCGGGGGTAATTGAGGATGAACCGGAGGTCTACGACAGCGCACGGGACTTCCTTAGCTCTCTGTACGAGGAGTACGGCAGCTTCTATTTCAGCAATAACGCCGCGCCCGACAGTCTCGACTGGCTCGCACAGCAGCCGCAGGATCAGTCGGTGAAGTTCGTGGTCTACGGATGGCCGTTTTTCAATTTTGACAAGCGGCTCGACAAGTGGAACGTCCCGCTCCAGAACCACGACCATGCGCTGATGGCGCTGTCGGAGGTGCTGGGTGATGACGCACTCACCCAATACGAAAGCGTTGACGCGCTCAGAAAGACGCTGGACGATGAAGAGCTTCTCAAAAAGCTGCCTGAGGAGTACCCGGAGTGGGTGCAGAAGGCCGAAGGCTGGGATGAAGCCATTGACACATATGAGTCGGAATACCTGCCGCTGTCCGAGGCGCTTGACCTTGAATATGCCCTGCGTGACGCCAAGGCCTTTGCCGCGCAGGGCGTTCAGGCCGAGGTAATGGCAGCGAAGAGCATAGACAATGGACGCGAGAGCTGGGCTTACTCCTGCATCGTCACGGCGGCACCCAAGGAATTTCTCGCGCTGAGCGATAAAATGGACGGGCTTTACCATGTATGGATACCTGGAGAGCAGTTTCTTCTGCGCTTCAATATACATATCTGGCCAGAGGAATGAGGTGACGCACACGTGAATGAAACTAAGCTGCTGCGGCAGCTCAAGCGCGGGAGCACTGCGGCGCTGTCGGAGATCATAGAGCTGTACACGCCGTATGTCTATGCAATCGCATCAAACGTGATGCGCCCGATGCTCCCGGCGGAGGATGTGGAAGAAGCCGTGTCCGATTGCTTTGCCGTACTCTGGTATAACCGCGACGCCGTCGAGCCGGGAAGGCTCAAGGGTTACCTCGCCGTCGTAGTGCGCAACAAGGCCCTGAGCGCGCTGCGGTCAAAGCACATTGAGAGCGCGCTTGATGATGATATTATCGATATTGCCGCCGACAGCCCTGAAGATGGTGTGCTGGCTCTGGAGCTGCGCGAGCTTGCGCGCGAGGCGGTGGACACTCTCGGCGAGCCGGACTGCGAGATATTCAAGCGGCACTATTTCCTGTATCAGAAGACCGAGGACATCGCCGCCGCGCTCGGCATGAACGGCGCGACCGTACGCACGAAGCTTGCGCGCGGGCGGCAGAGACTTAAATATTATCTTGAGGAGAGGGGGTACGGCAATGAAGCTTAAAATATCCGAGCTGTGCAGCGACTGCTGCCCGGAAAATGTCACGCTCGGCACACCTGATGCGGAGCTTGCCGCGCGCATAAAGGCCAAGACGTTCAGAAAGATCGACGCTCAGCCCGCGCGCCGCCGCGTGAGGGTGCGCACGCTGCTGCTCGCCGCGGCGATAGCGGCCTTCTTCGGCTCTGCCGCGTGTGCGGTAGTGCGCTACAACATGAACTTTGAGGACGTGCAGGATCAGGACGAGGTAGTTACTGTGCGCTTAGTCGAGGTCAACAAGGCCGGCGATGTTGTGTTTGAAGGTACCATGCCTTTCCCGGACGCCGGGATGGTACTGACCTTCACAGGCCCCGAAGGGAGCTATAACTGCCCGGAGTTCAAGGCCAATTGGCTGACGTCCGCCGCGACTCACAGAGTTTACAGGGGCGAGTGGACGCATTACCTCTGCAATGACGGAAAAGGCAATATAATGCCGTATCTCATCACGGCCAAGAATGTGGACACCGGAAACTTCACGGGCGTGCTCAACGGCAAAACGGAAATAGTAAAGCAGGAGAACCGGGACGGCTGGGAGATAACCGAAATAGTCTCCGATTATACCGAAAGCAGCTTTGCCAACTGGGAGATCGTAAACTACATCTTCATGTTCGACCCTGCGCGCGGCTATCTCGTTCAGGTCAGCGGCACGGACAGCATGGAGACGCTTGAAGAAATCGCAGAGAACCTTGAAATACGCGAAAGCGACACGCCGCCGTATGAAAACAAATACTATCCTGAGTATTTTGGGATCTTTGACCTCGGCAGAGGCTGAGTCGATTTGCCTCTTCCCGCCGTATAATATACTTGATGAAGGCCGAAACTGATGGTATAATACGGTTTACTAAAAAGATACGTCGGGAAGAGGCAGCACATGAGCAGAAAGAAAAAGCGCAGCAAAGCTGATGAATTTGAAATGGACGAAGCCGGGTACGACGAGTACACCAACGCACCCGCGGAGCAGCATATATATGAAGACGCGGTCAGCGCGGAGCCTGAGTGCCGCGCGCCCAAGGCAAAGAAAAAGAAGCGGAAAAAGGGCGGCGGCACGGCTCTGTGGCTGATACTCGTCCTGCTGCTGGCGCTCATCGGCGGCGGAGTTTTCGCGGGCTATGAGATAACGCAGAGCAGCGCGAACCTCCCGAATGTCTATGTCGGCAGCATCGCCGTCGGCAAGCTCGACGCCGCGCAGACGAAAGACGCCCTCACAAATCAGGGCTGGGAGACGCGCGTGTCCACCCCGCTCAAGGTGACGACGCTCGGCGGGCAGAGCTTTGAGGTCGACCCCGTCAAGTCCGGAGCGGTGCTCTCCGTTGACGATGCTGTCAGCGCGGCGCATGCTTACGGCCACAGCGTGAATATTATCGATAACCTCATCACTTATATCAAGGCGATGTTTGGTTCGGTCGACGTCAATGCCCTCGGCCAGAACATTTCAAACGAATATATCGACTCCTGCATCAGTGAGGGCGTTGCTGCCGTCAATGAGTACATGGGTACGGAGGAATACACCGTCGACGCCAAGGCCGCCGAAATGACAATGAAAAAGGGCTGGGGTCAGATAGAGTTCGAAAAAGCCGCTTTCAGGGAAGCCATAGTCGCTGCGCTTGAAAACGGCGAGACGGAGCTCAGCTACACGACGCTCGCAAAGGAGCCCAGCGCCCCGGACTTTGACGCGATACACAAGGAGCTTGAGCACGACCCGGTCGACGCTTACTATTCCGACGACGGCAAGTTCGAGGTCACGGACGAAATAGTCGGCTGCAAGTTTGACGTCAGTCAGGCCGAGAAGCTATGGAACGATGCAGCCCCCGGCGACGAGGTCAAGATACCGCTCGATATCGTCTGGCCGGAGGTCACGGGCGACGAGCTGCGCGGAAGGCTCTACCGCGACCTGCTCGGCACGATGACGACCAAGTTCCCCAACTCCGGCGAGAACCGCCGCAGCAATCTTGAGCTTGCGACCTCGAAGATCGACGGCATGATAATGTACCCCGGCGACGAGTTTTCTTATAACGAGGTCGTCGGCCAGCGCACCGAGGAAGCAGGCTTCCTGCCCGCTCCCGCCTATGTCGACGGCGACGTCAAGGACGAGATCGGCGGCGGCGCATGCCAGGTGTCAAGCACGCTGTATGCCGCGACGCTCTTCTCATTCCTTGAGACCGTCGAGCGCGAGTGCCACTACTTCCCTGTTAACTACATGCAGATGGGCACCGACGCTACCGTTACGATCCCTGAGGGCGGCGGACGCTCCATCGACTTCAAGTTCAGAAACAGCCGCAATTACCCCATCAAGCTTGTCGGCATCTTCAACAACGAAGAGAGCACCCTCACCTTTGAGATATGGGGCACGCTTGAGGACGACGACTATATGCCCGTTGAGTTTGACAGCTCATATAGCTGGGTATACGACTTTGACAAGTTCATCGATCCCGCCTATCCCGACCGCGACGGCTACACAATAAAGCTTACGCATGAGACCTACGGCTTTGAGGACGACGTCGGCTCCGGCTACCGGACGCTGACGCACCGTCAGGTCATCGACGCGGACGGCAACATCGTCGTCGATGAGATCACGAACTCCAAGCTCTCAAACGGCAACTACGCCATGGACACCTATTATCAGCACAACTAAAAATCAACCGGGGCTGCTGTGAACACAGTGACCCCGGTTGATTTTTTCAGTTTTACAGGCTCAGGAACTTTTTCCAGGTATTGATATATCCCTCGGCCTTTTCCTTTGTCTCGGCCTCGGCTGCCATACGCAGCAGCGGCTCCGTACCGGAGAAGCGGCATATGACCCAGCTGCCGTCGGTGAAGTAGACCTTGCAGCCGTCCTCACGGCTGATGTGGTCGACGCCGTCAAAGTCCGGATTTCGCTGCTCTTCAAACAGGAAGTGCTGAAGCTCCGCCTTACGCTCATGCGTCATGGTGAAGGACGTCTCGGCATAGGCAAGTTCGCCGTAAAGATTGCATATCTCGCGGTACAGCTCCGAGAGCTTCTTGCCCGTGACGGCGAGCATTTCGACCAGCAGCGCCGCGGCGTATATGCCGTCCTTACCGGAGATGTGCCCGCGCACGGCAAGGCCGCCGGAGGACTCGCCGCCGATTATCGCGTCCGTCTCCGCCATCTTCGCCGAGACCCACTTGAAGCCGACAGGCACCTCATAGCACTTCTGCCCCAGCCCCTCGGCGACGCGGTCGAGCAGATGCGTTGTAGAGTTGTTGCGCACACACGGGCCTGTCCAGCCGCGGTATTTCACAAGGTAGTAGTACAGCAGCACAAGGAGCTTATTCGGGTGGACGAAGTTGCCCTCATCGTCGATGACGCCGATACGGTCGGCGTCGCCGTCGGTGGCAATGCCGAGGTCGCAGCGATAGCGGTCGAGCACGAGCGCCGAGAGCGGCCCCATAGTCTCCTCGTTCGGCGCGGGGAGCTTGCCGCCGAAGAGCGTGTCATGCCGCTCATGGATGATCTCAAGGTCGCAGCGGCAGGTCATGAGTATCATGCTCAGGCAGGTCTGGCTCACGCCGTACATCGGGTCGAGCGCAATACGCAGCTGCGCCTTCTTTATCGACTCAACGTCTATCGCGGCAAGGATGCTGTCTATATAATCGTTCGATGGGTTCTTCTCCGTTATCTTACCCTCGGCGAGCGCCGTGTCATAGTCCACGCTTTTGACATCCTCAGGCCTAAGGCGCGCGATGTGCTCCTCGATCTTATTCGTGACGGTCTTGTCCGCATCGCGGCCGCCGGCGGTGAACACCTTTATGCCGTTATATATCGCGGGGTTATGGCTCGCTGTGACAGCCATGCCATATGGCATATCATGCGTCTTGACGACGAACATCATAAGCGGCGTGGGCGATGAGCGGTTTATCATATACACCCTGAAGCCGCAGCCGACGAGTACCTCTGCCGCCCAGTGCGCGGACTCCTTTGACAGAAAGCGCCTGTCATAGCCGACGCATATCTCCTTGCCCGCGTGCCCCTCTTCGAGCATCAGGCCGCACAGCCCCGCCGTCAGCAGACGGATGTTCTCCTTTGTAAATTCATCGGCGATTATGGCTCGCCAGCCGCCGGTACCGAATTTTATCATTATCTTCACCTCATACCTGTTATGCGCCGAAGCGGTCTTTTTAATTATGATTTATTTTATCATTTCTTTACGTCGGAAACAAGATACAGCTCCGGCATTTTTGATAGGCATCTGGTCATATATTTTTGTCTTGATTTGATACTTGAATATATCCAGTTTGAAGATTATATTACCACCATAAAGCCACGGAGGTGCAATCAATATGAGACACGATAAACTCACCCGACTTATTCTTGCCGCACTCTTTGCCGCGCTGACCTGCGCCGCAACGATGCTTATCCATATCCCCATGCCCGCAACGAACGGGTATATAAACCTCGGCGACTGCGTCGTCCTGCTGAGCGCCTTCTTCCTTGGGCCGGTCTACGGCATGGCTGCCGGCGGCATCGGCTCGATGCTCGCAGACCTGCTGCTCGGCTATGCGTTCTACGCGCCCGGCACGCTCATCATAAAGGGACTCACGGCGCTCACCGCCGCACTCATCCTCAGGGCGCTGCACGGCAAGACCGGCGCAATGCTCGTCTCCGCTCTTGCTGGCGAGGTTGTCATGGTGCTCGGTTACTTTGCGTATGAAAGCCTTATCCTCGGCTACGGCATGGCTGCTGCGGCAAGCATCCCCGGCAACGCCATCCAGGGTGCGGCGGGTATAATCGTCGGCATCGCGGCATACAAGGCGCTCTACGCCATCCCCTATGTGCGCCGCCTGTCCGTCTGAAAGGAGAGCAAAAATGTACGTGGAAATCACCGCTCAGGCAAAACAGGCTGTCACGGAGCTGCTCGATGTCGCGGGGCTCAAGGCCGGTGATCTGTTTGTCGTCGGCTGTTCGTCGAGCGAGATCGTCGGTGCGCGCATCGGCAAGGGTTCGAGCATGGAGGCCGCGCAGGCCGTGTTCGACGGGATATATCCGGTGCTCCATGAGCGCGGCATATACCTTGCCGCCCAGTGCTGCGAGCACCTCAACCGCGCGCTCATCCTTGAGACCGAGGCCGCCGAGAAGTTCGGCTATGACATTGTGAACGTCCGCCCCTGGGCGCACGCCGGAGGATCCTTCGCGACGACCGTGTGGGAGCATCTGGAGCAGCCCGCCGCGGTCGAGCATATCAAGGCCAAGGCCGGTATGGACATCGGCGCGACGCTTATCGGGATGCACCTGAAGGACGTCGCCGTGCCGGTTCGGCTGAGTCTTAACAGGATCGGCGAGGCCGTGCTCATCTGCGCGCGCACAAGGCCGCGTTTCATCGGCGGCGAACGCGCGAGATATCAGGAAGAGCTGAAGTAAAAAATAATTCCGCATCACGCGATGCGGAATTATTTTTTTACCAATTTCAAAAGGCCGTTACCTATACAGAGCGGCAGCATCAGCTTCTTTGTCTCTCCGCTGCGGAAAATGACCGTAGCAAGCTCGCCCTTTACCTCGGTGATCGTCCCCTGTCCGAAGACGCTGTGCTCCACCTGCGTGCCGGGGAAATAGTCCTTCGCCGTCCACACGGCTTTCTGCGATGCTGCCGGGCGCGTAATGCCGCCGAGGCTCCGCTTCGGCTTTTCAAAGAACTGCTCGATAAAGGTACACGTCCCCTGCCGCGGATAGGTCATGAGTATAAGCTCGTTTTTCGCGCGGGTCGCGGCGACGTAGAACAGCCGCCGCTCCTCTTCAAGAGTCTTGCGCTGCTCATCATCAAGCCGGCCGCTGCACGGCACGGACGGCAGTATACCGTCGAGCGCGTCGATTATAATGACGCGGTCATATTCGAGTCCCTTGCTGCTGTGTATCGTGCTGAGGATGAGCTTGCTGTCCGTCGGCCGGTTTTCCGAGGAAATGCTCTCCAGCTCCCGCAGCCTCTGCAGGAAGCTCTCCGCGTTTTTCTCGCGTGCGGCGAGGATGGAGAGCAGGTACATCCGCTCCTTATCCCCGCTGTCCTTGAGGACGTAGCCGCCGTAGCCCATCTTATAGCGTATCCTGTCGAGCGCATCACGGGCAGAGTCGGTCTTGAGCGCGGCAAAATTATCGTGCAGCTCCGCAAGGCGTTCCCTGAGCCAGTCCGGCTGCTCCCTTGCGGCGCTCTCCAGCGCCGCAATGAGCGAATCCGCCTTGCCCGCGCCGTACAGGCTCACCGCAAGCTCCGCCGTCTCGCGCCGCACAGGCAGGCTGAACTTGCTGTACACACGCATGAAGGCTTCGGCGTTCCCCGGTTCAAGCGCGAGCGTCAGGATGTCCCGGACGCCGTTTACAGTGCGGTTTGTAAAGAAGGAGTTCTCCCCTCTGCGGCACCTGAACGGTACGCCGCGCCGGTCGAGCCAGTCGATGAGCGCAACGGCGCTGTCGTTGTTCCGGTAGAGCACCGCCGTCTCGCGCTGCGGGTCGTTCTCCATCATCGCGCATATGTATGAATACTGCGCGGCGCGCTCACTGAGGGCGACCGTGCGCACCGGCGTGCCATGGCCGCGCACGGCTCGGATATGCTTTTCGTGCCGCGCGGCGTTTCGTGCAATGAAACGGTCGGCGGGCTCGGTGATCTCCGGTGTGGAGCGGTAATTGCTCTCAAGCAGCAGCACCCGCGCGCCGCCGTAGTCGCCCTCGAAGCTCATAAGCGCGTCAGGGTACGCGGCGCGGAAGCCGTAAATGCTCTGATCCTCGTCGCCGACCATGAATATGCTCCCGCTCTCACCGGTGAGCAGGCGGATGATCTCATGCTGTATCTTCGAGGTGTCCTGCGCCTCGTCGACACAGATATACTTATACTGCTCCCGCAGCGCGCCGAGGATGTCCGGGTACCTCAGCAGTATCTGCCGCGCGAAAACGAGCTGGTCGTCGTAGTCCATAAGCCCGCGGCGTCTGAGCGTCTCTCTGTACGCATCGTATACCGGCGCGACGGCGATGCCGCCCGCGTCCAGCTCGTCTATCTCCCCGCGCGGCAGGCACATATTCTTGATATACGTTATCGCCTTTTGCAGTTCCTTTATGTCTCCGCCCTCTGGGTACTCTCCGCGCACCGTGCGGAAAACCTCGGCAAGTATCGCGCCGTTGTCGGACACAAGATCAAAGCGCTGCGCGCCGGTCTGACGCGCGTATCTTCTGATTATAGAATCGCACACGCCGTTTATCGTGCGAAACTCAAGCCGCCCGGCGTACTCTTCGCCGAACACAGCGGAGAAGCGGGCTCGCATTTCAGCGCTCGCGGCGACGGTGTAGGTCATGGTCAGGATGCTCTCCGGCATAACGCCCATGCAGTAGATGAGGTACGCTACGCGGGTGATAAGCGTCGTCGTCTTGCCGCTGCCGGGAACGGCAAGCAGCAGCACTGCCCTGTCGGTACACTGCACCGCCTGCGCCTGCTGCTCATCGAGCCTGATATTGAATTTATAACAGAACTCTGCGCAGCTCAACACTGCTGTGTCACCGCCCTTTTGTCAAACACAGTGGCTGTCGTTTTCGGCAGCCACTGGTAATTGTATCAGATCAGATTATTGATAAGCTCCGCGTCCGACTCCCTGAGCTTCAGCCCCGCCTTGAGCGTCTCGCCGTCCGGGTAGCTGACGGTTATCGTTATCTCCGCACCGGGCACAGCGCCCTTGACCTTGACGGCCTTAATAAAGTCCGGGAATTTGGGGTGGTTCTGGCGGAAGCTGTGCCACGCCTGCCTGAGCGTAAGCAAAGAATTTATATCCATATCACACCTCCGCCTTTTTCTTTTCTCTGCGCCGCTTTACAAGGAAGCAGACGGCAAGCGTCGCGGTGAGCGCGGCATACATATACTCGGAATAATAATACTTGAAATACGCCGCGGGCAGCAGCGCCGTGGTGATCGCCATGTGGCAGAGCTGACCGGAAGTGATGAACCAATAGCACCACTGCTTTTTTATGAGCAGGTACACCCACAGCCCGATAAGCCACGCCGTCGGGACATAGAGATTCTTGAAGATGTTAGCGGCATAGTCCAGTGTGCGCTCATACTGGAAGGCGTTTGAGATGTGCAGCCATGCACCTATCTGCGAGCGGATATACACCAGCGGGTTATGGAGCATGAGCCTTATGACTGCGTTCTGGAAATCCACCTTGTCCTGATCGGTCGCGCCGGGGACAAGGCCGTAGTAAATGATTATATTGTCGTTATAATTATAGTCGCCCTGCTGCTCGTTCAGCTCATGGATCGCGTCGACGGAAATGTACCTGTCGACTATGGCGAGATCCTCGGCGTTTTTCTCCTTGTCGAGTCCGTTGCGCTCCATGCTCGTAATGAGATACTCAAAGAACGGCAGCGCCCTGTGGGCGTTCTCCTCTTTATCGAAGGCCGACGGCAGATACACGGCGAGCTGCACCAGCAGCATCGCCGCAAGCGCCGCCGCTTTTTTCTTTGCGGTAAGCGTTGGCTTATAGGTAAAGCAGAGCAGCACGGGGCCGAGCACGAAAAGGTATATCCCCTCCGAGCGCCACTGCGTCAGCACCGCAGTCACGAAGCTGAGCAGCAGGAACTTTCCCGTACCGATGGATTTCTTTTCAAGATGGTCGCATATCAGGATGCAGGCATACAGCAGGTACAGCACCGCGTACATCGGGCAGCGGTGGATGCTGTAGCTCTGGTACAGCCCCGGCGGCAGCAGAAACGGCAGGTAGAGCAGGAAGCTCAGCCTTGACCCCGTCACGCGCATGAGCCGGTAAACGCAATAGCCCGCCGCAAGGCTCATGAGCCATATCTTGAACACGACCGTGAACGCCGGGAAAGGCACGATGTTCATTGCGACCATGGGTATGTACATCGTCCAATAATTGAAGAAGCCCTTCATCGTCTCATAATAACGCGCGGACTCAAGGATATTGAACTGATCGCCCACGGTGAACGGGTAAGCGCCGCTGATGGCCCAGAAGCCCGTCACGATAATAAACAGCGGCAGCGCGAACATGAGCGTCTGTGCCGCGGCGCTGCGCGCTTTGAAGCCCTGCACGGCGTTCGTGAAAAACAGCGCCAGAAGGTATACCGTAATAAGCGTGAGCAGCTTTATGACGACATGCGTCACGGGTCTTGCCTCAGCCGCGCCCTCATAAAACGCGAAGCGCTCCCACCAGAAGCTGAGCAGCCAGTATATGAGCGCAAAAGCGCCGATGATCCGGTGCTTTTTCTCCACTTTATATTCAGAAAGAAGCTTTGTTGCCACTTTGTTCCCCACCTATGTGTAAGTCTCGTTCTTTTTCGTTGATTTTCTGCGCAGTTAGTATACTCTGAAATGCCGCTTAATGCAAGCCTTGTGCTTGCATTAAGACCGAAAGCATTATATAATGATACTTGTCTCAATTTGGCGGAGAAAAGGAGAATACCGTGGATAAGATACTTTTGTTCATCCCTATGTATAACTGTGAAAAGCAGATAGTCAGGGTGCTCGCCCAGCTCGACAAGACCGTATGCGAATATATTTCCGCTGTCATCGTCGTCAACAACCGCAGCACCGATAACGGCGAGCAGGCTGTGACGGAATGGCTCAAGGCCAATCGCCCCGCCGTCCCGGTCACGCTCCTGCGCAATGATGAGAACTACGGTCTCGGCGGCTCCCACAAGGTCGCCTTTGACTACGCGCTCAATAACGCTTACGACTATGTTGTTGTTCTCCACGGCGACGATCAGGGCAGCATCGCAAATCTCCTGCCCTACCTCAGAAGCCGCGAATACGCTCAGTATGATTCTTTCCTCGGTGCGCGCTTTATGAAGGGTTCGAGCCTTGAGGGCTACTCCAGATTCCGCACCTTCGGAAACCGCGTGTATGATCTGCTCTTCTCCATCGGCGCGGGGCGCATGGTGTTCGACCTCGGTTCGGGGCTCAATATGTATAAGGTCAGCTCCCTGCGCAGCCGGTACTATCTCCGCTTCAAGGATAACCTGATGTTCAACTGCTATATGCTGCTTGCCGCCGGGCCGCTCGGTCAGTCGCTGCGCTTCTTCCCGATAAGCTGGCGCGAGGACGATCAGGTCAGCAACGTGAAGATGTTCAGCCAGGCGACAAAGACCCTGCGCATGCTCATGAACTTCACCTTCAATAAGCGCGCGTTCCTCGACGGGGAATACCGCGACAAGGTCATCTCCGCCTACACCGCGCAGCCGGTCTTTGAATGGGAGGGCAAATAATGAAAAAGCTTCACCTCATCATGCCGATGGGCGGGCGCGGCTACCGCTTTTTCAAGGACGGGTACTCCATGCCGAAGCCGCTCATTGAGCTTAACGGCAAGCCGTTTTTCTATTGGTCGGCGCAGTCGGTCATGAAGTTTGTCGACGTTGCGGACATCAGCTTCGTCGTTCTTCAGGAGCATATAGACCAATTTGAGATAGACAGGAAAATAAAGGAATACTATCCGCAGGCAAGGATAGTCGTCATTCCCGAAGTCCTCCCCGGCGCGGTCATGACCTGCCTTGAGGGCGTCAAGGGACTGGACGACGGCGCTCCCCTGCTCTTTAACGACTGTGACCATATGTTTGTCTGCCGTGACTTTTATGATTTCTGCGCTGCCGGGGATTTTTCAGCGCCCGACGCGGCGCTCCTGACCTTCACCTCCGACGTGCCGAAATACAGCTTCGCAAAGCTTGACGAGGCGGGCCGCGTCCTCTATACGGTAGAGAAACAGGCCGTGAGCACACACGCCATCTGCGGCGCGTATTACTTCTCCAAGCCGGAAATTTTTGTTTCGGCGGCAGAAAAGTATCTGACCTCATGCAGCTATGAGGAATTTTTCATGAGCGGCGTTTATAACGTCCTTATCGACGGCGGCGCGGACGTCAAAATTTTCGAGACAGACCTGCATATCTCCTTCGGCACTCCTGAGGAATACGCGGCCGCCGCTGCGGACAGCCGGCTCAAAGAGGTGGACGCGCCGTGACGGTCTTTCTGTTCGTCTGCTCCATAGTCCTGCTCATGGTGGGGCACGCGCTGCGTCTCATGCGCTGGAGCTGCTTCATTAAGATATACGAGCGTCCTCCGGCCGGGGCGCTGCTGCGCTCCATGGCGCTCGGCTATGCGCTCAACTTCTTTGTACCGTTCAAGCTCGGCGATGTTTTCAGGGCGTACTATTCCGGCAAGCGCATGAAAAACGGCATCGGCTTCTCGCTCGCGACGGTCATCCTCGACCGTTTTCTCGACCTCATCGTCGTGGCGCTGCTGTTCGCGGTGCTTGCGTTTTCAAACGTCGGAAGAGACGCGGCGCGTGAATCCGCGCGCTTCTACTATATCGCCGCCGCCGCGGTGCTCGTGCTGCTGCTCATGGCGAACCTCTTCTCCTCCGCCATAAAGCGCGTCACGCTCAAGCTCTGCTCCGTGTTCAATGACCATATCAAGCTCAAGGGCGAGCGCTTTTTCTGGACGCTCATAAACACCTTCCGGGACATCCGCCGCATGAACTTTGCTGCGATCCTCGCCGGGACGGTCGGGATGTGGGTGTTCTACATAGGCTCATACGCGCTGTTTGCCGCGTTCATGCAGCGGCTTGGGTCGGATTATGCGCTTGTTGAGATCATCCTGTCGCTGTTCTCGCGCTCCAGTCTCGACCTCAGTGCGCTGACGGTCGCCGCATCAAGCTCGGCGGTGCTGAAAGAGCAGCTGTGGCTTGCGGTATACACGCTGCTGCCGTCGGTGATAATGTTCGCCGCGACGCTCACCAAAGCCTTCACAACGGTCGAAAAGCAGACCGGCTCGGTGGACGGCGGGTACCTCAAGATCCTCCCGCAGCTCGACGAAAAGGATCAGCTCAGCTTCCTTGACGACTATTTCAGCGCCGACCACCCGGAGCTCCTGCGTAAGCTCACGGAGCTCAACCGCGGGATAAGCATAATCCGCGACTGCTCCTCCGGTTCAAACGCCTCGACGCTGCTGTGCATGGACAGCAGTGAAATGTTCTACCGCAAGTACGCTTTCGGCGCCGACGGGAAAAAGCTTGCCGAGCAGCTCGACTGGCTGACGGCGCACAGCGGCGCTCTTCCCCTGTGCGAGGTCATCCGCAGCGAGCGCGGCAGCGAATACTGCTGCTACGATATGCGCTACGAGAGCGACAGCTCATGTATGTTCCAGTATATCCACTCCCACCCGGTGCAGGCCGGGGAGCGCGTTCTCTCGTCGCTGCTCGAAAGCGTGCGCGGCAGGCTCTATGTGCTGAACGCGCGCCCTGCCGACGCAGAGCATATCAGCCGGTATATTTCCGCCAAGGTGACGGATAACCTGAGCTCCATCATGAGTTCAAGAGCTCTGGCGGAGCTGCTGTCTTATGACATGCTGACTATCAATCACAAGGAATACATGAACCTGCCGCGCCTGATGGGTATGTTCGAGCCGGAGCATCTCGCCGCTGTCTTTTCTGGGGATACCTACTGCGATATCCATGGCGACCTCACGATAGAAAACATCATCTGCACCGGCGGCGACGGCGGCTTCTACCTCATAGACCCGAACCCCGGCAACATCCATGAGTCCAGCTTTCTGGACTATGCAAAGCTTTTGCAGTCCCTGCACGGCGGGTACGAGTTCATGATGAAGACCGATTCCGTGTCCGTCTCCGGCAGCAGCATCGACTTTGTGTATACGCGCTCTGCCGTATATGACCGGCTCTATTCCTTCCTGCTGGGTTACTTTGAAGAGCACTTCACTCCGCAGGAGGTCAGAAGCATATTTTATCACGAGCTTGTGCATTGGCTGCGCCTGATGCCGTACAAGCTGAGAAAGGACGCCCGCCGCGCCCCGATGTTCTATGCGGGGCTCGTAATGGCCGCAAATGATGTCTATAACCGCTTTGAAAAAAACTAAGCTTGCCATGGTCGATCTCGACAACACGCTCGTGTTCACGATGAACGCAAACTTCGAGGCCTATAAGCGCGCCCTCAATGAGCACGGCTTTGACCTCACGAAGGAGCACTACGCCAATTGCTGCGACGGCAGGAGCTACCGTGATTTTCTCCCCGACCTCGTCGGCGGCAGTGCGGAGCTTACCGAGGCTGTACATGAGCGGAAGACCGAGCTCTACGCGGACTGCCTGAAGTCCGCCGAGCTGAACCGTCCCCTTGTCGATATTCTCCGCGCGATCAAGGGAGACTATTACATTGCCCTCGTCACCACCGCGACACGGCGGAACGTTGAGCGCATACTTGAGCATTTCTCGCTTTCTGAGCTGTTCGACGCCGTCGTCACTCAGGAGGACGTTCTTCATGCAAAGCCCGACCCCTTCTGCTATAACATGGTGATCGAGCGCTTCGGCGTCGACCGCAGCCGGTGCATCATTTTTGAGGACTCCGCGTCCGGCGTTGCCGCCGCGCTCGCGAGCGGCTGCCAGACCTTCTGCGTCAGGAAAGGAGCCGTGCTATGAGTGCCGCGCCAAATAAGCTGCGCGCGCTGCTGATGCAGGCGCTGCGCTTTGTTGGGCTGAGCGGAATTGGCTGGCTGCTCGATTTCACGGTATACACGCTGCTCAGTACACGCGTTTCAAACCTTGCCGCCGTCAACATGATAAGCTCGCTCGTCGGCGCAAGCTTTGTGTTCGCGTTCTCCACGCGCTTTGTCTTCCGGGACAACCACCGCATCCCGCTTTTCTGGAAATACTGCGTGTATATCGCCTATCAGATAGTGCTCATCATCCTCATTTCGCTGCTGCTGGCAAAGATAAACTCTCTGATAACCACGTATGTTTCCACCGCGCTGATCGTCAGATACTCCGCCATTCTATCAAAGATCATCGTGACCCCGATCACCATGACGCTCAACTTCTTCGTCATGCGCTTTGCGATAGAAAAGCTGTGAAATCTTAATCAGCTCCGATGTAAGTCGGAGCTGATTTAATATATGCGGCACAAGCTCTACGGAGCGTTCATTGAAAAAACAGTCACCCCGCATTACACTGTGCCTCGGAGGTGCTCATTATGGATCAAATAAAAACCGGAAGACTCATCCGCTCTCTGCGTACCGGGCGTGGCATGACTCAGGCGGAGCTCGCGCAGCTCGTAGGCGTGAGCGATAAGGCCGTCTCCAAGTGGGAGCGCGGCTGCGGCGCGCCCGACCTGTCCCTGTTCCCGCCGCTCTCGCAGGCTCTCGGAGTGGACATGGAAGCTCTGTTCCGGGGTGAAATGGAGGAAAACGAAGTGAGCCGCGGCAATATGAAAAAGCTGAAATTCTATGTATGTCCCGACTGCGGGAACCTTGTGTTCTCAACGGAGGAGGCCGATGTCAGCTGCTGCGGCAGAACGCTCAGCGCCGTTGTGCCGCAGCAGGCCGCCGAGGATGAAAAACTCTCCGTTTACACAAGCGGCGGCGAATGGTGCATAAGCTCAGCGCATGAGATGCGCCGGGAACACTATATCTCTTTTGTCGCTTTCCTCACCGGGGATACGCTCATCGTGAAGAAGCTTTACCCCGAATGGGGACTTGAGACAACGCTGCCTTTCTTCTCCCACGGGACTCTGCTCTGGTACTGTACAAAGCACGGTCTTTTCAGTCAGCAGATATAGCAGGCAGAGTACTCAAGCTAACAGGGTGCGGTTCAAATACCGCACCCTGTTAGTAGTTCTTATATAGAATTTCTGTTGGTTTACATAACGTTTATTTCACTCAACCAGCGGCGCATCATGTCATAGATATGGTTGCCTGCCATGCGGCGGATGAAGCTGCGTGTGCGCATAGCGCCCATGTGCAGCTCCTTGACAAAGGTCTTGCCATCGACCGCGATGGAGGCAAACACCGTGCCGACCTCGTGCACGCCGTCGCCGTCGGGGCCTGCAAGCCCGGTCACGCCGACGCCTATATCTGTCCCCAGCAATGTGCGGACATTCTCGGCCATTGCTTTCGCGACCTCGTAGCTCACCGCGCCCTTTTCCTCAATAAGCGCCGGGTCGATGCCGAGCAGCTTCGCCTTGGCTTCGTTTGTGTAGGTCACAACGCCGCCCTTGAAAAACGCGCTCGCTCCGGGCATATCGGTAAAGCGCTTTGCAAGTTCACCGCCGGTGCAGCTCTCCGCGGCGGAGAAGGTCATGCCCTTCTCGCGCAGCAGCTTTATGACGCTCTCTTCGATGCAATCTACGTCCACGCCGTAGACCACATCGCCGAGACGCTGCATCACGTGCTCCATCACAGGGGCGATCATTTCCTCGGCCTCGGCCTCGCTCTTTGCCTTGGCGGTTATCTGGAGAAGACAGTCGCACTCCTTGGCGTAGGGCGCCATGGTTGGGTTCGTCATGCGGTTCATTTCCTCGGCAAAGATATCGTCGACGGAGCTTTCGCCAAGGCCGAAGATGCGCACCGAGTGCGACACGATAAGCTCTTCCGAAAGCTTGCGCAGGTACGGCAGCGCGCTCTCGCGGAACATGGCGTTGCACTCCTTGGGCGGGCCGGGGATCATGACGACGATCTTGCCGTCCTTCTCAAAGCCGCAGCCGGGAGCAGTGCCGCAGTTATTGTGGAACACCGTGCAGCCCTCCGGGAGCATGGCCTGAGTGAAATTATTGTCGGTGAACTTCTTGCCGTAGCGGATGTAATCATACAGTCCCTCGCGCTCGGCTTTGTTCTCGACGAGCTTCCGTCCGAAGGCTTCGGCGAGGATCTGCTTTGTGAGGTCATCGCAGGTAGGGCCGAGGCCGCCGGTCGTGATGATAATGTCCGCGCGGCTCTTCGCCGTCTCCACGCACTTGCGCAGCCGCTCAGGGTTATCGCCGACGACGGTGTGGTACTTCACGTTTATGCCGATCTTCGAGAGCATTTCCGAAATATCCCGCGCGTCAGTGTTCGTCACGTGGCCGAGCAGCAGCTCGGTGCCGACAGAGATTATCTCAGTATCGTAGCTCTTATTCATGATCCAGCTCTATCCTTTCGATTCCCTCGATTGCCTCGGCGACAAGCGCGTCGACATCCAGCTTCGACTCCGCGCGCTCGACCTCGCTTATCTTCGGGCGCGTCCTCGGATGGCGCGGGGTAAAGACGGTGCAGCAGTCCTCATACGGCAGTATGGACGTCTCAAAGGTGCCGATCTGCCTTGCGCGCTCGACTATCTCCTCCTTGTCCATGCCGATAAGCGGCTGGAGTATCGGCAGCGTCATGACAGCCTGCGTGGAGGCCATGGCCTCCATGGTCTGGCTTGCGACCTGACCGAGGTTTTCGCCGGTGACGATGGCCTTGGCGTTGCTGCGCTGGGCGATCTGCTCGGCGATGCGCATCATGAAGCGGCGCATTATCAGCGTGAAATACTCCTCAGGGCACTTGTCGCGTATCTCCTCCTGAATGTGCGTGAAGGGCACGACCTCCATCGTCATCTTCCCGCAGTACTCGGTGAGCAGGCGGCCAAGCTCGATGACCTTATCCTTCGCCTGCTGGGAGGTATACGGGAAGGAGAAGAAATGCACCGGGATAAGATGCACACCGCGCTTTGCAATCATGTAGGTGGACACGGGGCTGTCGATGCCGCCGGAGAGAAGCGTCACTGCGGTGCCGCTGCATCCGACCGGCAGTCCGCCCGCGCCATGTACCGGCATGGCGTGTACGTATGCCGCAAGGTCGCGAACCTCGATGTGGACAACAAGCTCCGGATCGTGCACATCGACCTCGATATCCTCATAAGCGTCGCTCAGGGCATTGCCGACATACTGGCTCAGCTCGATGCTCGTCATCGGGAAAGTCTTGTCGCTGCGGCGCGTCTCGACCTTGAAGCTCTTCGCGCGCAGCATATCCTCGCGCAGATACTCAATGGCGAGCTTTGCTATCGCGTCCTTGTCCTTCTCGCAGGCGGCGGCGCGTGTCAGACTTATTACGCCGAACACCTTCTTGAGTGCCTCGAACGCGGTATCCATATCGGCTCCGTCCTCGCCCTCGACATAGATTATCGACTGAAGGCAGTAGACGCGGAACTTACCTATCGGTGCAAGGCGGCGGCGGACGTTCGCCGTCAGCTTCTGTTCAAAGCTTCTCCTGTTAAGCCCCTTGAGGACTATTTCGCCCAGTTTGAGCAGAATTATATCATTCATCTGTACATCTCCTTGGTTTTCAGACAGTAAATTATATTTTAGCATACTATTTCAAAAAACGCCATACATAAGTTGACAATACCGGTAAACCGGACTACAATATCCGCATTCTGTAATAGATTGTCGAGATCAGAAAAATGATTGAGTATCTAATTGTAGCGCTCGCCGCGCTCATATCCGGTGCCGTTCAGGGCAGCTGCGGCTTCGGCGCGGGAATTATCCTGATGATCGCGCTGCCGTTTTATTACCCACTGAGTCAGGCCGCGGGCGTCTCCTGCATCATGAACATCGCACTCATTGCGGCGATGGTGCTGCGCTACCGCAAGCACATAAATCTGCGCAAGGTCATTCTTCCGCTACTGCTGTATGCCGCGGTCGCAACGGCGGCTATCAGGCTTGCGCCGTATGTCGATCAGGCGCTGCTCAAACGCTGCTTCGGCGGCTTCCTTATCCTGCTGGCGCTGTACCATTTCTTCCTACATGGGAAGGATCACGGCAAGTGGAGCATATGGGTCAGCGCCGCGGCAATAATTTTCTCCGGCGTGTGCAGCGGTCTGTTTGCCGTCGGCGGCCCGCTGATGGCGGTCTACTACCTCGCCAATACCGACAGCAAGGAGGAATACCTCGCGACCATTGAGACGCTGTTTCTGCTGAACAATATCTGGAGCAGCTATGTGCGCATAAGAAACGGCATAGTCACAGCGGCGGAGCTGCCGGTGATCCTCTTCGGCTCGGTGTTCATCCTCCTCGGCTTTCTTATCGCCAACCGCGTTGTCGATAAGCTTGACGATAGGCGCATGGGCTTTGCCGTCTACACTGCCGTCGGCATCAGCGGCTTATTGAATCTGCTTGGGTTATAAAATTAGGTCAAAAAAATTACCGTCCCGCGGGACGGTAATTTTTTTGTTTATTTACTTCTTGTTCTTCTTATTCTTGTGGACGAGCACGAACACGCCGCAGCCGATGATGATCGCCGAGCAGGCCATGATGCCTATCCACAGACCGATGTTGCTCTCATCGCCGGTCTTGGGCGAGGTACCGACTCTGAAATCCTCCAGCTGGGTCACGCCGGTGGTGAAGTCCACCTGCACACTGTAAGTCCCGGTCGGACGGTTTCTAAGGAAGGCGTTGGAGATCGTGATGACAGCATAGCCGTTCGCGTCCTCTTCGACCGTGTAGTAGCGCGAGCTTATAAGATCGGTGCCGTTGGCGTTATATACGTGCAGGCAGCGGTAGATAGTACCGGCCTTGACCAGCTCGTCATAGTCACCGTCGGTGTATATCGTGAGAGTCCCGTTGGAGTTCTTCTGGAAATATGCGCTGTTTGAGATCCCGGTTATCCTCGGTGCGGGAGCGACCTCTACGGTGTAGGGATAAGCATCCTTAGTTTCGGGATCGGTGTTCTGCGCGGGGATATACTTCGTAAGGCTAGCTGCCGTGCCGGAGAGCTTTCCAGTGACCGGAACAAGCGCGCACTGCTCCTGCGTTACCTCGTCGCCGAACACGCCGCCGGAGATGGAATATGTGCCGCTGCCGGTGTGCGTGCGGTACCAGCCGCTGCTGATCTTGACATCTGCGTTTGCGCCGACAGTAATGACATCCGCCCGGAGGTTCATTACCTTGACCGTCGCTGTGGACTGTACGGTCAAGCTCTTCATGCGGCAGCCCGCACCGTCAAACACGCTTATACCGGTGACATTGGCATACTGCGCGCTGTCCCGGAGGAGCGTGACCTTGCCGCCGAAGCCAGCTGCATTGACCGCATCCTGTATCTGCGCGAACTCGCCCTTATTAACGCCGAGTGCGTCCTGAGCCATGGCGACAGGCTCGACCTTGGGCTCAACGCCGTATCTGCCGTTTGCATCCGCCTTCGTGGGCATATACCCGTCCGCGCACTGATCAGCGGGCACTGCGTGTGCAAACGAGCCGCCGGAAATTGCAACCGTCGTGCTTCCGGTCGTAGCGGCGACCACTTCCTTATCCGCAGTCGTACTGTCGAACGTGCCGCCGGAGATCGTTATGCTGCTGCCGACGGTATTTATGGCTGTGCCGCCTTCTATGGTACCGCTGCTTATCTCCGCACTTCCGCCGTACATGTCAACGCCCTTCGTTCTGCCATTTACCGTACCGCCGGACATGGTGAACTGCGAGCTCACGCCGTTTATTGAAATGGCATTGCCATTCGCGTTGGTCACACTGCCGCCCTTAATTGTCAGGGTGACGTTGTCGTTCACGAGGATCGCTGCCTCTCCGTCAACCGTACTGTTCGTACCGGTGACCTCGCCGCCGTTTATCGTCACGGTGCCGCTGGATGCAGTCACCGCCGTCGTGCCATTCACAGCACCGCCATTCATGATGAGCTGCGCGCTCTTTTTGTTTTTATTATCCTTCAGAGCAACGGCAGTTCCGCTTGTGTGCTCTATGGTGCCGCTCTCAAGCGTCAGGACACAGTTGCCGCCTATATTGATCGCTGCGGTCGTTCCGATACCGGTGAGCTTTCCGGACTTGGCCGTTGAGCTGTCCTTTATGGTCAGGCTGTGTGTTCCATTGCCCGACGCTATATAAAAGCTGTCTGTGCTGAGCGTATTCCCCGCAAGGTCGATCGTCCATTTCCACGGACTTACGATCTCTTGAGTTGCTTCGACACTCGCGTTCTGCAGCAGCTTAATAGTCCAGCCAGCGTCAGAGGCATCATATGTGATATTAATAGCGTCCCGCGCCGCGGAAAAGCTTTCATAATAGCCCTTAGTGATTCCCTTGTCATCGAGAACCTCACATACGAGCTCATACGCATACATGGCAAAGTTGCTGAACGACGTGACCTTGAAGCGCACTTCGTTATACTCTTCATACACGCGGAAATTTGAGATCGACTCAACGTCGCCGCGCGTGTATATGCTCGTACTGCGGTCGTCATGGATATGTGCTATTTTTTGTATGTCAAAGGTGGCATCCTTTTTAACAGCAACGGTGAGCTCGCCGCTGAGCATGGCATTGGTGACAGCGATCGTCTTATTCGCTGCCTGCGCCCCATCTCTTATTACATTGATCTCTGCCTTAGGCGAAATGGAATATTCAATATACTTTAGCCCATCCTGTGCCACTTTATTCACCACAGGTCTGACCGTTATCGTCACTGTGTCGTTGTTCTCAAATGTGAGTCCCGAGGCTTCAAGCAGCTTTTTCGTGTCGATCGCGTCTTTCCCGCAGGAAATGCTTCCAATAGTATCACTATCATCACTGCTATCGCCGCCCGTCACATTGACCAAGACGGTCACGCCGTTGACAACCACTCCGGGCACAACATTATAAAATTTTGTTGCCTCGTCGTACACCGCAAGATAGCCCTTGTCAACGCTCGGCTTCTCAGTAAAGCTGCCGCCGGTGATGCTGCAGGTCACTCCCTCGGCTATTTCAAGTGCTCCTTCAAAGCTTCCCTTGTCGCCGGAAATGGAAAGGCTTCCTTTATCTATTTTGATCGCTGTCCCATTGCTGCGTACATTCAGATCATTGGTATCCTCGTCCGTGGTACGTGCCGTGTATGAGCCGTTTCTTATATAAACGCCGTACTTAGTACCGCTGATACCCGAAGCAGGATCACTCGTGACATTGAGCGTTCCGGTGCTGCTTTCGCTCTGCATTATGCCATACTGCGATGAAGTTACGGTTCCCGCGAGCTCAACTGAGACTGTTTCTGCCGAGTCCACTAATATGCCGCCGTATTCTCCAGCATTAATATACGTGTCCTCCAGCTTCAGACTGCCGCTATTGATAAGCACCACGGCATCAGTTGCCTGCCCACTTTTCTGAGCGATCTCGCCGGTGCGAAAAACAACGTCTGCCTTAATTATGATCTCACCGATTAAAGTTTTATTGTTGAGATCGATCGTACCGTTAGTTTCAAGGGTAAAGCTCTCCTCCACGTCTTTAAGCAGCGTGACGGTATCGCCGTCCTGCATCGCGGCCAGTGCTTCCGCAAGAGTCGCATACCCATTCTCACCGATCTGCGCGGCATATGTCTCTTCAGCAGCGCCACCCTCTTCATCTGCGGGCTCCGCGGGCGCGTTGTTTGCCGCCTCAGCATTGGGATCGGCCGGTTCTTCCGCGCCGCATACCGTGCAGACGCCCTCTTCAAAGCTGTGCCCGGCTTCCTCGCCGCACTCGGTGCATATATGCGTGCCCTCGCCGCCATCCTGCCACACATGCGTGCAGGGTTCGCCCTCGGTCGCAAACGCCGCGAGCGGCATCAGGCTGAACGCCATGCACACGATCATCAGGCATGCCAGAAGCTTTCTGAGTTTTATCATAGCTTGTCTCCTCTTCCCGCCGCTGGTACCATAACTGCGGCGATGATGATATTGACGTGTTCAATATGTTGTTGCCGTCCGTGTCTCAGGACTGCATATACAGTGTTATGATACCATATTGACGATTTATTTTCAAGCACATTATAATACCTAATTATTAGACAATCTTAAGAAAACGCAGTCTTTTTATGACAAAAAGTTACAGAGATACCGCTTTTGCAGCATCTCTGTAACCTCTTTTATTTTATCAGTATTATTTCCGCGCTCACCGGCTCTGCCGTGCCCTCGACGATACCGCAGCCCGCAGCGGAGCAATCAGCCCGATAGCGCACTTCTGCCGCGCCGCGGTTGATAACCGCAAGGTACGCGCCGTTCTCCGCTGCGTCGCCGAAGGCGTCGCGCCCGTCGGATGTCCAGCGCAAGATAAGCAGCACGTCCCGCGTCGCCGCCATAAACTGCGCGTGTCCCGTGGAAAGCGCATCAGCGGAGCTGCGCATATTCGCAAGGTGCGCGTACCAGTCGTGCAGCTCCTGCTCGCCCTCCTTGAAGGGCAGGCGGTTGAAGGGGTCGCACACACCGCACATGCCCTGCTCATCGCCGTAGTAGATGCTCGGCACGCCGGGTATGGCGAACTGTATCGTCGCGCACAGCCGCTCCTGCCGCAGCGCGCGGGAGAGTGACTCATCGCTGAACTCATATCTCAGCTGATCCTCGCGTGAAAGCTCGCGCAGGTTTCTGTCCGCCGCAAGCGCTGTGCGCAGACGGTCGACATCGTGCGAGCCCAGCAGGTTCATAAGCGAATAGTACAGCGGCTTCGGGTAATTCATCTGCTGCGAAACAAGAAAATCACGCAGCCCGTAAGCGTCCGACCAGCCGTGCATGAAGCTCAGCACCGCCGAGCGCAGCGGGTAGTTCATCACCGAGTCGAGCGAATAGCCCAGCGCGTAATTGCGGCGCGAGCCGTAGCTCTCCTTTGTTACCGCGTCCTCCCAGACCTCGCCGATGATCGGCGCGTCGGGCTTCACGCTCTTTGCAGCTCCGCGGATGAGCGCGAGTATCGCGTCCGGCAGCTCGTCCGCCACGTCGAGCCGCCAGCCCGCCGCGCCGTGGCGCAGCCAGTGCTTGACGATGCTCTTGTCTCCGGTGACGATGTCGTCCTGCCACTTGGGGTTCTGCTCGTTTACCTCCGGCAGATCCTTGAAGCCCCACCAGCAGCGGTAATCATCCGGGAAGTGCCGGAAGTCGTACCATGAGTAGAACTCAGAACTCTCGCCCTGACAGGCACCCTCCGTGCCATAGTTGCCGCAGCGGTTGAAGTACCGGCTGTCCGCGCCGGTGTGGGAATACACGCCGTCGAGAATGAACCTTATCCCCTGCTTCTCCCCCTCCGCGCACAGGTGCTCGAAGTCCTCCATCGTCCCGAGTATCGGGTCGGGGCGCGAATAGTCCGAGGTATCGTAGCGGTGGTTCGACCGCGCCTCGACTATGGGGTTGAGGTACACAACGCCAATGCCGAGCTCCTTGAGATACGGCAGCTTCTGCTCGATGCCTTTCAGCGTCCCGCCGTAGAAATCATCGGGGCTGTATGATTTCTCCCAGCTGCGCGGCTGCCAGCGGACAGGCTCATCAAGGCTCGCGTGCAGCTCCGGCGTCTGTCCGAGGCGCTTGTGGTACTCTATACCCGTCTCCGCCGTGCCGTCGTTCGAGAAGGCAAAACGATCCGGGAATATCTGGTACATCACCCTTTTTCTGAACCACGCCGGGGTTTCAAAGCCCTTTTTGTACACCGTCAGCCGGAAGCCCGACTCGCGGCTTGAGCATAGCCTGCCGGTATAGCCCGTCGCGTCCGGGCAGAGCCACTGCGCGCTGTGATCGGTCTCGATATAGAACGCGTACCAGAGCGCCTGCGGCTCTTCGGGCAGCGTGAGGTTTACATAATATATATCCCCGTCGTTTTCCATAGAGCAGCTGTGCTCCATATTGTCGCCCCAGAGTTCAAGGTGTGCGCTCTTCACCGTGCCGCCGAGCCGTCTGAACGCAAGGCGCAGGGTGCTCCCGCCTTCGATCGCGCCGCCGGGGCTTCTGAACTCCGGCATGCGGCTGTCGTAGGACAGCGCCGGTACGCTCCCGGCGGTCTGGCGCAGCACACTCACGACGTGCGCCGTGCGCGGCTGGTACTGATAAAGCTCCTGCGGCTGCACGGACGCGGCGCGAAGGTCAAGGCAGCAGGAGGCCGTCACGCGGTAGGCCTCTATAAGAGGGAAACCGCAGTCGTCCATCAGCAGGCGCATAAGCTCCGGCGCGGCAATGGGGTTACACTCCCCGTGCAGGAACTCGGCGAGCCGGTCGCGCTTGAGTCCCGCTCTCAGGCACTCGCGCACAGCGTCGTACACCGTCGCCGCCGCCTGGAAGTATTCCCGCATAAGCTCCGGGCAGTCAGGCGAGAGGAGCTGTCTGCACAGCTCCTCATCTCCGCCCGCGGGCAGCCATCCTCCCTCGCCCGGCACTGCCTCAACACAGCGGCGGTTTTCGTATATTATTGATAGTATATAGTTCTCCGACCACTGCTCTCTGTAACAGCCGCCGAACCAGACCTTTACCTTTCTCTCGCTTACAGCATCCATATATAATGCTTCGCGTACTCCATCGCCGAGCGCTCAAAGCCGAAGTCGGCCTGCATCGCGCGGGTGATAAGTCCGCTCATGATCTCCTCATTTTTATAGCAGTCCATCGCAAGGCGCATCGTGTCGCGCATCTCCCAGGCATCGAAGTTTGCGAAGGAGAAGCCGTTGCCCTCGCCGGTGAAGCGGTTGTAGGGCGTGACCGTGTCGCGCAGGCCGCCTGTCTCGCGAACTATCGGCACCGAGCCGTAGCGCATCGCGATCATCTGGCTCAGGCCGCAGGGCTCGAAGCGTGACGGCATCAGGAAAAAGTCGCTGCCCGCATACACGAGGTGCGACAGCTCCTCGCTGTAACCGATGTAGGCGCAGAGCCTGCCCTTATAGCGTCCCTCTGCCGAGCGCATGAAGTTTTCAAAGCGCTCGTCCCCGGAGCCGAGCAGCATGAACTGCATATCCTCGCGGCACATTATATCGTCCAGCACGCAGGCGACAAGGTCAAAGCCCTTCTGCTCGGTCATGCGCGTGACCATCGCAAACAGCGGCACATCCGCTCTCTGCTCAAGACCCATGCGTGCCTGAAGCTCCGCCTTGCACACGGCCTTGCCCTTCAGGTGGCCGCGGTCGTAGCGCGCGGGCAGGAGCGCGTCGCCGTGCGGGTTATAGACCTTTTTGTCAATGCCGTTTATGATGCCCGTGAGCTGCGCCGAGCGCGCGTTGAGTATGCCTTCGAGCCCTTCGGCGTAGTAGGGCATTTTTATCTCGGAGGCGTAGCTGGGGCTGACGGTGTTTATCCTGTCGGCAAAGACGCAGCCGGCCTTGAGATAGTCCGCGCAGCCGTTGAGCTCCATGAACTCCGGCGTATAGTAGCGGCTGTCGACATCGAGCATATCCTGCACGAAGTCAAAGCCGAACTTGCCCTGAAACGCGATGTTATGTATCGTCAGCAGGTACTTTATCTGCTCCTGCTTTGCGCCGCGGTACTGTGTGCGCGCAAGCATCGGGATCATCGCCGTGTGCCAGTCGTTGCAGTGGACAACGTCCACATCGAAGCCGAGGTTCGGTATCGCGTCGAGCACCGCGCGGCAGAAGAACGAGTACTGCTCGCCCTCAGGGTTGCCGCCGCGGTATATCTTATCGCCGAAATACTGCTCATTGTCGACAAGATATATCGTCACGCCGTCGAGCACGAGCTTTTCTATCCCGACATACTCCTGCCGCCAGCCGAGCTTTGCATAGAAATAGAACATATGCTCGACCTTGTCGGCGTATTTATCCTTTATGCAGCGGTGGTAAGGGGTGATGACTCTCGCGTCGATGCCGAGCTTGGCAAGCGACTTCGGGAGCGTGCCCACAACGTCCGCCAGCCCGCCGGTCTTTGAGAGCGGCGCACATTCGGCTGAGACGAGCAGAACATTTGGCAGAGTATCACGCCCGTGTTCACGGAGCAGATCACGAAATTCCTTTTTCATTCTTCTTCCTCCTTGGTTTGAAGCTGAACATTACCGACGCCATCGGCGGCAGCGTCAGCTTTGCTGAATACTGCATATCCAAAAACGGTTCTTTCTCTGTCTTTATCGCGTGGGGATT
>CAKTPR010000019.1 GCA_934591725.1 uncultured Oscillospiraceae bacterium
GTCTGTACTGTTTTCATGCGCCGTTCACTACCTGTCAGCATACCATAAAGCCGTTTTTAAGGCAAGGGGTAATTGGGTGGCAGTTCGACCGTGCTTCCTACAAATGGTAAATATCTGTAAAACGGCATTGACTTTTTCATGCTCTTACTCTATAATAAAAGTGGTATTTACCATACCAAGAACTGCGCAGGTTACTATGATAAGGTCTTAGTACCGCAGAGCTCTGACGCCCCGTTTCTGCGGGGCGTCATCTCTTTATATAGAAAAATACAGATACAGGAGGCTCCGCAATGCTTTCATACGGGATTGGTCTTGACATAGGTATAGCATCTGTCGGCTGGGCTGTCGTCGCGCTTGATAACAATGAATCGCCCTACGGAATAATAAATATGGGGTCACGCATATTCGATGCTGCCGAGAACCCCAAAGACGGTGCCTCCCTTGCGCTGCCAAGGCGGGAGGCGCGCAGCATGCGCCGCAGGCTGCGCCGTCACAGGCACCGGAATGAGCGTATTCGCGCCATGCTCGTCAGGCGCGGTATTCTCACGCAGGACAGCCTTGATACTCTTTTTGACGGGCAGCTTGAGGATATATACGCACTCCGTGTCCGTGCCCTGGATCAAAGCGTAACGGCGGAGGAATTTGCGCGGATACTGATACACCTTTCCCAACGCAGAGGCTTCCGTTCAAACCGCAAAGCCGAAGCGTCAAAGGAGGACGGGGAGCTTTTATCTGCGGTGAGCAAAAACGCTGAGCGGATGCGTGAAAACGGCTACCGCACCGCTGCTGAAATGTTCCTGAAATCGGAGGAATACTCAGAGCACAAGCGCAACAAGGGAAGCAGCTATATTTCAACAGTCAGCCGCGGCATGGTCGAAGCCGAGGCAAAGATGATCTTTGCCGCCCAGCGGTCATTTGGCATGCCCTTTGCCGCGGAGGAAACAGAGGAAGAGTATCTCGGCATCCTCCTCAGCCAGCGCTCCTTTGACGAAGGCCCCGGCGGGGACAGTCCATACGGCGGCAATCAGATCGAAAAGATGATAGGTAAATGCACACTCGATCCTGACGAGCCGCGGGCGGCAAAGGCCTGCTACTCGTTTGAATACTTCAATCTGCTGACGCGGATAAACAATATCCGCATAGTGGAGGGCGGAGCATCCGTCCCGCTCGACGATGCGCAGCGGGCGCTGATCGTTGAGCTTGCGCACAAGACCGAGGCCTTGGATTTTGCAAAGCTTCGCAAAGCGCTTGAGCTCTCGCCGTCACAGACCTTCAACCTTGTGTATTACCGCGCGGACGAAACGCAGGAAGCATCGGAGCGCAAGCAGAAATTCAGCTTTCTGAAAGCATATCACGAGCTGCGCCGCGCTTTTGACAAGCTCTCCAAGGGCTATATAAACGGCATGAGCCGCGAAAAACGCAATGCGATCGCTTACGCGCTGACAGCATATAAAACAGAAAAGTCGATACGCGCGGGGCTTGAAAATGCCGGGCTGACAGAGGATGAGCTGAACACTGCGCTCACAATAGGCAGCTTCTCAAAGTTCGGTCATCTCTCCGTAAAGGCCTGTGACAAGCTTATCCCTTATCTTGAACAGGGTATGAAGTATAACGACGCCTGCGCTGCGGCGGGGTACAACTTCAAGGCGCACGACGCAGAAAGCAGAACGCGGCTCCTGCACATCACGCCTGATGATCTGGAGCCAGTAACGAGCCCGGTGGTACGCCGCGCGGTATCGCAGACGGTGAAGGTCGTCAACGCGATCATCCGTGAGCGCGGATGCAGCCCCACATTCATAAACATTGAGCTTGCGCGTGAAATGGCAAAGGATTTTCAGGAACGCGGCAGACTCAAAAAGGAAATGGACGCGAACGCCGCGCAGAATGAGCGCGTTATGGAGCAGATCAGGGAGCTTGGCAAGACCCAGCCCACGGGGCAGGATCTGCTGAAGTATCTTCTCTGGCAGGAGCAGGACGGGCGCTGCGCCTATTCGCTGAAAGCGATACCGATTGAAAACCTGTTCGACGAGGGCTATGCGGAGATCGACCATATCATACCTTACAGCATCAGCTTTGACGACAGCCGCAGAAACAAGGTGCTTGTCCTCTCAAAGGAGAACCGCGAAAAAAGCAACCGCCTGCCGCTGCAATATCTGAGCGGTAAACGGCGCGACGACTTCATCGTATGGGTCAACACAGCCGTGAGGGATCAGAAGAAGCGCAGAAATCTGCTCAAAGAGGAGATAAGCGACGCAGACCGCAGCAGGTTCATTGAGCGGAACCTTCAGGATACAAAGACAATGTCAAGCTTCCTCATGAATTATCTGAACGATAATCTGGAATTTGCGCCGTCGGATAAGCGAAAGAAAAGAGTGACCGCGGTAAACGGAGCTGTCACGTCATACCTGCGCAAGCGCTGGGGCATCAGGAAGCTCCGCGCGAACGGCGATACTCACCATGCCGTTGACGCGCTCGTCATCGCCTGCACAACGGACGGTCTGATCCAGCGCGTCAGCAGGTACAGCAGGTGTCACGAAAGCAGCACTGTTGAGGTCGACCCTGAGACCGGCGAGGTGATCGAGCGCTTCCCGTATCCTTGGCCGCAGTTCCGCAAGGAGCTTGAAGGCCGCTTGACAAGCGATCCGATGAAAAATCTCCGTGAGCTGAACCTGCCGCTTTACGGCGATCCTGAGGTGCCGCTGCGTCCGATGTTTGTCTCGCGCATGCCGAGGCGCAAGGTCACGGGCGCTGCGCACAAGGAAACGATCAAAAGCCCCGCCGCCCTTGATGACGGCTTCCTCGTCGTCAAGAAACCGCTTACCGAGCTGAAGCTCGATAAGGACGGCGAGATCGCGAACTACTATATGCCGCAGAGCGACCGCCTGCTGTATGAAGCGCTGAAGCAGCAGCTCATCGCCCACGGCGGAGACGGGAAAAAGGCCTTCATCGAGCCCTTCCATAAGCCGAAGAGTGACGGCACGCCCGGCCCGGTCGTCAACAAGGTGAAGATATGCGAGCCGAGCACAATGTCCGTCCCGATCCTTGGCGGCAGCGGCGCGGCAGATAACGACAGCATGGTGCGAGTAGATGTGTTCCGCGTTGAGGGCGAGGGCTACTACTTCGTCCCCATCTACGTTGCCGATACGCTGAAGCCTGAGCTGCCGAACAGAGCGTGCGTTGCATTCAAGCCGTATGACAAATGGAAAGTGATGGATAACAGGGATTTCATTTTCTCGCTCTATCCGAACGATCTGTTCAAAGCAACGAGCCGAAAGACGCTCACTCTGAAGCTTTCCCAGCCGGACAGCACACTGCCGCCGGAATACTGCGTGAAGTCAGAGCTTCTGTACTTCAAGGGAGCGGACATCAGCTCTGCAAGCTTTGCCGCGATCAACCACGACAACAGCTACAAAGCACGTGGAATTGGGATAAAGACTCTTGAGAACTTAGAAAAATACACCGTGGATGTTCTCGGTACATACCACGCCGTAGGGAAGGAACCCAGACAGCCGTTTTATAAAAAGAGAGGTTGAACATGGCATTTCGAAACATTATTGTCGAAAATCCTGCGCATATCTCCGTGAAGAACAGCCAGCTTGTGATCCGTACCGATACCGAACACAGCGCCGCGCTTGAGGATATCTCTGCGCTGCTGCTTGAAAACCGGCAGACAACGATAACAACAGCCGCGCTCTCCGCTCTTGGAGAGTGCGGCTGCTGCGTTTTTACCTGCGACGAAAAGCATTTACCCTGCACAGTCCTCACCCCATTCATGCAGCACAGCCGTCAGGCCGCCGTCATCGAAAAGCAGCTTGCGGCGGGCGAACCGCTGAAAAAGCGGATGTGGCAGGCCATAGTCAAGGCAAAGATCACCAATCAGGCGCTCTGCCTGAAATACTGCGGAAATGAGCATGACTGCCAGACCTTAAAAGCAATGGCAGAGCGCGTCCGTTCGGGTGATATCGGGAACGTGGAAGCCGCCGCGGCGCGCTTTTATTTCCCCGTTCTCTTCGGGGAGGGCTTCACTCGCGGGAATGACTGTATATACAATGCCGCGCTCAATTACGGCTATGCCATCATCAGGGGCAGTATTGCCCGCTCTCTGGCAGTACATGGTCTGCTGCCCGTCTTTGGAATACACCATGAAAGCTCGATGAACGCATTTAACCTTGCCGATGACCTGATAGAGCCATTCCGTCCGCTGATCGACCTTCTTGTATTCTCCTCTTTCCGCCCCGAGGATGAACTCAGTCTCGATAAAAAGCGTCTGCTTTTCGGTGCACTGAATCTGGACATTCTTTCCGATTCCCAGCACCACAGCACCGCATACGCGATAGACAGGCTCGTGCAGAGTCTGCTGCGTTCACTGGATGAAAAGCAGCCCCGGCTTCTCCTCCCGGAGCTGCTTGCGCTTGAACAGCACCGGTATGAATAAGTTTATGAGAATGATCGTATTTTTTGACCTGCCTGTGCAGACAAAGACGCAGCGTAGAGAGGCCACGAAATTCAGGAACTTCCTGCTCAAGGACGGTTATCATATGCTGCAATACTCCGTATACGCCCGCGTGTGCAACGGGACTGACGCCGTGGACAAGCACCGTGAGCGCCTGCGCGACCGTCTGCCGAAAAACGGAGCGATACGGATGCTCGTCATTACCGAGAAGCAATACGAGAGTATCGAAATTCTGCTTGGTGGGCTCTCGCCCGCGGACGAGCCCTTCGAGAGCGAGGTTCTCAGTGTTTTCTGAAAAATGGAATTTTTTACATTTTTGCCGCGGCGGCACAGGCTTTTTATAAAAAAAGGAGCCCTGAAACCATTGATTTCAGGGCTCCTTTTCCGCAGTCAGATTTACCATACCAAGAACTGCTAGGGAACTACAACATAAAATTAAACTACAAAGACAGGTCTACGGATTTACCATACCAAGAACTGCTAGGGAACTACAACACTTGGTGTGACCAATGAGGAGGAAGCAACAGATTTACCATACCAAGAACTGCTAGGGAACTACAACTGATGTTTGTCCGAAATTTGTATGCCATTAGATTTACCATACCAAGAACTGCTAGGGAACTACAACGACTAAGAGTGATGATGTTTTCGGATACCAGATTTACCATACCAAGAACTGCTAGGGAACTACAACATCAATAAGATCAGGGTGCTCTTCGGCATAAGATTTACCATACCAAGAACTGCTAGGGAACTACAACTCAGGCATCCGGCGATGATGATTCTACTCGGATTTACCATACCAAGAACTGCTAGGGAACTACAACGTCGCGCCTCTGCTGGGAGCATTGGAAACAGATTTACCATACCAAGAACTGCTAGGGAACTACAACCAATCGCCTTTGCTGGGAACATTGGAAAGAAGATTTACCATACCAAGAACTGCTAGGGAACTACAACCTGAGTAAAGTCTCCATAAACGCCGGGCGTGATTTACCATACCAAGAACTGCTAGGGAACTACAACACAAACTTAGGAGTAGAGCAAGAAGTACGGGATTTACCATACCAAGAACTGCTAGGGAACTACAACTGAACCTTTCTGTGGGGAAGGCAAAGCGCGATTTACCATACCAAGAACTGCTAGGGAACTACAACTGTCACTTCTGTTGACTATGCCGTGTTGTCTGGATTTACCATACCAAGAACTGCTAGGGAACTACAACTCAAGAAGCTTGGGCTGATTATCGCTATAAGATTTACCATACCAAGAACTGCTAGGGAACTACAACTTATATGGGCGAGGACCTGCAGTTCCTCAAGGATTTACCATACCAAGAACTGCTAGGGAACTACAACTCACAACAGCGCCGGGATCGACTTTGGGAGGATTTACCATACCAAGAACTGCTAGGGAACTACAACCGTGAAGAAATGAGCGAACGACCGCAAGACGATTTACCATACCAAGAACTGCTAGGGAACTACAACATCAGTGATATAATTATCACCATTTGAACCGATTTACCATACCAAGAACTGCTAGGGAACTACAACTGTGGCTCTCAAGATGAATCACTCCTTTACGATTTACCATACCAAGAACTGCTAGGGAACTACAACTCCTTGGCGGGCAACTCCACTTCTCGCGTGGATTTACCATACCAAGAACTGCTAGGGAACTACAACTGATATACGGAAATGTGACATGGTCCGCGTGATTTACCATACCAAGAACTGCTAGGGAACTACAACGAGACATTTCCGCTTACAACGCTCTCAAGTGATTTACCATACCAAGAACTGCTAGGGAACTACAACGTGTTCCATACAGGTGTAAACAATGCGCTTAGATTTACCATACCAAGAACTGCTAGGGAACTACAACGGGGGCCGGGTGTTATCTTTGGTCATTATTGATTTACCATACCAAGAACTGCTAGGGAACTACAACATATGGAACCATTTGTGATAGAGATTATACGATTTACCATACCAAGAACTGCTAGGGAACTACAACGAGCACTTTATCCGGTTCACTGCATCCGTAGATTTACCATACCAAGAACTGCTAGGGAACTACAACCGCCTCGGCCGGAGCTTTAGCAGATATCCGGTTTTACCATACCAAGAACTGTGAGGGAACTACAACAATGGGGCTGACTGACACCAACCTGCCGCTGTTGATTGTAATTAGTATACACTATCGTTCCCCGTTTGGCAAGCCGTGCCGCCGCGCGGTTGTCAAATTCCCCCGCCCCGGCTATTGACACGGCGCGAAAACCTGTTATAATATCACAGTACAATTGAACACCTTATCAAGAGCGGTGGAGGGAACGGCCCTGTGAAGCCCGGCAACCTGCGTATGCAAGGTGCCAAATCCGGCGGTGATACGAAAGATGAGGCTTTTATGCAGACTTTATGCTCCGTCGGTCGACGGAGCTTTTTTCTGCCCTTTTACTGCTCTCAAATCAATGTTCTGTAAAAAACAAAGGAGGAAATATAAATGAGCCATTACTTTTTCACATCCGAATCCGTGACCGAGGGACATCCCGATAAGATCTGCGACCAGATCTCCGACGCCGTGCTCGACGCCATCCTTGAGAAGGATCCGCAGGGGCGCGTCGCCTGCGAGACCACCGTCTCCACCGGCCTTGTCCACATCATGGGCGAGATAAGCACCGAGTGCTATGTCGACATTCCGCGCATCGCGCGCGAGGTCATCCGCGAGATCGGCTACGACCGCGCAAAATACGGCTTTGACTGCGACACCTGCGGCATCATCACGAACATCGACGAGCAGTCCGGCGACATCGCCATGGGCGTTGACAAGTCCCTTGAGAACAAGAACGGCGAATATGACGAGCTCCAGAACGGTGCCGGCGACCAGGGCATGATGTTCGGCTACGCCTGCGACGAGACCCCGGAGCTTATGCCGATGGCCATCTCCCTGTCCCACAAGCTCGCAAAGAAGCTCACCGCCGTCAGGAAATCCGGAGAGCTCACTTATCTCAGACCCGACGGCAAGACCCAGGTCACAGTTGAGTACGACGAGCAGCGCCGCCCCGTCAGGGTCGACACCGTCGTCATCTCCACTCAGCACTCCCCCGACGTCTCCCTTGAGCAGATCAGAGCCGACATGATCGAAAAGGTCATCAAGACCACTGTTCCCGCGGAGCTTCTGGACGAGAACACCAAGTACCTCGTCAACCCCACCGGCCGCTTTGTCATCGGCGGGCCGCAGGGCGACTCCGGTCTCACCGGACGCAAGATCATCGTCGACACCTACGGCGGCAGCGCTCCCCACGGCGGCGGCGCTTTCTCCGGCAAGGATCCCACTAAGGTCGACCGCAGCGCAGCCTACGCCGCGCGCTACGCGGCGAAGAACATCGTCGCGGCTGGCCTTGCGAAGCGCTGCCAGATAGAGCTTGCCTACGCAATAGGCGTGGCCGCTCCCGTGTCCGTCCTCGTTGAGACCTTCGGCACCGGCACGGTCTCCGACGCCGTCCTGTCCGAGGCAGTGCAGAAGGTGTTCGACCTGCGTCCGAGCGCCATCATCCGTGACCTCGACCTGCGCCGTCCTATCTACCGCAAGCTCGCCGCTTACGGTCACATGGGGCGCGAAGACCTCGGCGTGAGTTGGGAAAAGACCGACCGCGTCCAGGCTCTGCTCGATGCGGTGAAGTAAATAACAGCGCATAAAATCCTAATCGTCTGACTCTCCCCCGGCGCGGCTCATGTATCTGCGCCGGGGGACTTCTATGCGCATTTGCAGATTACACATAAGGATTGGCCGTCCTCAGCGGAAATTTGGCGCGAACGCCAAAATGAATAAATATTCGTGTTTTTCGGAATATATGTGTTGACTTTTCCCCGCCGCGGCTTTATGATTACGCCATTCAAGTATTCTTTTAAGGAGGGTCCGGTATGGCGCACGCAGCAGATTTTTCCGAGTTCCCGCTCATCGGTGCGGAAAGCCGCTGGTTCACCGTGTGGCAGATCGCGCCCAACGTAAAGGCTATATTTGAGCCGCATCATTTTCAGGAAGTGATAAGCTACCTGATCGAGGGCGAGACCGGCGCAGTGCTTTTCGATTCCGGTATGGGCATCGGGAACATGAAGGCGCTGGTGGAGTCGCTCACGGATAAGCCCATAACGCTCGTCTGCTCGCACGGCCACTTCGACCATGTCGGCGGGGCGTGGCAGTTCGGCGGAGCGCATAAGCTCTGCACTCCTGATTCCGTCGCCGAGGCGGCTGAGGGCTTTTCACTCCCGGCGGACGATGAGAACCGTTCTCTTGCGGCCTTCTCCATTGTCGGTACGCTGTGGTTCGACCCCAAGACCTTCTGCGTGAAGCCCTATAAGGTCATCCCTGCGGAGGAGGGCGAGGTCTTTGAACTCGGCGGCAGACGGCTGCGCGTCGTCGCTGCTCCCGGTCACTCCGACGACGGCCTGATGCTTGCCGATGATGAACACCGCCTGCTCTTCACCGGCGACACGGTGTACCCCGGCCCGCTGTATGCGCACCTTTCCGGGGAGCACGGCGCGGAGGTCTACCGCAGGACGCTCGAAAAGCTCGCGCCGGAGTTTGCCGGCTACACGCTCCTGTGCTCGCACAACGCCCCCGTGATGGAGGGCGCGGCGCTCGCGGAGATGGCCGAGGCGTTCAGCGCGATCGAGCGCGGGGACGTGTCCGGATATGAATATATGCGGCACCGACGATATGATTTTGACGGATTTTCTATTGTAATGTAAGTTTATACTGTGCTCTAATGCATACCATCAGATGACAAGCGCGCACACGCCTGACAGCATGTCCTTCCGGTGCTTTTTGTCCTTTTCGTCTTGATGGGTTACGACACATCTGCGACTCAAAAACCAAAAATCACACGAAAATCCATCGCTGTCAGGTGCAAGCAGTTTTGCCGGAGCAGAAATGCGTTCAGGCAATGAAAAGCCCGCAGGCAATACTTTGTGTATTGGCAAGGGCTTTGAAGCGGCATGGGCGTTTTTCTGCCCGTCAAAACCGTGTGTGTCCTTGTCAGCTGATGGTAGTGTCCAAAAATAAAAACGGAGGAAAAACATGAAAAAATTTGTTGCTTTTATACTTGCGCTTATTATGATACTTTCTCTCGCCGCCTGCGGTTCGAGCCAGAGTGCCGAAAAGACCTGGGAAGATGAGCTTGGAACGGCAGGGCTCCTGCGCGTCGGCATCGCTACCGACTATCCCCCCTATGAGAGCTACGACGCTGACGGCAACGTCGTCGGCCTTGACGCCGATATCGCCCAGCTCATCGCCGACAAGCTCGGCGTAAAGCTCGAGCTCGTTCCCATGTCCTTTGACACCATCGTCTCCGCCGTCGCCGCCGGCACGGTCGACATGGGCATCTCCTGCTTCTCCTATAACGAGGAGCGTGCAAAGAGCGTCCTCTTCTCCAACACCTACATGACCTCCGCACAGGCCTGCTTCACCTCCACCAAGTACGGCGTTGACACCATGGAAGACCTCAAGGACGGCGTCGTCTGCGCGGGCAACGGCACGACCGGTATGGACGTTGCGGAATCCCTCAAGGATCAGTACGGCTTCACCACTCAGGCCGGTGAGATTGCCATCATCACCGAGGCTATCCGCTCCGGCGCTGTGAAGGGCTGCATCACCGAGCTGTGTGTTGCGCAGAGCGTGAGCGACAATAACCCCGGCGAGTTCCAGATCATTGCCGATAACCTCTCCGAGGAGCAGATCAAGGCCGTCGCAAACCTCAACAGCACCAAGCTCATTGAGGAAGTCAACAAGATCATCGATGAGTTCACCGCGAGCGACGATTACAGCGCCCTCGTCGTGAAATGGTTCGGCTGATATTATCAGGCAGATAATCTAAGAACATAAGCAAAGGGGGCCTCCGCCCCCTTTTTGCCTGTTTAATCAGGACATACTTATAATCAGTTAGGAATATTACAATGAATGTTTTTCAAAGGATACTCACCGCGGAAAACCTGCTCTTCATGCTCAAGGGCGCGGGCTGCTCGCTGCTGGTCGCCATCGCGGCGCTGGCCGGCGGCTCTATCCTCGCGCTGCTTGCCGCCATGGCAAAGATGAGCAAGAGCAAGATCCTGCGCGTCATCGCAAACGTCTATGTTGAAGTCATCCGCGGCACGCCGATGATGCTTCAGATTCTCATACTCTATCTCTGCGGCCCTGTCATCACGAGGACGCTGTTCCACTATGTCTTTACCCCGAACCCGCTCGTCGTCGGCACCATCGCCATCGGCATAAACTCCGGCGCGTATACCTCGGAGCTGTTCCGCTCGGCCATCCAGTCCATCGACAAGGGGCAGTGGGAAGCCGCCAAGACCATCGGCCTTAACTACTGGCAGACGATGAAGGAGATCATTCTCCCGCAGGCCTTCAAGCGCGTGCTGCCGCCGTACATAAACGAGTTCATCGTGCTTATAAAGGACTCGTCCCTGCTCGCGTCGATAGGCGCGGTGGAGCTGCTGCACGGCGCGCAGGTGCTCGGCGCGAATTACTATAACTATATGATCCCGCTGCTGTGCGCGACGGTCATGTACCTTGTCATGACAATGACCATTTCGCACTTTGCGCGTAAACTGGAGAGGAGGCTGGCTCAGAGTGATTAACGCTGTGCATCTTAAAAAGTCCTTCGGCAGCGTCGAGGCCGTGGACGATGTGTCCCTGCACATTGAAAAGGGCGAGGTGATCTGCATCATCGGGCCGTCCGGTTCCGGCAAGAGCACCCTCATCCGCTGCCTGCACGGGCTGGAGACGCCCGACAGCGGCGAGCTTTATATAGACGGGCAGAAAATAGATTTCACCAAGAACAACAGCAAGGCCTTCTCCCGCGTCGGCTTTGTGTTCCAGCTCTTCAACCTCTTCCCTCACAAGACCGTGCTCGATAACCTCACGCTCGGCCCGGTAAAGGCATTCAATATCCCGAAGGCCGAGGCCGAGGAAAAGGCGCATAAGCTGCTCGCCCGCGTCGGGCTGGACGACAAGGCCGAGGCCTACCCCAACCAGCTCTCCGGCGGTCAGAAGCAGCGTGTGGCGATCGCCCGCGCGCTGTGCCAGAACCCGGAGGTCATCCTCTTTGACGAACCAACCTCCGCGCTTGACCCCGAAATGATCGGCGAGGTGCTCAACGTCATGAAGGAGCTTGCGGACGAGGGCATGACCCTTGCCGTCGTGACGCACGAGATGGGCTTTGCCCGCAAGGTCGCGACCCGCGTGATCTTCTTCGACGGCGGGCGCATCGTTGAGGAAGGCACGCCCGACGAGATATTTGACCACCCGAAGAGTGACCGCCTCAAGCTGTTCCTTTCGCAGGTCATCCACATGTGAGCGCCATGGAATACATTGTAGCCGGTTACAACATGCTGACGGATATCACCTATTCCGACGGCAGCACCATAGAAAACACCCCCGGCGGCTCGTTCTACTCCGCCTCCGGGGTCAGGTTCTGGCGCGACAGCGTCGCCTATGTCGGCACTGCCGGGCCGGATTTTGAGCGCTGGTACGGGAAATGGTTCAATGATAACGCCATAGACTGCCGCGTGAAGCCCTGTCTGGCGAAAACGCTCAGGTACACCCTCTCCTACGCCGCAAACGGCATATGGTCGGAGGAGTGCAGCTACGGCGAGGAATACGAGGCCATGGCGAAGGACGTCGGGCGCATCACGCCGGAAATGCTCGGCGAGTGCGTGGACGCCGCCACCCGCGGCATCTACCTTGAAGCGAGCCTTTCGGCAAAGATCGCCGATCATTTTGCCGAGGTCAAAGCACTCATCCCGAACGGCGTTTTCCTCTGGGAGATAAACGGCGACGACCTGCGCGATCCCGCGAAGCGTGAAGCCATTGAGGAGCGCATCGCCATTGCCGATGCCTTTTCCCTCAACCTCGACGAGGCGCAGGGCTTCTTCGGCACGGACGACGGGGACGCTATTCTGCGCGGGCTCTCCGCCTACGGCAAGCCCTGCTTCTTCCGTCTCGGTGAAAAGGGCGCAGGCATTGTGCGTCCTGAGGGCGCAGTATTCGGCCGCTCCGTCGGGACGGAAAAGAGCGTCGACCCTACAGGCTGCGGCAACTGCTCCACCGCCGCGGCGATGATCGGCCTTGCCGAAGCGCTGCCGGATGAAATGACCGTCGCCATGGCAAACATCGCGGCGGGACACTGCGCGGCGCAGTTCGGCCCCTGGCCGTGCGTGACGCAGGAGAGCCGCGCCAAGGCGTATGAAGAGCTGGACAGCTATCTTGCCGCCGCGCCTTTTGTTTACGGGAGGCTTTTATGAAAGCATTCAGCGAAATATTCAAAGAAACCAAACCCATCATCGGCGTCATCCACCTCAAGGGGACGGACGAGGCCGATATCCGCGAGCGCGCCAAGAGGGAGATCGAGCTCTATCTCAACGGCGGGCTCGACGGCATTATAGTTGAGGACTATTTCGGAACGTACCCGAACCTTGTCTGGGCGCTCGGCTATCTGCAGGAGCAGAAGATCGGCATCCCTTACGGCGTCAACTGCCTGAACTTCGATTCGCTCTGCTTCAAGCTCGCGCGGGACTTTTCCTGCGATTTTCTCCAGCTTGATTCCGTCGTCGGCCATGTGAAGCCGCGCGACGAAGCGACGCTCGACGCTTTCTTCGCCCTTGAGCGCCCCACCTGCGATGCTCTCGTCCTTGGCGGTGTGCGCTTCAAGTACCAGCCGGTGCTCTCGGAGCACACGGTGGAGGAGGACATCGAGACGGCAAAAGGGCGCTGCGACGCGATATGCGTGACTGGCGACGGTACCGGCATGGAAGCGCCCATCGATAAGATACGCCGCTTCAAGCTCGCCTGCGGGGACACGCCGCTTATCATATGTTCGGGCGTGAACGTGGATAACTGTGCAGAGCAGCTCGCTGTTGCAGACGGCGCGGTCGTCGGCAGCTTCTTCAAGGACACCGGTCATGACACCGGAGACGTCTCTGCGGAAAAAATAGAACTCCTCATGCAGCAGGTGCGCGCGCTGCGCGGGACGCTATGAGCGCCGTGGAGGATATCAAAGCCGCTTCCTCGGAGCTGCTCACGGCTCCCCCGGCAAAGGCGCTGCTGCGCTTTGCCCTGCCGCTGATGGCGGGCGGCGCATGTCAGCAGATATATGCGCTGACTGACGCCGCGGTCGTCGGGCGTGTGCTCGGCGTGAACGCGCTTTCGGCGCTCGGTGCGTGTGACCTGCTCGTCTGGCTTGTCGGCGCATCCCTCGGCGCTTTCACTCAGGGCTTTTCGATCCGTCTCTCCACCGCCTTCGGTGCAGGTGACAGGGAGCTTTTCTGCCGCACCGCCGCGACCTCGCTGCTGCTCGCGCTCGTCTCCGGGCTTCTGCTGTGCATCGCGACGGAGCTGTGCGCCCCGCTCATCCTCCACGCCATGCAGGTGCAGCCGGAGATATGGGACTATGCCCTCATATACCTGCGCACGATCTACGCGGGTATACCGTTTCTGATGCTGTACCATTTCTTTTCGGGCGTGCTGCGCTCCGTGGGCGACAGCCGCGCGCCGCTGCGCGCGATGCTCATATCCTCGGTGCTGAACATCGTCCTTGATATAGTGCTGGTCGCGTTTCTGCACCGCGGCATATTCGGAGCCGCCGCCGCGACGGTCTTTTCACAGGGCGTCTCGGCGCTCTATGCGGGTCTGTGCGCGCGTAAGCTCATCGTCCCGGCAGACAAAGCCGCGCTGCGCTATGACGGCGCTCTAACCGCGCCGATGCTGCGCTTCTCCGCGCTCATGACGGTGCAGGTCGCGGTGAGTGCGGTCGGCGGGCTCGTGACCCAGACCGTGGTGAACACCTATCCCATCCCATACATCGCGGGCTACACCGCGACGAACAAGCTTTATGGCCTGCTCGAATTTGCCGCGATCTCCTACGGCTACGCGATCACGACCTACACCGGGCAGAACTACGGTGCGGGGAACATCCCCCGCGTCCGCCGCGGACTCATCGTCGGCGAAGGGCTTGCCCTTGCAACGTCCGCGCTCTTCTCGCTGCTGATCTTCACCGCGGGGCGGGCGCTGGTCATGGTCTTTCTTTCCGGTGACGCTGCTGACGTCGCCGCGGCCTGCGCGGTCGGGCTGAAGTTTCTGCGCATCATGGGCGTCGGAATGTCGATGCTGTACACAGTCCACTTCATGCGCTCGTTCGTGCAGGGGCTCGGTCACGCCGGGCTTGCCACGGCGGCCAGCGTATGCGAGCTGGCTGCGCGCCTTGCTTCGGTCTTCCTCCTCGGCGCAGTGCTCGGCACGGACTGCGTGCTCTACGCCGAGACGCTCGCATGGATCGCCGGTGCAGTCATCACGACGATCGGTGCGGTGTACTACGCCCGGCGCTTGAAGACGCCCAGTATGTAAACCTTGAAAATACTTCTTTATACGAAAATAACCAGCCCCCGGTAAAACCGTGCAGTACGGCTTTACCGGGGGCTGGTTTCTCTGCTTCATCTCTTCTTTTTCGGCGGAAGATCGGGCGGCGCTTCAAAGCGCACAGGCGTCTGCGCGAACACCTCGCCGAGCGGCGCGGTGAGGATGAAGTCCCTTTTCTCATCGCGGCTCAGTCCCTCCGGCATAGCGGCGGCGGCAAGTCTGACGCTCCTGCCGCTCTCGCGGTCATAGAAGTTGAACGCCGCCTCGTCGCTGTCGCGCACTTCGAGACGACCGTTACCTACCGTCGTGCCGAAGACTACCTGTATCCCGTCGAGATAGCAGGCGCGGCTCTCGGCGATGCAGTACAGATTTGTCCCCTTCTTTTCAGGGCTCAGGATATCCAGCGCCGCGGCCGCGGCTCTGACTCCGATGGCAAGGCCGGGGCAGTAGTGCCCGTGCAGCTCGCCGGCTTTTTCATACAGCTCTTTTATCATGTTCTCTCCCCTGTTCTCCAATATATCCACGCCACTTTCGTGTTTATTTCGTCGTTTACATTGCCGTCTGCATCGCACATATCTTTGAGCCGCTCCAGCGCGGCGGCGCACAGCGCATCTGCGTCCGGCTCATCAGCGAAGTAATTGCGGCGCATATATTCTGCCATCTCCTCCGCACCGCGCTTATCCGACCAATCATAGCCGACATACTTCACCTGCGGCACATAGCCCGCATCTGTCACCGCCTGAATAAGTGCGGCACAGTCGGCCTTCAGATCGCCGGTATGCTTCGGGCGCGGCTCAATGCCTATCTCTTTCATCAGCGCATCGCGGAGCGGCTGACGCCACTCATAGAAATTCGCCGTAAAACACCATGAGCGTGTCATGCGGCTCATTTTTTTGACGGTCGCAGCGTCGTGTATTGCGGGCGACATGGTGGATATCGCAAGGTCGAAGCCCTCCGCAAACGCCTCCTCCCTGCCGCTGACCTCATTGAAATCGCAGCAGACTGCGCGCCACGGGGTTTTGTACGGTGCCATGTTCTCGCGTGCATGGGCGATCATCTTCTCCGAGATATCCGTCAGCGTCACGTCGCAGCCGAGCCCGGCGAGATACGCGCCGTATTTGCCGACGCCGCAGCCGATATCTATCACACGGCAGCCCGGCATGAGCATCCCGTTTTCCTGCCAGAAGCGCAGGAGAGCCGCATTGTAGTCGTTCAATCCAAGGCGGAACACACTCTGGTATTCAGGTGCGGCCTCGTCCCATTTTGCGCGTTCATCCTTCATCGCCCGCACCCCAATCGTCCTCGTGCATCACGACCACCGGCAGGCCGTGTACAGTCTCAACATAGGCATGCATGCCGTATACCGGGAAGATGTTGTCATCTGACAGTACCTCTCTCCCGCCGTATCTGAACACGCTGCCGTCCTTCATAAGCAGAAATTTATCGCAGAAGCGCATGGCAAGGCTCAGGTCATGGATGACCACGAGCACGGTTATCCCGCGCTCATCGGCTACCGTGCGCACAAGCTTCATCATCTCATGCTGGTTTCTCGGATCAAGATTGCTCGTCGGCTCATCGAGCACGAGCACCTTCGGCTCCTGCACCAGAGCGCGGGCGAGCATTACCTTCTGCAATTCTCCGCCTGACAGCTCGTCCACCGGCCTCAGACGCAGCCCGGCAAGGCCGACGCGCTCGATAACATTGTCGCAGATGCTCACGTCCTCGTCGCCCACCGACCATTTTATATATGGCTTGCGGCCAAGCAGGACGCAGTCAAACACCGTGGCCTGCGTCAGCTCGTTTTTCTGTGCGACATAAGCGATGTTCCGGGCAAGCTTCCTGCGCCCGAACTGCGCGATGTCCTCGCCGTCGAGCAGGACAGTGCCTGAGTCCGGCGTATTTATGCGGTTGATGCACGTGACAAGCGTGCTCTTGCCCGCGCCGTTGTTGCCGAGGATACCGACAAGCTCGCCGTTTTTCGCCGAAAAGCTGACGCTGTGCAGTATCTCTCTTTCTCCGTATGAAAAGCTCAGGTTCTTGACTTCTATCATTTCATGCCGCCTCGCTTTATGATGAGGTAGAGGAACAGCGGCGCGCCCAGGAAAGAGGTCAGCGCGCCGATCGGCAGCACCGTCGGCGACAGCAGCGTCCGCGAGACGATATCCGACAGAATGAGCAGCGCCGAGCCGCACAGTGCCGAGGCCGGGATAAGAAAACGGTAATCGTTGCCGAGGAAACGGCGCATGATATGCGGCGCGATAAGGCCGATGAAGCTGATGCAGCCGACGAACGCTACGGCCACGGAGGATATAAGCGCACACAGCGCCATGCTGGAGAGTATGAGTGCATCGACATGGACGCCGAGACTCTTTGCCGTGCTCGTGCCGCTCTCCATCGCGTTATAGTTCCAGCGGTTATAGATGAAATACCCGAACGCGCCGAAGGTCAGCACCGCGATTATGGCGATATCCCGCCACCCGGCGCGGCCAAGGCTGCCGAATGTCCAGTATACGACAGTCGCAACCATGACGTCATCGCAGAAATACTGGATGAGCGCCGTGCCGCCGGTGAACATCGAACTGAGCGCGACGCCGACCAAAACCATTGTCGCGGGAGTTGTGCCGCGCAGGCGCGAGATCGCGAGGATGACAACTGTCGTCGCCATGCCCCCGGCAAACGCGCAGAGCGTCACGAGCGCGGGATTCGTCACAGTCAGCGCAGAGGACGTCCCCCCGGCGTTGACCTGTATCCCCGCGCCGAAATACACTATTGCCACCGCCGCGCCGAAGGACGCGCCCTGAGACACGCCCAGCGTCGACGACGAGGCAAGCGGATTTCTCAGCACGTTCTGCATGATACAGCCGCTCAGTGCAAGCGCCGCTCCCACTGCGGCAGCGGTGGCGAGCTTCGGCATACGCACGTTCCAGATTATCGTCTCCGTCCTGAGGTCGCCGCGGTGCGCTATCGCGAGGACGACCTCCTTCATCGACAGCCCCGCAGAACCCGCGATAAGCGAGAAAAGCCCGGACGCAGCAGTAATGGCGAGCAGCACCAGCAGCACCAGCCACTTTCTCCATATGTAGCGCCCGTAGTCATTATTGAGCGTCTCAAGGCTTTTCCTTCTCATCTCTGTTTATTCTCCGATCGTAAGCTTTCCGTAGTAGAGTCCGCCCGCTTCCATCTCAGTGAATGTGTCCTTGCCGAGCATGAAAGATAGTATCTTCCCGCCGATCTCCGGCATCGTCACATCGGCAAACTGTTCAGGATAGAGCACTATGCCGGCATAGTAGGCATCCATAAGCGCGTAGGTTATATTCGTCCCGCAGTTATTGAAGGAGGGCATCGTGTAGACCTGCCCATCCTTCACCGCGCGCAGCGCGCCGAAGAAACCTGGATTGGTGTTATATTCGTCGTTCACAAGATCCATGTTGCCCGGATCAAGGAAAATTATATCGGGGTCCCATTCAATGACCTTCTCAAGGTCTACCTCATAGTAGTTCTGATCCGCCGCCTCATCGGCAACGTTGAGCGCGTTCACACCCATGAACGGGCCAAAGTGCGCATAGGTGCCGCCAAAGCCGTGGCGGCCGGAGAACGTAACAGCGCCGGTATAGACCTTCTGCTTATCGGAATCGGGGATGTCCTTTGTGCGGTCGTTGAGATCCTGCTTGCATTCATCAATGAAAGAGAGCACCGCCTCGCAGCGCTCCTGCGCTCCGACGACCTCTGCAAAAACGCGCATCGCGTTGTAGAAGCTCTCGTCCACAAAGTTGCGGCTGAGATAGCGCACACAGACGACGGGTATGCCGGTCTGGCCGTAAAGCTCATCCGCCGCCTCGGCGGAAAAGCCCGCGAGGATAACGTCGGGCTCGGCCGTGATTATCTCCTCGGCATAGCCGTTGTTCGCGCCGCTGCCGCCGCCCGAGCCGACCGCGGGCAGTTCCTTTATCTCGTCGCGGTAAACGGGGTTATAGTCGCGGAGAATGTTATAAGCCTCCTTGTCGTGATCCTCGACCCCGACCATCATGTCCACGACGTCAAGGTAGGCCGCCATGCGCGGCGCACCCGATCCAAGGCAGATTATGCTCTCGACGGTATATGGTATCTCTACCTTGCGTCCCCATGTATCGGTCACAATGCGCATTTCATGTGCGGCGTTTTCCTGTGCTGGCGCAGCTCTCTGCTCAGGTGCAATGGAGCTCCCGCAGGCAGCGAGCGACAGCAGCGCCGCAAGCGCAAGTATTATCGCAGTTATTTTTTTAGACATCTGTTCTTTCCTCCGTTGTATCTGAGTGGAGCGGGGATGATCGGTCTCTGCTCCGCATACAGTTCATGAGCGCTTCATGCTTACTGCCATTGAGTATACATGATTGCCGCACAGATTTTAAGCCCCCCGGGGGGATGCAGACGCACTACAATCCGAGCGCGATTGTATAAATTTTGGCAATCTCCGTATCGAAACCGTATCCAACAGATGCTGAACACAAATCGCACAAAGCATATTGACAAGTTTGCGGCATTCGGTTATCATGCAGATATTAGTTCAAATATTTTAATCAAAATTTTTGAAATTAATAAAAGGAGCTACAAACGATGGATATTTTCACCAAGTGCGAAAACTTTACCCTCGCGAAAGATTACAGGGAAAAAGGCATATATCCCTACTTCCATGCGCTGGAATCGCGTCAGGACGTCGAGGTCATCATGGAGGGCAAGCGGCGCATAATGCTCGGCTCGAACAACTACCTCGGCCTGACGACTCAGCCGGAAGTCGTGGAGGCCGGCATAAAAGCCTTTGAGCAGTACGGCACAGGCTGCTCAGGTTCGCGCTTTCTCAACGGCACGCTTGAAATGCACCTTGAGCTTGAAGCGGAGCTGGCAGGCTTTGTACACAAAGAGGGCGCGGTCACGTTCTCTACCGGCTTTCAGTCAAACCTCGGCATAATCAGCGCCATAGTCGGGCGGAACGACTATGTGATATGCGACCGTGAGAACCACGCCAGCATATACGATGGCTGCAAGCTGTCCTACGGAAAGATGCTGCGCTATAAGCACGCGGACATGGCCGACCTTGAAGCCCAGCTCCAGCGCGTACCGGAGCAGAGCGGCGTGCTGATCGTGACGGACGGCGTGTTCTCCATGGGCGGCGACATCGCCAAGCTCCCGGAGATCGTAGCGCTCGCGAAGAAGTACGGCGCGCGGGTGATGGTGGACGACGCGCACGGTCTCGGCGTTATCGGCGAGGGCGGCCGCGGCACCGCAAGCTATTTCGGCCTTGACGACGAGGTCGATATAATCATGGGGACGTTCTCGAAGTCTCTTGCCAGTCTCGGCGGATACATGGCTGCGAGCGAATTGGTGTGCGACTATGTGCGCCACAATTCAAGACCCTTCATCTTCTCCGCCTCCATCCCGCCCAGCGCCTGCGCGACGGCACTGGCCGCTCTGCGGTATATCGAGGCGCACCCGGAGCTGCCTGAGCGTCTTCTCGCGCTCTCAAGCTATGCAAGAAAAGGGCTGAAGGAGCGCGGTCTGCATATCCGCGAATCGCTCACGCCGATCATCCCGATATACACCTATCAGGCTGAAAACACGCTGAGAAAGGCAAAGGAGCTGTACGAAGCCGGCGTGTATGTCAATCCCGTCCTGCCCCCGGCTACCGAGCCTACGGAGTGCCTGCTGCGCACGAGCTACATGGCGACGCACACCGAACCCCTGCTCGACGAAGCAATGGACATAATAAAAGCCGTCCTCGGAGCCGACGCGCAGAATTGATATCATAGCGGGATAAGGCCTCTGGACATACCGCCGCATCCCGCGTTCTCTCATATCTCCCCATGCTTTCACATATACATCAAATACGAAAGCATGGGGAGTGGTGCATATGTACACAAATATCGAGCAGCGCGCCTGTGACCTGGCGGTGTTCATCATAGACAACCGGGCCACCGTCCGCTCCGCCGCCAAGCGCTTCGGGATCAGTAAATCCACAGTACATAAGGATCTGACAGAGCGGCTTCCGCGGGTCAATCCGGGGCTTTATAAACAGGTGCGTCTGCTCTTGGATATAAACAAGGCCGAGCGGCATATCCGCGGCGGCCTTGCCACCCGCCGGAAGTATAAAGGGGAATAGGGACAGAGCCCGCGGAAAAATTCCGCGGGCTCTGTCCAAAATTAGATATTACGTTACATGAACCGTTCCATGAACTGCGAAAGCTCGTCCTTGATCTTCGCCTGACCGGCAAGCAGGTTCTCCTTCAGTCTCTCCTGCTCCCCTGTCAGCTCGCCTTTTATCTCCGCGTATCCGCGGCGCAGCTCATTGACGCGCGCCTGCTGCTTCTCGCGGCTGCGGTTATATGCGTCCATGGCCTTTGCGATGTTGTGGAAAAACTCGTCCGACATTCCCTCGTGCTCCGGGTATTTCCCCGCGCGGTAATTGTCGATGACCACCGCGTAGCGCTCCCACGCGTGGCCTATCGCGTCCTCCCACGAGATGTATATATCCCTCTGCGCCGCCTCGCCGATGCGCTTCATAGCCTCCGGTGCCCGGCACAGCTCTTCAAGCTTCGCCGCCATGCTGTCGGCGTTTTCTTCTATCAGCACACCGCTGACGTTATCCGTCACGTCCTCGGCCGCGCAGCTTCCCGCGACGAGCACGCTGCCCAGCGCGCAGGCCGCGGCCTCGCGCACGACAAGGCCGTTCGTGTCGAAGGTCGACGGGAACAGGAACATATCCGCCCGGCAGTACCACGCGCGGATAAGGTTTCGGTCGTGTATCGGCGGGGAGAAGAACACCCTGTCGCTCAGCTCCAGCTTCTCCGTCAGCGCGACGATCTCATCCTTGTCGTTGCCGCCGCCGACAAATACCATGCGGAAATCCTGCCCGCTCTCGCGCAGCTTCGCAAGTCCCTCAAGGATTATCCTGATGCCCTTGTACCACATCATCCTGCCGACGAACAGGAACACCGGCACGTCCTCCGGCAGGTCGTAACCATCTGTCACCTGCGCTATGAGTGCATCATCGACTCTCCCCTGCGGGAAGTCCACGCCGTTGGGCATGACGATGTAGTCGCCCTCGTAGCCGATGGCGCGCAGGTTCTCGCCCGCGCCGCGGCTCACCGTCCACACCTCGTCGCAGGCGGAGATGTTCGCCGCGAGCAGCGCCTTGGCCTCCTCCTGCAGGAGCTTGCCGCGTATGGCGTTTGCGATGTCTATATCGAACTTCGTGTGATAGGTCATCACCACCGGGACATTTATCCTGTCCCGCAGCGAACGCGCAAGCATCGTCGAGGTTATCGGGCAGTGGCTGTGGATAATGTCAAAGTTCCCTGCCTCAAGGGCCTTCTGCACTGCCGCCGAGAACGGAAGCCCCGCTCTGTAGCCCACAAGCTTCGTCATGTCAACGCTCGGATAGCGCACCACCGGGAAGGGATAGACGGAGTCATCCGCCTCCGGGTTATCAGGCGTTACGACCACGGCGTTCCCGAATTTCTGCGTGATTATCTGCGCGTAATTTGTGACGGCGTTCGCCACCCCGTCTATCTCCGGCGGGAACGAATCGTTTATCAGGCAAACGTTGAGCTTCGGCATAGGTTTTCCTCCGTTATTCAGGCTTTTCCATGCTTGATCGCGCCGGTGCGGTAGGCTTCCAGCAGCTTTTCGAGATCCGCTATCTGCGCTGCGATCTCGCAGCCGTCGTCCGTATCGGCGATCTTGACGCGGTTGGGATAGGTCTTGACCGGTATCATCCGCGAGTGCATATCGAGGTTATTATATATCGACTCCCGCAGTGATGTAAAGGGCTCATGCTCGGAAAGATACATCTGGTGCGAATTTGATACCAGCGTATAGCCCGCGATGCCGGTGACGGACTGGTACGCCTTGGACAGTCCCCCGTCGATGATGAGCAGCTTCCCGTCCACCTTTATCGGGCTCTCGCCCTTCTTTATCTTGACCGGTATATGTCCGTTCACGATGACGGCGTCCCTGTCCGTTATCTGGAACTCCTCAAGTATCTTATCGGCCATCTCGCGGGTATAGGCCAGCTTGAAGTATGCGTCGGAGGCTTCCTTGTGCGTCTGCTTATCGTCGAGGAAGTAGCGCTCAAAGGTCGCCATCTTATCCTTGCCGAACAGCGGCGACTTTGCTCCGCACCAGAGGTACCACATGAAGTCGCAGCCGCGCCGGCGCTCCTCCGAGCCCTCCTCGCCGTAGCGTCCCTGACGGGCAAGGCGCTCGCAGCAGTCGAACAGCGACTTGCCGGAGCATACATCCCCATAGACGTTCAGCGTCGTGAAGCTGCCGTCCTTCTCCATCGGTATGCAGCCGTGGAACATCAGGCAGTTGTTGTAATACTTATACATTGAGCCCTTCTTGTATATGAACTCAATGTGCCGCTGGAGCTTCTCGCAGTTGACAAAGGAGCTGACGAGCCCCTCGATAACCTTTGCCTCCTCCGGGCTGAGCGCGTAGGGCGCCGTGGGATCGATCGTCGGGAAGTTCGTGTCCTTGAGCGGATACTCCTGTCCTCCGATCTTCAACGCGCCGCGCTCCAGGTCGAGCTTGTCGAGCAGCAGCCTGTCATTCATCTCATACTCCGGATGCGCAAGGATATCCTGCCCTTCGAGCTTGAACTGTATGATGCTTATCGCCTTGTGCATCTTTGCAATGACCGCGTCGCTGTGATCCTCATAGGCGTCCGGGTTCGAGCGCTTCGGTGCGAAGCATTCGCAGGGGTCGTCCTCATAGACGCGCATGGCGAACATCGCCAGCGGCCTGATGTTTATCCCGTAGCCGTCCTCAAGGAAGTCGTAATTGTTGTAGCGCAGGCAGATACGCACGGCGTTTGCAATGCAGCTGCGGTTCCCCGCCGCCGCGCCCATCCAGAGGATGTCGTGGTTGCCCCACTGGATATCGACATAGCGCTGCTTTTCCAGCTCGTCTATCACCAGATGCGGGCTGTCGCCGCGGTCGAATATATCGCCGACGATGTGCAGCTTATCTATGACCGAGTTCTGCACAAGGTTGCACAGCGCGACGATGAACTTATCCGCCCTGCCTATGTCTATGATCGAGTCTATGATCTGGCTGTAATATTCCTCTTTGTTGAAGTCCTTGCTGCCGGTGGTCATAAGCTCGGTTATGACGTACTCGAAGTCCTTCGGCAGCATCTTCCTGACCTTTGACTGGGTGTATTTCGACGTCGTTATCTTGCACACGGACACGAGCTGCCTGAGCGTAATGGTGTACCACTCACGCGTTGCCTTTCCTGTCTCCTTTATCTCCTGCAATTTCAGCTCCGGATAATATATCAGCGTCGCGAGATTGTCCCTGTCGCTTGAGGACACGAAGTCCCCCAGAGCCTGATCTATCTTGCGGCGCACAGAGCCGGAGGCGTTGTGCAGGATGTGCCTGAAGCCCTCGTATTCTCCGTGGATATCGCTTATGAAATGCTCCGTTCCCTTCGGCAGGTTGAGTATCGCCCGGAGGTTTATGATCTCCGTGCTGACCGCCTGAATGGTCGGATAGGTTTTGGATAAAAGCTTGAGATATTTCAGTTCTTCCCTGCTCAGTTCCATGTCCTTCATTCCAGCCTCCTTAGCACAAAATTTTTACGGCTTATAGTAATTTAAGTATACAGTCTTTCCCCCGAAAACTCAACCTTTGTTTAGTCTGCGTCAATAGCGGCTTTGGTCAGCGCAAAGGCATGACAGCTCAATGCTTCCGCGCTCTCCTCCGCCTTCCGCTTCCGATTTTTTGTGCATTATCCCAGTCACATTTTCGTTAAAAAAACGCAGTTTATTTGTGTAAACCGGTTTACCAAAGAACTTGCCGTAAGCTTTATTCATTTTGCGTTTATTTTTTAACGTTCTTTGCCGTATTAGCCCTGATTTTTTTGTGGATTTTGTACATAAGTCTTAACGACTCTTCACACAATTTGGAGCTTCCTATGAACTTCGTCATTTTGCATCATTTTTCTCCTTTTCTGTGTTGCCATTTCTCCGTTTATAGTATAAAATACACAAACACACGGAGCTGTATTTTTCATGACGGCTGCCGGACAAAAATGAAGAAAGATTGGAGAACTCCCACCCATGCATGTATTGATCTACCTTGTGCCTCTGCTCGCGATAGCGGCTCTCGCATTCGCGGCGTATAAGGCGAACTATGTCTCAAAAATGGCACCCGGCAGCAGCCGTATGCAGGAAATATCGAGCGCGATCGCTGAAGGTGCAAGCGCATTCTTGAAGTCAGAATATAAGATTCTGGCTGTTTTTATTCTTGTCCTGTTTGTCCTCATCGCCGTTTTCATCAATTTTGCCACTGCGCTGTGCTTCGTCGCAGGCGCCGGCTGCTCCATCCTCGCCGGCTTCTTCGGTATGCGCGTCGCCACCAAGGCCAATGTCCGCACCGCGAACGCCGCCATGGAGCACGGTATGAACCGTGCCCTCTCCGTCGCCTTCTCCGGCGGCTCTGTCATGGGAATGTGCGTCGTCGGCCTCGGCCTTCTCGGATGCAGCCTTATCTATATCATCACCGGCCGCTATGACATTCTCTTCGGCTTCTCCCTCGGCGCTTCCTCCATCGCTCTCTTCGCCCGCGTCGGCGGCGGCATCTACACCAAGGCAGCCGACGTCGGTGCCGACCTCGTCGGCAAGGTCGAAGCCGGTATCCCAGAGGACGACCCGCGCAACCCCGCCGTCATTGCCGATAACGTCGGCGATAACGTCGGCGACGTCGCCGGCATGGGCGCTGACCTCTTCGAGAGCTACGTCGGCGCTATCGTCTCCGCAATAACTCTCGGCGTTTCCGCCGCCGGTCTCTTCACCGGTGCCGGCGTCATGTTCCCCCTGGCCGTCGCAGCCGTCGGCATTTTCGCTTCCATCATCGCCACCTTTTTCGTCCGCAGCAGCGATGACTCGAACCCCCATAAGGCTCTGAAAATGGGCTCCTATGTCTCCGCCGTCATCGTCGCTGTCGGCTCCGTTATCCTCAGCTATGTCTTCTTCGGCAGCTTCTACTGCGCCGCCGCGATCATTGCAGGTCTCATTGTCGGTCTCGTCATCGGCTTCGTCACCGAGGTCTACACCTCTGAGGACTATGCCTCCGTCAAGCGCATCGCCAGCCAGTCCGAGACCGGCTCCGCCACCACCATCATCAGCGGCATCGCCGTCGGCATGATGAGCACCTGGGTGCCCATCGTCCTCATCTGCGTCGGCATCTATATATCCTATTCCGTCACCGGCGACCTCTACGGCATCGCCCTCGCCGCCGTCGGTATGCTCTCCACCACCGGCATCACCGTCGCCGTCGACGCCTACGGCCCCATCGCCGATAACTCCGGCGGCATCGCCCAGATGAGCGGCCTCGATCCCCATGTCCGTGAGATCACCGATAAGCTCGACGCCGTCGGCAACACCACTGCCGCCATGGGCAAGGGCTTCGCCATCGGCTCCGCCGCGCTCACCGCGCTCGCCCTCTTCGTCTCCTATGCCTCCGAGGTTCAGCTCTCCGCCATCGACCTGCTCCAGCCCGATGTCGTCATCGGCCTGCTCATCGGCGGTATGCTCCCCTTCACCTTCTCCGCCCTCACTATGGACTCCGTCTCCAAGGCCGCCTATAAGATGATCGAAGAAGTCCGCCGCCAGTTCCGCGAGATCCCCGGCATCTTTGACGGCACCGGCAAGCCCGATTACGGCACCTGCGTCGCCATTTCCACCAAGGCCGCGCTGCGCGAGATGATCGTTCCCGGCCTTCTCGCAGTCGTCTGCCCGCTGCTCGTCGGTATCCTGCTCGGCCCCGCCGCGCTCGGCGGTCTGCTCGCCGGCTCTCTCGTCTCCGGCGTCCTGCTCGCCATATATATGTCCAACGCCGGCGGCGCGTGGGATAACGCAAAGAAGTACATCGAGAGCGGCTCGAACGGCGGCAAGGGTTCCGACGCACACAAGGCCGCCGTCGTCGGCGACACCGTCGGCGATCCTTTCAAGGACACCGCCGGCCCCTCGATCAATATCCTAATCAAGCTCATGACCGTCGTCTCGGTCGTTTTCGCTCCCGTGTTCATCAAGATCGGCGGCCTGCTGTAAGCTGCCCCCCCACCTAAACTGTACTTGCAAAATTGGGCGCACCGCAATGCTTTGCGGTGCGCCCAAAATATTTTATCCGTCCCTCCGGGACACCACAACCGCCGCCTTCGGCGGCGATTTCATCCAAGCAAGGCTTGGATTTCATCTACGAAGCAGATTTCATCCGCCCCACCGGCGGATTTCACCGTGGCTGCCGCAAACAGCGGCAGTCACGATTTTTTCATCTGCTTTGCGATCTGATCGGCACCCGTGGCCGAAAGCCCCGAAACAATGCCCACTGCTATCGCGTTGATGATATCCCCCGCCGGGAACTCCGGCACGGTGTACATTGCCGCCACGCCGAGCAGCGCCCCGGCAGTGCCGCATATCACCGGTATGTACTTGTTGTCCGCAGGGCTTATCTTCACCGCCTCGCCTATGAGGTAAGCGATAACGCCTATCGCCGCAACTCCCGCAACTCCCATGAATTCCATGCTCATTCTCCTTGTTCCTTGTTTTTTTCCAGCGCCGTCATGCGCCTGTCCATGACGCGTATCTGCTCCTCGACCACCGGCACGCGCCTTGCAAAGTTGTTGTGCTCCCTGACCTCGCGCGTCAGCTCCTCAAGCTTCGTCTCCGTCACGGCCTGTGAGCGGCTGTTGCTGATAAGCACGCCCATCAGCGTCAGCAGCCCCGTGACGACCGCGCCTGCTATCGTCTCCCACATTTTCCTTCATCCCTTCAGAAGTCTGCTCCACGTCCTCTCTCCGCAGACTCCGTCCTCTTCTTCTCTCTTCACTCTCTGGAAAGCGCGCAGCCCGTCCTCCGTCTCCGCACCAAACTCACCGTCCGCGCCGTACCAGCCCACGCCGAAGCCGCGTCCTCGCAGCAGTATCTGCATCGCCCTCACCGTCTCGCCGCTGTCCCCACTTTGCAGCACCGGCAGCTCGACGCTGACGCGCTCTGTCTCCTGCTCCGTTCCGGGCTCCTCCTTGTACCTGAGCACGCAGTCCCACGGATAGTTATAATACCCGCGCGTGTATATCTCGCGCCCGGTCTGGTCGCCGGTCTGTCCTCCGGTCACTGCACCGTACTCGTTGATGCTCGCCTGCACGAGCTGTCCACCGCCTATATATAGGCTGGTATGATGGACGTAGTTCAGCAGCACATCCCCGCGCTCAAGCCCGGCGCCGGTCGAAAGATTGACGCTGCCCGTCACGTCCTTAAAGCCGCAGCGCAGCATATCCCCGCGCATATTGCCCGTGTATGTGCAGCTGAGGGGCAGTCCCGC
>CAKTPR010000020.1 GCA_934591725.1 uncultured Oscillospiraceae bacterium
AGCTCCTGCTGCCAGTTCCATTCGATGAACTGCCCGAACTCGCCGCCCATGAAGCACAGCTTCTTTCCGGGGTGGGCAAACTGGAAGCCGTAGAGCGCGCGCAGTGACGCAAACTTCTGGTCGTAGTCGCCGTACATTTTGTCGAGCATCGAGCGCTTGCCGTGTACTACCTCGTCGTGCGAGTACGCCAGCACATAGTTTTCCGAGAAGGCGTACATCATCGAGAAGGTCAGCCTGTCATGGTTGTGGCTGCGGAAGTAGGGGTCGAGCTGCATGTAATCGAGCGTGTCGTGCATGAAGCCCATGTCCCACTTGAAGCAGAAGCCGAGTCCGCCCGCGTCGGGTGGCGCGGTGATGAGCGGGAAGGCCGTCGATTCCTCCGCGACGGTTATCGCCCCGGGGTACTCCGTGAGCACCGTCGAGTTCAGCTTGCGCAGGAACTCCACCGCGTCGAGGTTTATGTTGCCGCCTTCCTTATTCGGGGTGTACTCCCCGTCGCGCCGGCCGTAGTTGAGGTAGAGCATCGAGCTTACCGCGTCGACGCGGATGCCGTCGATGTGGTACTCCTCAAAGAACAGGCACGCCGAGGATATGAGGAAGCTCTGCACCTGGTTGGACGCGTAGTCAAAGATCATCGTGCCCCATTCGGGATGCTCCGCCATGCGCGCCTCCTTGCACTCAAAGAGGGGCGTACCGTCAAAGCGGCGAAGGCCGTGCTCGTCCTTCGGGAAGTGCGCCGGGACCCAGTCCATTATCACCGCAAGCCCCGCCTCGTGCAGCCGGTCGACGAAGTATCTGAAATCGTCGGGATCGCCGTAGCGCGAGGTCGGCGCGTAGTAGCCCGTGACCTGATAGCCCCATGACGCGTCAAAGGGGTACTCCGTTACCGGCATGATCTCAATGTGCGTATAGCCCATATCGGTGCAGTAGTCCGCCAGCGCGTCGGCAAGCTCCCTGTAAAGCGGCCGCTCTCCCGGCATATTCCGCCATGAGCCGAGGTGCAGCTCATAGATGCTCATCGGCTGGGTCATAAAGTCCCGCTTTGCACGGCGCTGCATGTACTCCCCGTCGCACCAGCGGAAGTCCCCGCCGTTCCAGACGATCGACGCCGTCTCGCTCCCGGTCTGCGAATAGGCCGCAAAGGGGTCGGACTTGAATATCTGCTGTCCGTCCGCGCCGGTGACGCAGTATTTATAGAGTGCGCCGTTCTCGATGCCCTCGGCAAAGCATACCCACACTCCGCCCTCGATCTTCTCCATCGGCATCGCGTCCCTGTCCCAGCTGTTGAAGCTGCCGACGAGCGAGACGCTCTGCGCGTTCGGTGCCCAGACGATGAAGCGGTGCGCTTTAAGCTCCGGTATATAGCGGCAGCCGAAGCAGAGCCATGCCTTTTTTGCGTTTCCGGTGTTGAACAGGTATATATCCTCCTGCGGGATGTGGCGCAGATACGCTGATTCCATATATCTTTTCCTCTCCTGTATATCTGTATCGGGTACTGTGCGTATTTATCTACATATATTATACATTCAAGCTATCACATTTGCAATGCCGCGTTTTACAAAGATAGTCACTTTAGCCGAATTGTATGTATACCTCCCATTCTCCCCGCCATTCTTAAACTATATGCAGCACTTGGCAGTTTTAGAACCCATTTTGCAAAATCAGCGCCGTACCGGTCATGGTACAGCGCTGATGATTTTATTCTTCTCTTGCCCAATCGAATGAGCGGCCGACGGCCTTGTTCCAGCCTGCGATCTTCTTGTCGCGCTCGACAGGCGTGATCTCCGGGCCGAACACCTTGTCTATCGCCCAGTTGTTGATAACGTCCGCCTTGCTCTTCCAATAGCCGACGGCAAGCCCCGCGAGGTATGCCGCGCCCATCGCCGTCGTCTCCACGCAGACCGGGCGGTTGACCGGGGCCTGGATGATGTCCGCCTGCATCTGCATCAGCAGGTTGTTGGCCGAAGCTCCGCCGTCCACCTTGAGCGCGCCGAGCTTTATCCCGGAGTCGGCCTCCATCGCCTTGAGCACATCATAGGTCTGATACGCCAGCGATTCGAGCGTCGCGCGGATGATGTGGTACTTGTTCACGCCGCGCGTGAGTCCCACTATCGCGCCGCGCGCGTAAGCGTCCCAATGCGGCGCGCCAAGCCCCGTGAACGCCGGGACAACATAGCAGCCGTTCGTATCGGGCACCTTCCGTGCGAAGTATTCCGAGTCCGCCGCGGAGTCGACTATCCGCAGCTCATCGCGCAGCCACTGTATCGCGGAGCCCGCGACGAATATCGAGCCCTCCAGCGCGTACTCGACCTTTCCGTCAAGTCCCCACGCGATGGTCGTCACAAGTCCGTTCTTTGAAAACACCGGCTTGTCGCCCGTGTTCATCAGCATGAAGCAGCCCGTGCCGTAGGTATTCTTCGCTTCGCCCGGTGTAAAGCAGGTCTGCCCGAAGAGCGCCGCCTGCTGGTCGCCCGCCGCGCCGCCGATGGGGATGACCCCGCCGAAAAGGTCGGGCGTCGTCTCGCCGTAGACGCAGCTTGAGGGCTTCACCTCCGGCAGCATGCACCGGGGTATGCCGAGCTCCGCCATGATCTCCTCGTCCCATTCGAGCTTTACTATATTATAAAGCATCGTGCGTGACGCGTTGGAGTAATCCGTCACGTGTACCTTGCCGCCCGTCAGCTTCCAGATGAGCCAGGTCTCCACCGTGCCGAACAGCAGTTCTCCGCGCTCGGCCTTCTCACGCGCACCGTGGACGTTTTCGAGCATCCAGCGTATCTTCGTCCCGGAGAAGTACGGATCGATGACAAGCCCGGTCTTTGCGCGGTAGATATCCGTCAGTCCCTTGGCTCTGAGGCTGTCGCAGTATTCCGCCGTGCGTCTGTCCTGCCAGACTATCGCGTTATGTATCGGCTCGCCCGTCGCCTTGTCCCAGACGATGGTCGTCTCGCGCTGGTTCGTTATGCCTATCGCCGCAATGTCCTCCGCCGTCGCGCCGATCTTCGCCAGCGCCTCGGCGGCAACGGTGTACTGCGTCAGCCATATCTCGTTTGCGTCATGCTCCACCCAGCCCGGCTGTGGGAAAAACTGCGTGAATTCTTTCTGTGATACGCTGCATATCTCGCCGTGCTCGTTGAAAAGGATGCAGCGGTTCGAGGTCGTGCCCGCGTCCAGCGCCATTATGTATTTTGCCATACAGTGCTCTCCTGACATTTTAATTTATTCCGTGTCCCCTGTAAGGGGAGCTTTTTAATTATAATATCACAAATCCCCCGGTATGGCAATCAAGCGTTTTATCAGTTTTGCTCAGTATTCATACCTGCTTGATACCGGCGGCACATCGTGATAAAATAGTTCTACGTATTTTTCGGAGGTTCAGTATGGAAAGCATTTCAAAAGTATTGGCTATGTCCTTCGGCGGCTACAGTCTTGAGCATATCCTCTCCGCGGTCATCACGCTGCTCTTGTGTCTGCTCGCGGTGCGCCTTATCATGCGCGCGGTCGAAAAGCTCATGGGCCGCATTAAGCAGCCGAACGAGCGCCTGAGCAGGATAACCGTAAACTTTATAAAGGCGCTGCTCTATCTGCTCACCGTTATCATCACCGCCGGTGCGCTTGGGCTGAACACCTCGTCCATCACAGCCATCGCCTCGGTGCTCACTTTGGGTCTGACCCTCGCCACGCAGGATATAATGAGCAACGTCGCCGGCGGGCTCGTCATTCTCTCGACCCACCCCTTTTCCATCGGCGATGTTATAGAGTCAGACGGCACTGTCGGTACCGTCCGGGATATCTCCCTCAACCACACTCGCATTGAAACTGCCGACGGGCAGATCATCCTCCTGCCGAACCGCAGTCTCTCCGGCTCCAAGATCATAAATTATACCACGCTTGGCCGGCGCCGCATCGTCCTGACTATCGGCGCATCGTATGATGCCCCCACCGAAACCGTAAAATCTGCGTGTTTGGATGCCGTATCCTCCACCGGCGGCATATTGGGCGGGCCTGCGCCGGATGTTCTCCTCACCGCCTATGGTGACAGCGCCATTGAGTACACCGTCCGCTGCTGGGCGTCCGCCGCCGATTACTGGGACGCGCGCAATAGTCTCAACGAAGCTCTGCGCGAGAGTTTCGCAAAGTACGGCGTTGAGATACCATATAATCATCTGAACGTCCATATCCTCGACAGGGCTTGAGTACCGGGATATGAGAGAGAAATTTTCACCACTCCAGCGCTCGACGCTGCTGCTGTGCTTCTTTGCCTACGCCGCGGCCTATACTGGACGCCTGAACCTCTCCGCAGCGCTCCCCGGTCTGCGCGGCGGCATCGCCATGTCGGACGCTCAGGCGGGGCTGTTCCAAACTGTGTTCGCACTTGTCTATGCCGCAGGGCAGATCGTCAACGGCTCTCTTGTCGATAAGATAAACGTCCGCCGCAGCATCGCTGTCGGGCTTATCGTCTCGGCCGCGTGCAACGCGCTTTTCGGTCTGACAGCCTCCTTCCCCGTATTGCTCATTCTCTGGGGGCTGAACGGTGCGGCGCAGTCCATGCTCTGGACGCCTATCGTAAAGCTCGTCGCCGACCGCTTCAGCGGTCATGCGCGTGACCGCGCGTCCTTTGTTCTCTCCATCACTGTCATCTTCGGTCACTTTATCGCGTGGGCAATCTCCGGTACGCTCGCCTCGGTTCTGAGCTGGCGGTACTCCTTCCTTATCCCTGCCTTTATAATGACCGCTGCCGGTGCTTTCGTCTTTGCCGCCCTGCGCCGTGAGCCTGCCCACAGTGACGGCAGCCAAGCGGTCCCCGCTCCCGCCGCGTCTATGCCGCTCGGGACGCTCATAAGCCGCACGGGTCTTGCGGCGCTGCTGCTCTGCTGCGTCTGCAACGGCTTTGTGCGCGACGGCGTTGTCACATGGGCCCCGACCGTTCTCAGCTCCGGGAGCCGCGGCATGTCTCTCAGCTCCACGCTCCTTTCGCTCATCATTCCGCCGCTGAATATCCTCGGCATAGTGCTCGTTCGCCGGTGCTACCGTCTGCTCCGCGGCAATGCGCGCGGAGCGGTCGGAGTGCTCCTGCTCGTCAGTGCGCTCATGGCCTGCCTGCTCCGGTTCACCTCCGCGCCCGCCGCGTGTGCGCTGCTGCTCGGACTATGCTGCGCCTCGTGCTATGGCATTAACCCCATGATAAACACGCTCATCCCCATGGAGTATGAGCGCGCCGGGCGCGTCGGCCTTGTCGCGGGCTTGGTCGACTGCTTCATCTATCTCGGCTCTGCGCTTGCCGGTACAGCCGCCGGTGCGCTGAGCGACAGTTATGGCTGGGGCGCGGTATACACCGTGTGGGCGCTTGTCTCCGCCCTCGGCTCAGCGCTCGCCTTCGTCTCCATCCGCGGCGGAAAACGTATGTACGAAATCTAATCCGAACCACCAAAAAAGGTTGTAAACTAAAAGTTTGGGTACAGTTCACAGAACGATACTGCCTGTTTTTTACTTTTTCTTACAAAAAATATGCGGTCTCAAGCGGTCATTTTATTATGCAGCAAAGGCGTGGGCACCACGCCGCCCACGCCTTTGCTGCTATTTTTTTGTTTTGCTCTGCCCCAACTATTGACTTAGAGCCTAAAAGTAACGTGAAGTCTGCTGTGCGGACTTCACGTTACTTTTTATTCCCATGTTTTCCAGACGTCCGGGCAGTAGCCCACGGTGGCCTGCTTCCCGTTTCTGACGATAGGAGTCTTTATGAGGTATGGCACTTCATAGAGCTTATCGAGCTTTGCCTCCGCTGAGGAGAGATACTGGAAAAGCGGATAATCCTGATCGGCGGGGTCGGCCATTGCGTCCAGCCCCACGGCATTTTTGACGGAGTTCAGCTCTCCCATGCTCATACCGTATTTCAGGATATCTACGAACTGGTACTTTATCCTGCGCTCCTTGAAATAACGCTCGGCCTTTTTCGTGTCAAAGCACTTGGCCTTGCCGAATATCTGAATGTTCACCGCGGCTTATACCTCGGCGATGACCGGCAGGATCATGGGGCTGCGGCGGGTGGTCTTATAAAGATACCCGGTTATATTGCTCTTGACCTTGCCCTTGATTCCCGTCCAATCGGTGATATGCTGGTTCTCACAGGCTTCGACTGACTCTATCGCAACGCGCTTGAGTTCCTCCATCATGCCCTCCGCTTCCTTTACATATATAAAGCCGCGGGTCACGATCTTCGGCTCTGAGACGAGGGTGTGCGTCTCGGTAGAATACGGGAGGACTATCACGACCATGCCGTCCTCGGCGAGCCTGTGGCGGTCACGCAGCACGACGCTGCCGACCTCGCCCACGCCGCTGCCGTCAACAAGGATCGCACCGGCCTGGACGGTCTCTTCGCACTTGATGCTCTTCTTCGTTATCTCGATGACCTTGCCGTTTTCGGCGACGACAATGTTCTTCAGCGCAACGCCCATGAGCTTTCCGAGCTCCGCGTGCTTGACAAGCATCCTGTGCTCGCCGTGGACAGGGATGAAGAACTTCGGCTTTGTGAGCGCGAGCATCATCTTCTGCTCCTCCTGGCAGGCGTGGCCGGAGACGTGCAGATCGGTGTGCCGGTCGTATATGACCTCCGCGCCCTTGTGGAACAGCTCATCGATAACACGGCTGATCATGTTCTCGTTGCCGGGGATAGCGGAGGCAGAGATGATGACACGGTCGCCCGCGTCGACATTTATCTGCTTATGCTCGGAAAAAGCCATGCGGTAGAGCGCGGACATCGTCTCGCCCTGACTGCCGGTGGATATGATAACGGTCTGATTGCGCGGCAGCTTGTTTATCTTGTCGATATCCACCATGACGTTCTCCGGGATATCCATATATCCGAGAACGGAAGCGACGTGCAGGACGTTCTCCATGCTGCGCCCGGTTATGCCGACCTTGCGGTTATACTTCGCAGCGACGTTTATGATCTGTTGCAGGCGGTGAACGTTCGAGGCAAAGGTCGTGATGATTATGCGCTTGTCGCAGCCCATGAAGAGCTTGTCAAAGCTCTCGCCGACCTTGCGCTCAGACGCGGAATGACCCGGCTGCTCAACATTCGTCGAATCGCTCAGCAGCGCGAGCACGCCCTCGTTGCCGAGCTGGCCAAGGCGGGCGATGTCTATCATGCTGCCGGCAATGGGCGTGACGTCTATCTTGAAGTCACCGGTGTGGATGACCGTACCGATAGGCGTCGTGATAGCCAGCGCGACCGAATCTGGAATACTGTGGTTCACGTGGATGAACTCAACAGTAAAGCAGCCGAGACGGAAGACGGAGCCGTCCTTCTTGGTAAAAATCTGGGTGTTATAGAGCTGATCGTGCTCTTCAAGCTTCAGCTCGACCAGCGCCGCCGTGAGGGGCGTGGTATATATGGGAATGTCCAGATCGCGCAGCAGGTAGGACACGCCGCCGATATGATCCTCGTGGCCGTGCGTGAGGATCAGCCCGCGTATCTTCTCGGCGTTGGCTTTAAGGTAGGTGATATCCGGCAGGACGATATCGATACCGTACATATCCTCATCCGGGAAGCCCATGCCTGCGTCAACAATGATTATATCGCTGCCGCATTCATAGGCCGTCATATTCTTGCCTATTTCGCCCAGACCGCCGAGCGGGATTATTTTCAGTTTTGAAATCATATTATCTCCAATCTATCAAATAAAATCGTATGTACTCCGATTATTGGTGCTCTAAAATTATAACCTGTGCTGGGAATAAATAATCACATCTCCGTGCGCCCTTCGATAGCGCGGTTGAGCGTCGCATCATCCGCAAACTCAAGGTTCGAGCCGACAGGGATACCGTAGGCAAGCCGCGTCACCTTGACGTTAAAGGGCTTGAGCAGGCGCGAGAGATACATTGCCGTCGCCTCGCCCTCGGTGTCCGGGTTCGTCGCCATAATGACCTCCTGAATATCATTCTCCGCCACCCTGACCAGAAGCTCCTTGATCCTTATATCGTCGGGGCCGACATGACTCATCGGGGAAAGAACGCCGTGCAGGACATGATACGTGCCGTTATACTCCCGCCCGCGCTCAATGCTGAGCACATCGCGCGGCTCGGACACCACGCACACGGTGCTCTTATCGCGCGTGTCGCTTGCGCATATCTGGCATATCTCCCCTTCGGTGAGGTTCTGGCACACCTTGCAGCAGTGGACGCTCTTCTTTGCAGAAATGATAGCGTCCGCAAAGGACTGCGCTTCTGCATCCGGCAGGCTGAGGACATGGAAAGCGAGACGCTGCGCGCTCTTTCTGCCGATACCGGGCAGGGACGCAAATTTATCTACAAGGTTTTCAAGTGAAGCGGGAAAAAAGGACATGGCTTGCTCCTCAGTTTATCTTACTCGTTCTGATGCGCTCAATTGCTTCGGCGCGATCCGCACTGCCGAACACCGCGCTCCCGGCAACCAGCACGTTCGCCCCGGCCTCGATGGCAAGCGCCGCGGTAGTGCCGTCGATGCCGCCGTCGACCTCAAGCTCACAGTCGGGCGAGAGCGTGTCGATAAGCTCACGCACGCGGCTGATCTTCGGCAGCTGCTCGTACATGAAGTGCTGCCCGCCGAAGCCCGGCTCCACCGTCATGACAAGGATAATGTCGACCATCGGCAGGAACGGCAGAACCGCCTCTGCCGGGGTGTTTGGTTTAATGACAACACCCGCCTTTTTGCCGAGCTCTCTGGCAATATCTATAGCCTTCAGGATATTTTCCTGACTGTCGGCCTCGACATGGAAGGTCACCATATCGGCCCCGGCCTTGCAGAACTGCTCGGCATAACGGACTGGGCGGTCTATCATAAGGTGGACGTCAATGAACATATCCGTCGCCCGGCGCAGAGATTTCAGCACTGGAATACCTATGGAAATATTCGGCACAAACAGACCGTCCATTACATCAAAATGCAGATAGTCGGCGCCCGCGGCCGCTACCTCTCCGGCCTCCTGACCGAGTTTCGCAAAATCGGCAGACAGTATTGACGGTGCGACTTTTATCATCTTGATCCTCCTTTACTCGGAAAGCATGTCATGCGCGGCATGCAGATATTGATTTATTATACTACAGGTCTGCGCTAATTTGCAATACTCTTGACTGCTGCGGCAATTAGATATAAAATACAAAAATGTAAGCCAAACGATGGGAGAGTTTTGAGTGGCGCGTAAAGATAAGAAGAAAAAAGCGGTCAAGGCCATATACGGCTTCACGATCGCCTGGATAATCGCGGCGGCATTTCTGCCGCTGTACAGGATATGGGGTCTGCTGCTGGCGGCTGCGGTCTCCGGCTTCGTCGCGTACCTTCTCGGAAGAAGCTCCGCGCAGAAGGAAAACGAAGCGGGGCGGGAGCAGGCGGCCAAGTCTGCCGCCGCGCCGGAGCACGCCGAAAAGAAGAGCTACGGCCCGGAGATCGACCCGATAGTCGAGGAGGGCAACCGCGCGCTCAGCGAGATGGGCAGGCTCTATATGTCCATCAAGGACACCGAGGTGCGCAAAAAGATAAACGAGCTTATGCGCATCACGGATAAGATCACGCAGGACGCCATTGCCGATCCCTCGGATATCCCGCAGATAAAAAAGTTCATGAACTATTATCTGCCGACGACGATAAAGCTCCTCAACGCCTACGACAGGATGAGCGCACAGGGCATCGAGGGCGAGAACCTCGACAAGAGCATGAAGAACATAAACGAAATGCTCGACGCCGCCATCGAAGCGTTCAAGAAGCGGCTCGATTCTCTGTTTGAGGATCAGGCGCTTGATATTGAAACCGATATAAAAGTCATGAATACCATGTTGGCCAGAGAAGGGCTTTCCGGTAACAAGGACTTTGAGATAACAACAGAAAGGACACAAACAACATGAGTGAAGAAAAGAGCTTCATCCCCGCCCTTACCCTTGAACCGAACGCCGCACAGACCGAGGCCGCCGTTGAGGAGGCTCCCGTTGAGGAAAAGCAGGCAGAGCAGACTCCCGTCGAGAAGCTTGACCTCAGCAGCCTTAGCCCTGCTGAGCAGGCCGCGGTGCGCGATTTCTCAGAGAAGATAGACATCAAGAACACCGATCAGGTCATGAACTACGGCAGCGCCGCGCAGAAGAACATCTCCGAGTTCTCCGACGCCGCTCTGAGCAGCGTCAAGACCAAGGATCTCGGCGAGTGCGGCGATATGCTCAGCGAGCTTGTCGTCGAGCTCAAGGGTCTGAACTTCGACGAGGAGGAAAAGAAGGGCTTCCTCGGTCTGTTCAAGAAGGCTTCCCAGACTATCGCCGAGAAGAAGGCGCAGTTTGACAAGGCCGAAGTCAATGTCGACAAGATAGTCGAAGAGCTCGAAAAGCACGAGATCACGCTGATGAAGGACATCAGCATGATGGATAAGATGTACGAAAAGAACGAGGAGTACATGAAGGAGCTCACCATGTACATCCTCGCCGGTAAGCTCAAGATAGAGCACCTGCGCAATGTCGAGCTGCCCGAGTACGTCGCGAAGGCCAAGGAGACGGGGCTTCCCGAAGACGCGCAGGCCGCGAACGATTTCGCAAACCTCATAGGCCGCTTCGAGAAGAAGATACACGACCTTGAGCTGACGCGCACCATCTCCGTGCAGATGGCACCGCAGATCCGCATGGTGCAGAATAACGACAGCCTGATGGCCGAGAAGATCCGCTCCTCTATCGTCAACACCATCCCCCTCTGGAAGAACCAGATGGTGCTGGCTCTGTCGCTGTACCACTCCGAGCAGGCCATGCAGGCGCAGCGCAATGTGACCGACGTGACGAATGAGCTGCTCATGAAGAACGCAAAGACCCTGCATCAGGGCAGCGTGAACGTCGCGAAGGAATCCGAGCGCGGCATAGTCGATATGGAGACGCTCAAACAGACTAATATTGAGCTTATCGCCACTCTCGACGAGGTGCGCCAGATCCAGGACGACGGCCGTACCCGCCGCGCCCAGGCCGAGGAAGAGCTTGCACGCATCGAGGGTGAGCTCAAGGATAAGCTGCTCGAAATGAAGGGCTGATAAGACCGCGCTTCCGCAAGGAGGAATATATGGATTTTTTCAAGAAGCCCGCTGTGGCGGTTATTCTGTCGCTCATCGTTATCTTCGCGTCCACGCTGATATCCGTCAGCGCGAAGCTCGATAATAAATGCGACAAGATAACCGACGGCTTTTACAGCGGCGTAAGGTACAAGGGCGAGAATCACGATGCTATCGCGGAGGAGATCACTTCCCTCTGCGCCGTCACGGATGAGATAGTGCCTATCGCTTCAAATTACGGGATAGACACCGCCGCGCTCTCTGACAGCTGTCAGCAGCTCCGCGCGCTCGTCTCCTCCGGGAGCCGAAATATCGGCAGCATATATCAGGTATATTCCGGGTTCATCACCGCGCTCAAGGACGTCGAGGCACAGCTTCACGCAACGGGGCTGAGCAGCCGTCACGAAGAAGCGATGAGCGAATACTCGGATGAGATCGCCGACTGCGTCGACGATATAAACACTGCCTGCTACAACGACAGCGTGCGCGAATTCCTGCGCAAAAATGATAAGTTCCCCACACGCAATTGGGCTGATCTTCTCGGAATCAGCTTCCCCGAATACTTTTCCTAAATAAACAGAGGTAGAAAAATGTCAATTGAAAAAGGCCGCGCATATTTCAGAGCTCTCGGACTGGAGGACAGAGTTCAGGAATTCACCGTTTCCTCCGCAACCGTGGAGCTTGCGGCTCAGGCTCTGGGCGTCGAGGGCGCCCGCATAGCAAAGACGCTGTCCTTCAAGACCGACGACGGCTGTATGCTTATCCTCGCAGCCGGCGACGCAAGGATAGACAACCACAAGTTCAAGGAGTATTTCCACTTCAAGGCGAAGATGCTCTCGGCAGACGAGGTTCTCGAACTGGTCGGCCACCCGGTCGGCGGCGTGTGCCCCTTCGGCATAAACGAAGGAATCCCCGTGTATCTTGACGAAAGTCTCAAGCGCTTCGAGACGGTATTTCCCGCCGTCGGCAGCGCGAGCAGCGCCATTGAGCTGAACCTTGATGAGCTGTACAGATACTCCAATGCCAAGGCGTGGATAGACGTCTGCAAGCTCCCGGAGGCATAAGCGTATCCGGGACGGAAAAATGAATCAGGATGAAGTGATAAACTTTATCCTGATTCATTTTTATTTTCAGAGCCTTGCAGAGCTGACAGCATTATCACCAAGTACATACCCCTGCGCGGGCGCACAGAGATCATTATATCCAAAGTTTTGATTTTATGAATATTTACTATTGCAATATGCGTCGGATTACAATATACTTTGGCATCATTTCAATTGCGAATATGCAGTACGGGTGGGATAAGCATGAATAATTATCAATTTGCTTACGGCGACGGTATGGTAACTCTTCCGCTGGAGGGCTGCAATATCCTCGGCGAGCTGCACGGCAGTAAGGTGGAGCCTGTAAAGGACATCCGGGCAGCGCTGTGGGACTCGCTCGATGAGCCGATTGGGAGCGAGGCACTGTATAAGCGCGTCAAGGCCGGAGATACCGTCGCGCTCATAGTCAGCGATATGTCGCGCTTCTGGATGCGGCAGGATCTTGTCGTCCCGCATCTGGTGGACTATCTCACTCAGCGCTGCGGAGTGCGGGAAGCGGACATCAGCGTAGTCATCGCAAACGGCACGCACGAGGACGGCAGCGAGCAGGAGCTGCGCACTCTCGTGACCGATGCGGTATACGACCGTATCCATGTTGAAAACCATGACTGCGATGCCGCCGACCTTGTATACCTCGGCACGACGCCGCACGGCACGCCCGTGTCCATCAACCGCACGGCGGCAGAAGCGGATATCGTGATCTGTCTCGGTGCGGTGACGCACCACGTGATGGCGGGCTTCGGCGGCGGGCGCAAGAGCATACTGCCGGGCATCAGCAGCCGCGAGACGATATTCCATAATCATGCGTTCTCCCTTGATGCGGCGCAGCTGCGCTCGAATCCCGCCATCGGAAACGGCGTGCTCAAGGGCAATCCCCTGCACGAGGATATGTGCGAAGCAGCAGGTCTGGTAAAGGATCTGTTCATTATAAACCTTGTGATGAACGCGCAGATGCAGCTTGCCGCCATCTTCTCCGGGCACTATCTCGACTCATGGGAGCAGGCCTGCCGCACAGTAGACAAGATATATCAGGTCGATATACCAAAGAAAGCGGACGTCATCGTCACGAGCTGCGGCGGCTTCCCGAAGGACATTTCCCTCTATCAGGGCACCAAGGCCATTGACAATGTGGAGTCCGGTCTGAAGCCGGGCGGAACGCTGATACTGATAATAGAGGCGCGGGACGGCGGCGGCCCCGCCGAGTATTTCGGCTGGTCGAAGGATCTCACCGCAGGGACGATAGAGCAGCGCCTGCGCGAGCATTTCACGGTCGCAGGCTATATCTTCTTCCTCAACTGCGAACAGGCACAGCGCTATAATATTCTGCTCTATTCGAGCATTGACCCGAAGGACGTTGAGCCGATGGGGATGAAGGCATTTTCCGATGTTGATTCCCTGCTTGCCGCAGCGCAGCTTGAGGGAAAATCGGTCTACGTGATACCGAACGGCTCGACAGTGATACCGCACGTTAAGGAGGATAATGAAGCATGAAACGCAATTACATCGCCAAAAGATTTCAGGGTGCCGGCAGCGCGCTGTCGCTCGATACGGAAGCCCTTGCAAAGTATAAGGACATAATCGACCTGAGCATCGGCGACACGGATTTCATCACCGACGAGGGCATAATAAACGCCGCCTTCCGCGATGCGAAGGCCGGGTACACGCGCTACGGCGACCCCAAGGGCGACCCGGAGCTTATCGACGCGGTGTGCCGCGCATGGCAGGAGGATTTTGACCAGACGCTCCCGCACGACCATGTGCTTGTGAGCGCGTCGAGCTGCCTCGGCATGGCGCTGGTGATGTTCTCGATACTCGACCCCGGCGACGAGGTCATTGTTTTTTCGCCGTACTTTCCCATGTACCGCACGCAGATAGAGCTGGCGGGCGGCGTGTGCGTCGATGTGCCGACCTACGCAAGCGAGGACTATGCCATCGACGAATCGCGCCTGCGCGCGGCGATCACACCGAGGACGAAGGCAATAATATTCAATAACCCCACGAATCCCACCGGTATGGCCTACGGCAATGACACGCTCGAAATGCTCGCGCGCGTCGCAAAGGAATATGACCTGCTCATTGCGGCGGATGAAATTTATACGACCTATCTCTATGAGGGCGACTTCCGTCCCCTCCGCACTCTGACGGGGATGGCCGAGCGTACTATCACGCTCAACAGCTTTTCCAAGAACTTCCTTATGACCGGCTGGCGCGTCGGCGTTATCATCGCGGAGCCTGAGCTGCTGGAGGTCATGAACGACATCAACGGTTCTCTCATCTACACCGCGCCCTCGATATCGCAGCGAGCCGCGATCCATGCGCTCACAATGCGCCGCGAGATACGCGAAAAATACGTCACCGCATACCGCGACCGTATCTTTTATACCGCAGACCGCATAGAGAAGCTCCCGTATCTCAGCCTTGTGCGGCCGAAGGGTACATTCTATCTGTTCCCCGGCATAGAGAAAACCGGGCTCACGGACGACGAGTTCTGCGACGCGCTGCTGAATAAGGCGCATGTCCTCGTAAGCCATGGCAAGGCCTTCGGCACGGCGGGCGTAGGGCACTTCAGAATTGCATGCACAGTGGGTATTGATACACTAAAAATTGCATTCGACCGCATGGAAAAGCTTTCGTTTTGAGCTATTCTCCCTGTTTTTGCATAAATTGCACAATTGTAATGAGTAATTATTCATCATTGTCGTTAGAATTGAGTATTTACAAATTCAATTTGATAAGTATAATTATGCACATCACTTACATATTCGTGCATATAAATGCACGAGAGGGAGGATAAAATGAAAAACCTTAGCATACTCAAAAAAATGCTGGTGCTGGCACTCAGCGCCGCGATGCTGCTGACCGTCCTTACCGGATGCGGCAGCAGTGAAACCGCAGCTCCGCAGGATGAGCAGGCAACCGAAGCTCCGGCAACAGAACAGCCCGCCGCAGAGCCCTCTACCCTTCTTGAGCAGATCAAGGCCAAGGGCAAGCTCGTAGTCGGCACCGAAGCACAGTACGCCCCTTACGAGTTCAAGGATCTCGACGCTAACTTTGTCGGCTGCGATATGTGGCTGGCTCAGCAGATAGCCGACAGTCTCGGCGTTGAGCTTGAGATCGTCGATATGTCCTTCGCAGGCATCATCCCCGCGGTGCAGTCCGGTCAGGTCGACCTCGGCATAGCCGCCTTCACCAACACCCCTGAGCGCGCTGAGGAGATCGACTTCAGCAACCTGTACGAGACCAGCGCACAGCTGCTGATCGTCAAGACCGGCAACGCTGACACCTACTCCACCAAGGAAGCTCTTGCAGGCCAGAAGGTCGGCGCACAGAAGGGCACCATCCAGTCTCAGCTCATCCAGTCCGCACTTCCCGACAGCGAGCTCTTCGAGCTTGAGAAGTACCCCGCCCTCGCGCTTGAGGTACAGAACGGCAACATCGCAGGCCTCGTAGTCGACCAGGCAGTCGGCGAGTCCCTCGTAGCCAACAGCAACGGTGAGCTTGAGGTCTCTAACTTTGAGTTCTCCGCTGAGGAAGCCTCCTTCGGCAAGTCCGTCGTTATCGCAAAGGGCAATGAGGATCTGGTCGCGGCGGTAAACGAGGTCATTGACAAGGTCGTTTCCGACGGCAGCTACCAGGCAGCATACGACGAGGCAGTCGCTCTTGCGGCAACCCTCGGTATGTAAGAAATATACGCACAAACTGACTGCGGGCTTCGCCGCCGAAGCGGCGAAGCCCGATCAAATTCTGAGGAGGAGTTCCCGTGAACTTTACGTTTTTTGAAACGATCGGAAAACTCATCGTCCGCTACCACAGCTTTTTTGAAGAGGGCATAATAAACACCCTTATCATAGCGGCCTTCGCAGTGCTTTTCGGCACGATCCTCGGCACGCTCATGGCAAGCATGCGCATGAGCAGGATCCTGCCGCTGCGCTGGATCGCCACGGCCTATATTGAGTTTATCCGCGGAACTCCCCTGATGGTTCAGCTGATGTTCATCTTCTACGGCCTGCCGATGGCAGGGATCACGCTGCCGGATATTTCGTGGATCCCGAATTTTTCGCGCTTTTCCGCAGGCATCATCGCAATGAGTCTCAACAGCTGCGCATACACTGCAGAGATCATCCGCTCTGGCGTTCAGGCTGTTGACAACGGCCAGATGGAAGCCGCTCGCAGCGTCGGCTTCAGCCACTCTCAGGCTATGAGACTTGTCGTGCTGCCGCAGGCGATAAAGAATATCCTCCCCGCACTCGGCAACGAGTTTGTGACGGTCATCAAGGAATCCTCCATCGTCTCCGTCATTGGTCTTGCCGACCTCATGTTCCGCACGAACGACGTCATCGCCGTTACATACAAGAGCCTCCCCTGTCTCGCAATAGCCGCGCTGTGCTATTTTGCGATGACCTTCACGGGCGGGCGTATTATCGCGCTGGCTGAAAGGAAGATGAACCATGGCAAATGAAAAGCTGATACAGGTCGTCGACCTGTGCAAGAGCTATCACAGGCTTGATGTTATAAAGCACATAAGCGTTGATTTCAGCAGGAACGAGGTCGTATCGATCATCGGCCCCTCCGGCGGCGGCAAGAGCACATTCCTGCGCTGCATGAATCTGCTCGAAAAGCCGAGCTCCGGACAGATCCTTTTCAACGGCGTGGATATATGCGCGAAGGAACAGAGCAAGTACATAGACCAGCACCGGCAGAAAATGGGCATGGTGTTCCAGCAGTTCAATCTCTTCAACAACATGACCGTGATGAAGAACCTCACCGCAGCGCCCGTCCGCATCAAGGGCATGGATAAAAAGCAGGCCGAGGACAAGGCCATTGAGCTGCTGGGGCGCGTCGGTCTTGCCGACCGTGCAGACGCTTATCCCGACCAGCTCTCCGGCGGGCAGAAGCAGCGCATCGCCATCGTGCGCTCGCTGATGATGGATCCAGAGGTCATGCTCTTCGACGAGCCGACCAGCGCGCTTGACCCCGAAATGATCGGCGAGGTGCTCGATGTTATGAAGCAGCTTGCCGAAAGCGGGATGACGATGATAGTTGTCACGCACGAGATGCGCTTTGCCCGCGAGGTGAGCAGCCGGACGATTTTCCTTGACGACGGTCACATCATTGAGGACAAGCCCTCGCACGAGCTGTTCGACCATCCCAAAAGCCCGCGTCTCATCAGCTTTCTTGATAAGATGCTCTGATAAAAAATACTGATAAAGCAGCACAGGCGGTCACAAGATTGTCTGTGCTGCTTTATATATGCGAGCTTGTGTTCAACATAATTCTCGCTAATGCGTAATTTGAACAGAAATTGCTTGACATATGGCTTCCGGTGCAGTATACTCATGTTCAGTTCACATCATATCAAGTCGTCGTTTGAACCAGCCCCTCCCCTATCGGAGTAAAAGCATCGTCTTCCATTCAAAATCAGCTTCGGTAACAGGCTGGATTGAACGCGACATTGGATTCATGTAAGGAGATCAGAATATGTCTAAGAAGTTTCTTTCTGTTATTGCACTGCTGCTCTGCACTGCTTTTGTTCTGGCAGGATGCGGGAGCACCGACAATCAAAACAGCACTTCATCCAGCACAGGCAAGGATCGGGTAGTCATTTACACAGCAGCCGAGGACGAACGCATTGCCTATATTCAGGAAGAGCTGGACAAGCAGTTCCCTGATACCGAGATCGTCATTCAGTCTCTCGGAACGGGTCAGCTGCTGTCCAAGCTGCAGGCTGAGGGTAAAGACAGTGACTGCGACATCTTCTATGATCTGGAAGTGGTGAACGCAGAGATCATTCTGAATGCATCTCCCGATCTGTTTGTTGATCTGTCTGACTATGATTTTTCCATCTACGATCCTTCCGTCACCGGGTACACCGACCGCCATCATAAATATGCCGTTAACGGCAAGACCGCCGGTGCATTCCTCGTGAACACCAAGATGCTGGAAGAAAAGGGACTGCCGATCCCCGCAACCTATGAAGACATGCTGAAGCCTGAGTATGCAGGGCTTATCTCCATGCCGAGTCCGAAGTCCTCCGGCACTGGGTACAGCTACTACAATGGAATGGTCACGATATTGGGTGAAGAGGCCGCTATGAAGTACTTCGAGGAGCTGAACCCCAACATCAAGGAGTACACGACCTCCGGCTCTGCACCCGCCAAGGCTGCCGTTCGCGGTGACGTGGCCATTGCGTATGGCCTGCTGTGGCAGTGCGTCAATTATGCGAATGAAAACGAGGGGCTGACGGTCGTAGTTCCGGAGCAGGGGCTTGCGTTCGACCTTTTCACCATGGGCATGATCTCCGGACACGAGACCAAGGGAAGCGTAAAGGAAGTCTTTACCTACCTCTACAATGAGCTGAACAAGCCGCAGTGCGCAAAGTTCAATCCGGACAAGATCTATGCGGATATGCCTGCCGCTGAGATACAGAACTATCCGGAAAATTATAAGGAAATCACGATGGCCGGCCTGTTTGATTTTCAGTACAAGCAGGATCTTCTGGACAAGTGGAAGTATTGATAAGGTCATTGATATGCCTGCGAGCAAGATAAGAATAGCGGTCTGACCCGCTATTCTTTCTTGCATTTTATTAAATTACAAGAAAACATTCGGAGCACATGGGAGCTGTAAGTCATGGATAGTAAAGAGCCTGTCATCATCCGCTGCGAGAATATAAACAAAAAATTCAAATCGAAGACTGTTCTGGAGGATATATCCTTTACCGTCAACCGCGGGGAGTTTCTTTCGCTCCTTGGGCCTTCCGGCTGCGGCAAGACCACCATCCTGCGTATGCTGATCGGTATTGAGAAACCCACGAGCGGGAGGATAATCAAAGACGGCAGGGATATTACCGGCGCCGCTCCGAAGGATCGGAACATCGGCATCGTGTTCCAGAATTACTCACTGTTCCCCAATATGGATGTCTATCATAATATCTCCTATGCGCTGCAGGCAAAGCGCATGCCAAAGGATGAGATCGATAAGAAGGTAAAGGATATCATAGAGACGGTCGGGCTTGAGGAACATATCTACAAGAAGCCCAAGCAGCTCTCCGGCGGTCAGCAGCAGCGCGTAGCTATCGCGAGGACTCTCGTTCTGAATCCGGACGTCATACTGTTTGATGAGCCGATGAGCGCGCTGGACGCAGAGATCAAGGTCGTTCTCCGCCAGCAGCTTAAAGAGATTCAGAAGAAACTCCAAATCACCATGATCTATGTCACGCACGATCAGGAGGAAGCATTTGCCCTGTCCGATCGTATCATGGTGCTCAACGACCTGCGTATCGCCCAGCTGGACACGCCGTATAACCTTTACCATAATCCGTCAGATCCTTTTGTAAAACGCTTCATCGTCGACCATCTGGATATGAAGGTCAGAAGCATTGAGGACAGCATTTCAGAGGGTAAGAGAGCATGAAGACACAGATATTGCGTTTTGGCAGATTCGTCAGGCATGAGTATCTGAGGCTTATCTCTGTCGGGTGTATCCTGCTCTTTGCCATTCTGCCGTTAATGACGCTGGCGTTCCATGTAAGCGGAGCAGACTGGCAGTATATTCTGAATGATGACGTCTTTTGGGAAGCGATAAAGAATTCCCTTATTTACACAACGGCAGCCGCGGTGATCACCACAGTGCTGGCGCTTGTTGCTGCGTATCTTCTGAACTCCTCATCACTCAGAAATAAGAACCTTTACGTGATCGCGCTGACCCTGGGTATGCTGGTTCCGACGATCTCGGTCGGCCTTGGCCTTCGCATTCTGTTCGGTACAAACGGCTTTATCGACCTTCTGACCGGAGTGGAAATTGAGGTTCGCGGATTTCCGGGGCTTATCATGGGTTCCGTTATGACGTCTTTCCCGGCAACTTTCCTGATCCTTTACGATGCGCTGCATTATGAGGACAAAGGGCCGTATGATGCGGCAAGCATCATGGGGATACCGAGGCTCAGCACATTCTTCAGGCTGACCATTCCCTATCTCCGCATCGCCCTGATCTCGGCTTTCTTTGCCTGCTTTACGCTGATCTTCTCCGACTACGGTATGCCGATGGAGATCGCGGGAAAGGTAAAGACTCTGCCGATGTATCTGTACGACCAGTTTATGAGCAGCTTCCAGTACGGGCGGGGTTCAATAGCCGGCTTCGTGCTTCTCGTTCCGTCTGTCATTTCGTTTGTGTTCGACCTTATCTTCAAGGATCAGAGCAGCGAGAAGCAGGACAGGCTGATAAAGGCCGGGAGGAGCTTCGACAGAACGGCGGCTGTGGTGCTTGCGGTTCTCTGCATTATCCTGTTCACGCCGCAGCTGGCATTTATCAGTCTGTCTTTCACAAAGTCCTTCCCGAACGACCTGAGCTTCACCTTTGAGCATATCGCCAGCATCTTTTCAAACACTCACGGCGTCGGTCTGACCGCGTATATCTTCAACTCCCTGAAGCTGGCTTTCCTGACCGCACTGCTGGGCACCTGCTTTGCGTATCTCCTTGGTTATCTGAGTGTGAGGCAGACCGGCAGGATGGGAAAGGTCATCGACCTTCTGGCTTTATCGACGATAGCCATTCCGGGGCTTGTCTTGGGCATCGGCTTCATCTTCCTGTTCAAGGGAACGAACGGGACTTTTTACGGTACAATACTGATTCTGATCGTTGTGAACATATTCCATTTCATGGGGTCTCCGTACCTTCTGGCCAAGAACTGCCTGAATAAAATAAACTCGGAATACGAGGTCATCGGAGAGACGCTGGGGATCGGCAAGGGCAGGATGATCTGGAACGTCATTATCCCGTCATCGACGACTACATTGGTAGAGATGTTCTCCTATTTCTTTCTGAACAGTATGATCACCATCTCGGCAGTGGCATTTCTGTGCACCTATGATAATCAGCCGCTGTCCATACTTATCACGACATACGAGAAGAACAGCAACTACGAGATGCAGAGCGTGATAAGCCTCATCATCCTGTTCCTGAATATTGCGGCACGGGGCTTGTTCACGGGGATCATTACTGCGCTGAACAAGAGAGACGGGAAAGAGACCGAGGGCGGCATAGACCTGAGCCGGTACGAATTTGAATTACTGACCTATCTTGAGAAGCACGGGAAAGGTGTTTACAGTCAGAGGAAGCTTGCGGACGAGCTGACGATCACGCTGGCCAATTCCGCAAAGCTTGTAAAGGATCTGGTCGACCATGACTATATCAATGAGCTGGCAGACGGCAGTATTGAGATCAGCGAAAAAGGCCTGAGTGCTCTTGAGCCGTACAGAGTCCGGAAAGCAATTATTCTGGCGGCCGGGTTCGGCCAAAGGCTGGCTCCAGTCACGCTCGACACTCCAAAGCCGCTGGCAAAGGTCAACGGAGTACGGATACTGGATACTCTGCTCGACGCGCTGTATGCAAAAGGCATCACAAACATCACGATCGTAAGAGGATACAAGAAGGAACAGTTTGATGAATTGCTCGAAAAGTATCCGACGCTGCACTTTATTGATAATCCGGAGTTCAACCTTGCGAATAATATCAGCTCGGCTATCCATGCGATCGACCTTATCGACCGCTGCTATATCTGTGAAGCCGATCTCTATATAACGAATCCGGACATCATCAACAAGTATGAATACTGCTCCAATTATCTCGGCGCCCAAGTATCAGAAACAGACGACTGGTGCTTCAAAAAGCACAGCGGCTTCATTAGTGATTATCAGTTGGGCGGCACCGACTGCTATCAGGCATTCGGTATTTCTTATTGGAACGGTGAGGACGCGGAAAAGCTGAAGACCGACCTGCGAAAAGTATACGCGATGCGCGGGGGCAAGGAAAACCTCTGGGAGATGGTTCCGCTCAGGATAATGCGGAAGAATTATCAGATAGAGATCCGCAAGTGCCATAAGTCCGATATCATCGAGATAGATAACTTTATCGAACTGATCGCAGCCGACCCAAGCTATGCAAAATATCCTGGATATGAAGAATTTAACGGAACGCAGACTGATGATCAAGTCTGATATTCTGAGCAGTACAACCAAATATCTAAACAAGAAACACAGGCGATCACGGGTTCGCCTGTGTTTCTTTATTTATATAAATCGGAAGCTCAACTCTGCATGGAGCTTATGAGAGTCTGCCAATCGCTGAGACTCAGGCCATCGGACAGGCTGAGAGAATAGGAATAGCTGCCGTCCGTCCAGATCGCAAGAGTATACTGCCCGGCGTCCCCCTTGAGCGTTACGGTAGTGCCATTGGCTTCAAGCTCGGTCAGGAGCATCATAATTATCGCAAATAATCTTTTCATTGTTTTTCCCTTTCATTTTTCATCTGTATTGGAGCGGTTCATTTACCGTTCTGTCCTATATACAGATGGGAAAGCAAAAAGGTTGCAGTTTCGCGAAAAAAATTTTGCCCCCGGAGCGGATTCACACCGAGGGCGCTTTTCACGGGGCGAGTTTATATTTGTGCTTGTCCTCTTTGGTTATCTCGCGCAGGACGCGGCAGGGGTTGCCGACGGCAACAACGCCTGAAGGGATATCGCGCGTCACGACGCTGCCCGCGCCGATAACGGTATTGTCCCCTATCGTCACGCCGGGCAGAACCGTCACGCCCGCGCCGATCCAGACGCTGCTGCCGACGGTTATCGGCAGGGCTATCTCAAGTCCGGCATTGCGCTGCTCAACGTCCAGCGGGTGCCCAGCAGCGGAGAAGCAGCAGTTCGGCGCAATGAACACATGATTGCCGAAGGTTATGGGTGCGCAGTCGAGTATAACAAGATTATGGTTGGAATAGAAATCATCGCCGACGAAAATATTATACCCGTAATCGCACCAGAACGGCGCGGTGATGCGCAGGCCTTTCCCGGCTTTGCCGAGGATGCCGCGCATTATCTTGTCCTGCTGCGTCGTGTCCGATGGCAGGCAGAGATTATAGCGGTGGCACTTGTCCTTGCATTCGGCGCGCTGCCGCGCAAGCTCTTCATCGTAATTGGCGTCATACAGAAAGCCGGCCGCAGCCTTTTCACGCTCTGTCATGGTACACTCACCTCGCTGGTTTATTTCGTTCCGGTTGAGCCGAAACCGCCGCGGCTGTTGTCCCTGAGCTTATCGACGGTGACGAACTCAAGCTCCGGCTGCCGCTCCAAGATGCGGAACTGGCAGATGCGCTCGTTCTTCTTTATGTGCGTATCACGCAGAGCATAGACAGGAGCCTTCCACTCGTCCGCGTCCCCGCAATAGGAGTTATCGACAACGCCGACGCTGTTGGTCAGGATGATCCCGAAGTTCTTGAAGGTGCTGCTGCGCGGGGCGATATGCGCTTCATAGCCCTCCGGCAGGATCATGCCGACGCCGAGACGGAGATAGCGGAACTCCCCCGCTTTCATCTCGATATCCTCCGCCGCGCGCAGATCGATCCAGTCGCCCTTTGCGAGCTTCTCGATTTTCGTGATCTCATCGTCAAAATATTTTATAAACAGCTGCATTGCTAAACACTCCGACTTTTGTATTTATTGACATCTTTGCCCACTGTGGGTAAAATATAAGTATCAATGCCGATATAATATCACACACAGGAGGACTTTTCCATGCCAAGTTTTCAGGATTTTTATTTTCAGTCAAGCACCGGCAGAACCAGCATCCACGCGCTCAAGTGCGTACCGGACGGCAAGCCGCGCGCGGTAGTGCAGATAGCCCACGGCATCGCCGAGCACATTGACCGCTATAAGCCGTTCATGGAGTTTCTGGCAAATAACGGCTTTGTCGTCGCGGGCAACGACCATCTCGGCCACGGCAAGAGCATCCGCGTGCCTGCGGAGCAGGGCTTCTTCGCCGAGAAGGACGGCTGGTGGCGCGTCGTGGACGATATGGACAAGCTGCACGGTATCATGTCCAAGGAGTACCCGGAGCTTCCCTACGTGCTCTTCGGGCACAGCATGGGCAGCTTCCTCACGCGCACATATCTAATAAAGCACCCTGATAAGTATGACGCCGTCATACTCAGCGGCACAGGACATCAGAGCCCGGCGCTCGTCCTCGGCGGGAACGCCGCGGCCTCGGTCATGGCAAAGCTCAACGGCGCGATGGGTGACGGCGCAAAGCTCGATTCGCTGGCCTTCGGCACCTACCTCAGCAAGATAGAGAACCCGCGCACGAAGTTCGACTGGCTCTCCCGCGACGCAGAACAGGTGGACAAATACATCGCCGATCCGCTCTGCGGCTTTGTCGGGAAAATCGGTCTCTACCGCGACATGATGCAGGGAATAAAGTTCATCACAAATGAGAAGAACGTCGCACAGATGAATAAGGAAAAGCCCGTATACTTCATGTCCGGCGACGGCGACCCCGTCGGCGACTACGGCAAGGGCGTTGAGCGCGCGTACAAGGCCTTCTGCAACGCGGGACTGCACGACGTGTTCATGCGCCTCTACCCCGGCGGGCGCCATGAAATGCTCAACGAGACGAACAAAGAGCAGGTATATCAGGATATCCTCAACTGGCTGAACGAGAAGATCTGACTCTTATACAAGCAAAACCGCTTCCCGAACGGGAAGCGGTTTTTGTTGGTTCAGTTATCGGGAATTACTCTTCCTCGGTCTCAGGAGCAACGCCTGCGGCGATGCCGTCTGCGCCGACTTCGTAAACAAGAGCGTCCTCGCCGTTATCATCGGCGTATTCCTCTTCCTCGACCTCTTCGACCGCTGCGGGTGCGGGCTCAGACAGGGCACGGATGGAGAGGGAGATCTTGTGCTTGTCATCGTCGATAGCGGTGATCTTAGCATCAACGACGTCGCCGACAGTCAGGACATCCTCAGGCTTGCCGATGCGGCGGTTGGCGATCTGGGAAATATGGATCAGGCCGTCAACACCGGGGAGAACCTCTGCAAATGCGCCGAAGGGCATGAGCTTGACAACGGTAACGGGTGCGACATCGCCCACGCCGTACTTGTTGACAAACTGCTCCCAGGGATTGCCGTTGGGATCCTTGTAACCAAGGGAGATCTTGCGCTTTTCCTTATCGAAGGAGATGACGTAAACGTCTATCTCATCGCCGACGGAAACGACCTCGGAGGGCTGGTGGATGCGGCCCCAGCTCAGCTCGGAGACGTGAACCATACCGTCAATGCCGCCGATATCGACAAATGCGCCGTAGCTGGTCAGGGACTTGACGGTGCCGTGATACTTCTTGCCGACCTCGATCTCGTTCCAGATGCTCTCGATGCGCTCACGGCGCTCAGCCTGTGCAACGCGCTTGATGGAGCCGACAACGCGCTTGCGTGCCTTATTGACCTCGGTGATCTTGAGGCGGACGGTCTTCTTGAGAAGCTGAGCAAGATCAGCCTCGCGGGGCAGATCGGTCTGGGATGCGGGAACGAACACGCGCACGCCCTTGACGTTGACAACAACGCCGCCCTTGTTCTCTTCGGTGACAACGCCTTCGAGGACGGACTCGTTATCGACAGCTTCTTCGACAGCGTTCCACATCTTGGCAGCGTCGAGACGCTTCTTGGAGAGCATTGCGGTGCCTTCGACATCGTTGACTCTGACAACAACGGCTTCGATAGTGTCGCCGACCTTGACAGCGTCTTCGACCTTGATGCCGTCATCGGTGAACTCGGAAGTCGGAATGAAGCCGGAATACTTGGCGCCCAGATCAACACTGATCTCGGTGCCGGTAATAGCAACAACAACGCCGGTTACCTTATCTCCATTATATATAGTTTTGAGAGTCTCCTCCAGCATTTCATCGAAGGACTTTTCCTTCTCAACTGCGGATTCTTCAACTTTGATTTCGTCGCTCATTTTGTTTCTTACCTCCTTAATTATCCACGCCGGGGTGGATGCACCGGCCGTGAGTCCCACTGTGTCAGCCGTTTTCAGCCTGTCCATATCGAGGGCATCCGCCCTCTCAATAAACTCTACGCACGGACAACGCTCCCTGCATATCTCTGCAAGATGCACACTGTTCGCACTGTGCCTGCCGCCGATGACAACCATGGCGTCACAATCCGAGGCAAGCCTGGCCGCCTCCTCCTGACGCGTGGACGTAGCAAGGCATATTGTATCAGATATTTCCGGATTTGTACATCTTTTTTTTATAACATTGCAACATTCGGTAAAATTACTGTTGGTCTGCGTCGTTTGAACGACAAGTGTTATGGGTTTTTCCCAATAGCCCGGATTTTCATCCAGCCACTGTTCGAGTTCTGCCGCATTTTCAAGCACTTTGTGCTCTCCGCACCAGCCGCATATGGCCTCGACCTCCGGGTGATTGCGCATGCCGATGACAACGGTGAAGCGGTTTTTCTCCTTTGCGGCGGTGACGATCTTATGTATGGCCTTCACCTTGGGGCAGGTCGCATCGTGTATCACGGCTCCGGCCTTCTGGAGTTCTTCGTACACCTCCGGCGCCGCGCCGTGCGCACGGATGAGCACATCCTCGCCGGGGCGCGCTTCTTCTGCTCGCTCTATCACGCGCAGTCCCTTTGCGGTAAGCTCCCGCACGACATCCTCATTATGGATGAGCTGGCCGAGGCTTGCGCACTCTCCCTTATCCTCCAGCAGCTTCTCCGCCATGCCGACGGAGCGGTTGACGCCGAAGCAGAAACCGGCGCTCTGCGCCACTCTGAGTTCCTTCATCGTGCTTACTCCCGCTTCGGGCTGAGACGGTCAATGACGAGCCCCGCGAGCAGCGCGGCGCTCTCTTCAAAGTTCAGGCTGCTGGTGTCGACATGCACGGCGTCCTCAGCCGCGCGCAGCGGAGCCGCGGCGCGCTTGGTATCCTGCTCATCGCGGTACTCGATATCCTTCAGAACCTCGTCAAAACTTGCGTTTACGCCCTTGTCCTCAAGCTCAAGCATACGGCGCTTCGCGCGCTGCTCGGCGCTGGCGGTGAGGAATATCTTGAGGTCGGCATCAGGGAGAACGACAGTGCCGATATCGCGCCCGTCCATGACGACATTATGCTCCCGTGCAAGCCTGCGCTGCATCTCAAGCAGGAAGCTTCTGACCGCAGGCAGGGACGACACGTCCGACGCGCAGATGGATATCTCCGGCATACGGATCGCTTCCGACACGTCCTCACCGTCGAGGAACATACGCTGCTCCCCGGCTTCGTTATAGCGCATCTCGATGCTGAGCTTGGGCAGCAGAGCCTTTACGGCAGGCTCGTCATGCCGGTCTATGCCCGCGCGGTAGGCCGCCAGGCCGACCGTGCGGTAGATCGCACCGGTATCGACATATATAAAGCCGAAGTCCGCGGCGAGCTTTCTCGCCATCGTGCTCTTGCCCGCGCCGCTGGGGCCGTCTATGGCAATAGAATAAAAGTCTTTCATTACACTGTCTCCGTTCATATTGAATTGCCGGCAACATAGCCGGTCGACCATGCTATCTGAAGATTGAAGCCGCCGGTGTAGCCGTCAAGGTCAAGCACCTCACC
>CAKTPR010000021.1 GCA_934591725.1 uncultured Oscillospiraceae bacterium
GCACCTTTGCGCTTTCGGCGTAGTATTTGCCGATCGCGATCGCCTCATCGAATGACAGGAACTGCTGATGCACCTGCGCGAAGGCGAGAACCAGAGGAAGCCCCAGCTTCTCGGCGACGGCAATATGCGCCGACGCGGAAAGCTGATCCACAAAATTTGCCGCGGGGAAAGCAAAGTTCTTTTCGCGCGCAGCTCTATACAATTCCTTAGATGATACCAACATTTCTTTTTCTCCTTAAAAATGTATTGCTCAAGTGGCTTTGCAGAGTGCGCCGGACGCTCCCTGCCGTATTATATATGTAACTGTCCTCACGGCCGCCCGCGCGCTCAGGCGCGTTCGGGCACCGCAGGATAAAACATATTCCGTTTTTATGTCTGCCGTCAGCTCAGGTCTTATTGCAGTAAAGCGCGCTGCACGGCATGTCGTAGTATTTTTTAAGTTCATCCGGCAGCAGCATCATGGATATCGCGATATCCGCGTTTGCCGCTCCGACCGGCACGGGGTTTATCAGCGCGTCATGCACAGCTATCCCCCGCTCTGTGAGGCTTCGGTACAGCTGGTAATTCACCCTGCCGAGCTCCGACAGACTGACTCCGCCCGCCCCGCTTATATAGGTACACACGGTGTCCCCCGTGCGTGCGCGCGAGGCCTGCCGCAGCTGGAAGGCTATCTTCTCCATAGTCCCTTCGCCGAAAAGTCCTGCATCGTCTCTCCCCCGTCCTCCGGACGCGAGGGCAGCTCTGACGCTTATGCTCTTCACGAGGTTCCTTGCTTTTCTGACAGTGTAATATGTCTCTTTCAGGGTCATGCCGCTCGATGCCGCCGCCCCCGCTATTTTTACGCAGTGGAAATAGCCCGCGTTCATCTGCTCCGTATCGCCGGGCGCAATGCAGTCCTCAACATATACCACTTCATTGTTGAAGCCGCTCTCCTCCAGCAGACCGCCGGCCGCCATGACGACGCTCTTTTCCTCTTCGCTGCTGCCGCAGATGAGCAGCACGCCCCTGTCGCCGTAGTTCACGGAAATCGCCGTGCGCATGATCGCGTAGGGGTCGAGCTCCGGCTCTATCATGATCGCGTCCGCGAGGTTTTCGCCGAGCATGAACCCCAGCGCCGCTTCATATCCGACACGGCCGCATACGACTATGCTGACCTTATCGCGCTTGCAGGGTTCCGCGTGTACGCTCTGCGTACCTACGGTAAGCTTCCCGGCATTCCCGGCCGAAAGCCTGATGCCCTCCAGTGCCTTGCTGCGTTCATTCATGTTCATGCCGGTCATTGGTCATTTCCTCCTGTTCGGTGAAATCGATATGATTCGCGCTGCCGCGAATTTCAGGTTATTGACAATATTAATTATTTATGCTTATATTATTTTGTTATTCAAATCGTACAGGTTTTTGCATCGGCGTCAATATTCCGCTAAAATTTTTGTTGAATTTCTCTTCCATATCTTTTATAATGTAAACACGGTATACATTTGAAATCTTATCTGGGAGGAAAATATGTCAATATCAGCCGATCAACGCTATTATCTTAAACGTAAAGCTCTGTATTACTTCTATGAAAAGAACTATTCAAACACCGACATCGCCAAGATGCTCGGCATCTCCAGAGTGACGCTCAACCGTCTGCTTGCCGAAGCGAAGGACGAGGGCATGGTCAAGATCGAGATCATCGACACGCGGAACATCAATCACATCCTTGAGCTTGAGGACAGGATCAAAAGCCGCTACAACATGGAATATGTCAAGATCGTCGATACCGACACCGCCGACTCCGACGCGCTCATCTCAAAGCTCGCCCTTGAGGGGGCGCGGTACCTTGAGCGTATGCTGCGCAGCGGCATCAGGATCGGCCTTGGCTGGGGCAGGACGCTCAGCACGCTTATAAACGACCTCACGCCCAACGCCGGCATAACCGGTATAGAGGTATACACGCTGATGGGCGGCGCATGCAGTGAAGCGAACTTCCAGCCGAACCTGCTTGCGCAGTCGCTGCTGAATTATTACAGCGGCAGCTCATACATAATAAACGCGCCCTTTGTGTGCCATTCCGAGCTGCTGTGCGCCGAGATAAAGAAGGAGCCTTCCATCGCCAATATACTCAATGCAACTGATCGGCTTGACCTTGCGCTTGTCGGCATAGGCCGCTTCCCCACCCGCGAGCATCTCAAGAAGAGCTATTGGAACTTCCCCGACGACGTTATTGACGAGATACTTGACGCCGGTGCCGTCGGCGATATATGCGGCAACTTCATTGATATAGACGGCAATGTCTGCAAGACCAGCGTGTCAAAGCGCATCGTCTCCGTTGACATTGACAGACTGCGTGAACGCAGGCATGTCATGGCCGTTGCCGGCGGTGAAACGAAGCCTCTCTCGATCCGGGGCGCGCTTAAAGGCGGCTTTGTCGATATTCTGGTGACGGATTACAAAACCGCCCTTGCAGTAATCGAGGAATAAAGAATAATGCTTTTTATACAGACACCCGAAACCGGGTGTCTGTATTTACTTTTACTTATGCCAGCCGGTTCACCAGCTCCGCCTGAAGCCTGAAGCTCTCCTTGAGCGCAGGATACAGCGCCTTGTAGCGTGCATAGCATTCGTCGTAGATCGCGGCGTTATGCATATCGGGCTCGATAGTCCGCGTGACCTTAAGCCATGCATCGCAGCCCTCTTCGACCGTTGCAAAGTGTCCCGCGCCGACTGCCGCCAGTATCGCGGCGCCCGCTGCCGGGCCTTCCTCAACGTTCATCGTCACGACCTGAGACTTGTATATATCCGCCTGCATCTGGAGCCACAGCTCGCTCTTCGCGCCGCCGCCGTTTGCGCGGATCTCGGTCACGGAGTGACCCATTTCCCTGCATATCTCGACGGAGTCGCGCATGGCAAAGGTTATGCCCTCCATCACGCTTCTGGCGATCTCGTTTATGCCGTGGCGGTAGGACAGCCCGAAAAGGACTCCGCGCGCGTTCTCGTCGGATATCGGGGTCTTCTCCCCGTTGAGGTACGGCAGGAAGGTCAGACCCTCGCAGCCAGGCTGCGCCTGAACGGCGAGAGAGGTCATATAGTCGTAAATGTCCGTGCCGTTCTTTACGCAGGCTTCCTTCTGCATCGGGAATATCGTATCCCTCAGCCACTTGAACGCGCCGCCCGCGCTGAGCACCAGACCGAGGAAGCACCACTTGTTCTCAACGGAGTGCGCCATTGACATTATCGCGCGGTTCTGCGCATCGATGAGCGGGGAGGACGTGCAGCCGAATACGACGCCGCTCGTGCCTATGGTCGAGCCGAGCACGCCGGGGCGCACTATGCCCGTCCCGACGCCGCCCGCCGGCTGATCTCCCGCACCGGCAGCGACCGGAACACCGGGGGCGATCCCCCACTCTTCCGCGACGCTGCGGCTGAGCCTGCCGACGACCTCGTAGGATTCCGCAAGCGTGTCCGGCACAAGGCTGCGGTCGATCCCAAGTCTGTCAAAGACGGGGTAAGACCATTTGCGCGCGCCGACGTCCAGCATGAAGGAAAGCGACGCATCGCTGACCTCGGTCGCGACCTCGCCGGTCATGCACAGGCGGAGATAGTCCTTGACGAACATCACCTTGTATGCGCGCTCGTAATCCTCCGGTCTGTTCTCTCTTATCCAGAGGAGCTTCGGCGCCCAGAAGCTGTTGAGGCAGTGGTTGCTCGTCAGGCGCAGCGCATCATCATCCGCAATGAGTCCGCAAATCTCATCGACCTGCGCGCTGGAGCGCTGGTCGAGCCAGATGATGCAGTTGCCTATGGGTTCAAGGTTCCGGTCGACGAGCAGGCAGCCCTGCATCTGACCGGAAAAGCCAATGCCGCCGACCTCGATCGCCGCCCCGGCGCTGCCTATGGCCATCTTCACGGCCGCGCTGCATGCGCGCCACAGCTCGCGCGGATCCTGCTCGACCCAGCCCGGGCGCGGCGTGATAACGTCGCACTCATGGTATCCGGTGCCGCACACCCTGCCGAGCGCGTCGAAAACAACGACCTTAATGCCGCTCGTTCCGGCATCTATTCCGATAAAACATTTCATAACCGATCCGCCCTGTCTCAGGTTTTGTACTTTTCGCGCAGTGCCATAGCGTCGGAGTAGCCGAGGATATCCTGATATACCTGCTGCTTTTCAAAGATGCCTCTCTGATACATGCTCTTTGTATTGCCGGTCGCCTTGTATTCCTTATAGAACTCGTTCATCGTGTACGCCTCGTGCAGTATGCTTGCGAGGGGATGGATAACGAACTTGTAGCCCATCTCTTCAAGCTCCTGATTGCTGAATATGCGGCCCTCTTCAAATTCGCACACGTCGTAAAGGACGATGGGCTTGTCATCCCTGTACGGGGACTTGTAGTTCACAAGCTCTCTTGCGACTCTTTCAACATCCTCGCGCTTGGTGAAATTCTCAGGCATGAGCATATCCGCGCCGACGTCCCAGAACTTCTTGCAGCGGTCGATGGCCTCATCGATGCCGAGCGTGTTGAAGCAGTCGGTACGCGCGATTATCATGAAGTTCGGGTCTCTGCGCGCTTCGAGCGCCGCCTTTATCTTTGCGCATATCTCCTCGACGGGCACGACCTGTACCCCGCCCATGGAGCCGCACTTCTTCGGCATGACCTGATCTTCAAAGTGGATACCGCTGACGCCTGCCGCCTCGTATTCTCTTACCGTGCGCACGACACTGCTCACATCGCCGTAGCCGGTGTCTGCGTCACACACCAGCGGAATATCGAGTATCTCGGCAAGATAGCGGGCGCGCGTTATCATTTCCGTCGCGGTGCCGAGACCGATATCGGGAATACCAAGATAGCTTGCCATAGTGCCGTTGCCGCCCATGTAGCATACCTGGAAGCCGTTCTGCTGCACCAGTCTTGCGGTCAGACCGTCGTGGCAGCCGGGAGCGACCACGATGCCGGGCTGGCTTATAAGCTCACGGAGCCTTGCATTCTTTTTTACATCCATGTTATTACCTCTTTATTTATCTGCCGTTGTAGGCATATTCAAGGATAGGCTTAATGTAATTGTAGGTATCGATCGCGCCCTGCTTATAATCGCAGAAGCCCGCGTCCACCTCGAAGGCGATCCACTTGTCATAGCCCATCGCTTCAAGGATGCAAATCACTTCCTTGAAGTCTATAATGCCCGTGCCGGGAACTCCGCCGTTGCTGTCTCTGAAGTGGACATGGCCGCACAGCTCGCCGCTGCGCACGAAAGCCGCGCCTATCTGATAGTCTTCGAGGAAGGAGTGGTAGATGTCCATAAGGAGCATGACCTTGTGGCTGACGTCGCGGTTCATCTCCTGCACGTATGCCATAGTCTCCCGCGTGGTGTGGTTGTAGTTCATGTCATAGCGGTTGATGGGCTCATAGTCGAAGTTTATGCCGTACTGTGCGCAGTATTCGGTGCATTCCTTAACGCACTCGGCGATGTACTGCTTGCCCTGCTCGATGGATTCGCCCTCAGGGATCCAGCCCTGAACACGGCCGAAAAGCACATCGCAGTGGAAGTAGCCCGCAAGGTCGATCATTTCCTTCATAAGGCTGACCGCGCGCTCGCGCTCGGCCTTATCGGGATTCGAGAAGCGCGCGCCGCGCCTGTCATACAGGCCGCCGGAGCGAAGGCCGGAGAGCTTGAGGCCGTATTTGTCAAGTATCGCCTTTATCCCCTCTTTATCGAGCGTTGCCGGGGAGCAGACGGAGGGTTCAAGTCCGTCATAGCCGATCTCGCTGACAGTCTTTGCGGCGTATTCAAATTCCTCGAGCGACATATCGTCGAGCATACCGAGGCCGTAAGCTAATTTCATCATAGAGAAAACTCCTTTTTGTCGTAATTTGTCGTAATTATCGGATAAGGATGCAGTGCATATACACTGCATCCTTACCGTTTAGGCGACGCTTACTTGACCATGCTGTTGATCAGTTCGAGCATCTCAGGCAGAAGATCGGTGTATCCGTTCTGCTCTGCGTTATTCTGATAGTAGTCTGCGAAGATGTCGAGGAACTCTGCGGGGTTCTCGGTGTAGGTGACGTTTGCACCGGCCTCTTCATAGATAGCGGGCCAGCTTGCATCCTCTTCCTTGACTCTTTCATTGAGAGCGGTGTAAGCCTTCTCCCACTCGCTGAAGAGTGCATCCTGGTACTCCTGGGGCAGACCTGCGAGGACGTCGTTATTGATGACGATGCCGACGGAGGAGAACATGTGGTTGGAGATCCAGACGGAAGCGTTGGCCATGGAGTCGAAGCCGTAGCTGTGGATGGAGGACTTGATGGTGTCGACGCCGTCAACAACGCCGGACTGCATTGCGGTGTAAGCCTCGGTCCAGGTGATGACAACAGGGGTGAAGCCCATCAGGGAGAAGGTATCCTGATAGATCTGGGTCTCAGGGCTGCGGAGCTTGACGCCCTTGCAGTCGGCTGCGCTGGAGCAGGGAGTGTTGGTAACGATGGAGCGGAAGCCCTGATAGCACCAGCCAAGAGCGGTCATGTTCATGGTGTCGGACAGCTGAGCGTCGAGCTTGTCGATGATGTCGCTGTTGTAGAAGAGCTCGTCTGCAATGTCAAAATTGGTAATGAGCCAGGGGAGGTTGATCATGTTGTATGCGGGAACGTAGGTGGGGAGCATGGAGGTGTCGGCGTAGCACATATCGAGGGAACCGGTCATGACGGATTCGAGGTTCTCAGGCTGAGTGCCCATTGCGCCTGCGGGGTAGGTCGTGATGACGACGCCGCCGTTGGTGGCTTCCTTGACGCCGGCTGCGAAGGCTTCAAACGCCTCGCTGACCTCATGGTCGGTAGCCAGAGTGTACGCGAACTTCAGTTCATAGGTCTTGTCGGGTGCGGCTGCCGCAGCGTCGGCTGCAGGAGCGGCGTCGGTCTTGGTGCTGTCGGCTGCGGGAGCGTCATTGGAATTGGAGCCGCAGGCGCACAGCGCAAACACCATTGCCAGAGTGAGTACCAGAGCAATAATGCGTTTCATTTTGTTTCTCCTTTTTCTTTTTTGATGAATAATGTTGAATAAACCCTTGCAGGTCTGATTCCGATGATTAAGCCATCAGGCCGGGCAGCCATGTGCAGACCTGAGGAACAAAGATGACCATCAGGACGCCGATGGAGAAGATGATGATAAACGGCCAGATGTTGCTGATGATGCGCTTGAGGTCGGTATGCGTGACGCTGGATACGACATACATAACGATGCCGACAGGGGGCGAGATGCCGCCGAGAACCAGCGATATGATGCAGACCGTTGCAAAGTGGATCGGGTCGAAGCCGTATACCGAGATAAGCGGAGCGAAGAACGGGACGAGCATGAGCAGTATCGCCGTGGATTCGATGAACATACCTGCGATGAAGATGATCACGAATATGAGCAGGAGGATGATATGTCCGTTGTTCGTGACGCTGCCCATGAAGTTTCCGACGACGGTGCCCATATCATAATAGGTAAGGACATAGGCCAGCAGGGACGCGAAGGAAATGATGATCATCGGCTGCGCTGCGCCCGCGACGGATTCCTCTATGCTCTTCCAGAGCTTCTTGATGGTGAGCTGCTTTGAAATGAAGCCGTAGCATATGCCGTAGATAATGGCCAGTATGCCGGATTCGGTGGCGGTGCAGATACCGAGGACGATGCCGCCGATGATGATGAGCGGCATTACCAGTGCGCCGAAGGAGCGCAGGAAGCTCTTGCCGACGGCCTTCCAGCCTGCGAAGGTGCCTCTTCCGAGGCCGCGCTTCTTTGCGTAGATATAGCAGTAGATTATCATCATGACGCCGAGCAGTATTCCGGGCAGCAGACCTGCCATGAACAGCTTGCCGACGGAGATGGAAACGACGCCGGAATAGACGATCATGATTATGCTCGGCGGAATGATGGGGCCGAGAGAACCGGCGGAGGAAATGAGCGCCCCGGCAAAGCCTCTGTCATAGCCGTTCTTTTCGAGCTGGGGAACCATGATGGTGCTGATCGCTGCCGCGTCCGCGACGGAGGAGCCGGACACACCGGCCATGAGCATACCCGTCAGGACGACTGCGTGAGCCAGACCGCCGGTGATGTGGCCGACAAGGTTTTCAAAAAACTCAATGATCTTATCGGTTATGCCGGTGGAGTTCATAAGAGAACCGGCCATCATGAAAAGCGGGATCGCGATAAATGATATGGAGTCGACGGCGGTATATATCTTCTGCGCGACTATGGTAGCCGGAAGCGAGGGGTTGAGGACTATCGCCGCCCCTGCGGACAGCGCCATGCAGAACGCTATCGGCATGCCGAGCACGAGGAAGATAATGAAAACGACCATTACAAGTATAAGCATCAGTTCTTCCTCCCATCCTTGCGGATCGCAATGATCCTTCTGACAATGACCTCGATGCCGAAGATGCAGACGATCGCCGCGCCTACGGGCTCCGCCGCATAAATGGTGTTGTACGGAAGCTTGAGGTCAGCAAACTTCAGCTTGCTCAGGCTGTCGCAGAGCTTCACGGCGTTGATCCCCCAATAGGCGGAGAAAGCGACGATACCGGCATCGCAGATAAGCGCAAAGATATCTGAGACCACCGCGGGCAGAGCCTTCGCCAGCAGGTCGAAGCCGATGTTTCCGGAGTTTCTGACGAGCACGCCGGCATAGAGCATGATCATCCAGATAAACAGTGCGCGCGATGCGTGCTCAGACCAGGGTATCGCATGTCCGAACAGGTAGCGGCTGAACACCTGCGCGGCCATCAGGAGCATGATGCCTATAAAGAGGATCGCACAGATGAGTTTGATCACTTTTTCAAAGCGATCAAGGATTTTTGTCATTTTGCCTCTTCCTTTCTCTTGTGTTTATTTGCTGAGGCTGCCGGAATAACCGGTCGAGCCCTTGGAGCCTGTGGGCGGGACAAAGTAAGGATATGCATTGCACTTTATGATATCCCAGGCCTTGTCGCATTCCTTTACGATCTCGGGATCAAGCGCGCCCTTCTCCACTGCCGCGATGTTCTGCTCAAGCTGAGAGAGCTTTGAAAAGCCCATCATCACGGAATCGACAAAGTCGTTCGACAGGCACCATCTGGTCGCCAGCTCCACGAGGGACATCCCGGCTTCCTCAGCGACGCCCTTGAGGATATCTATTGCGTCGAAGTTCTTGTCGTTCCAGTAGCGATCCTGATACATCTTGGAGTTGAAGCGGCTTCCCTCGGCGATGTGATCTCTTGTATGCTTGCCGGTCAGCAGGCCGCCGGCCAGCGGATTATAGATAACAAAGCCGGTCTGATACTTTCTCAGGAAATACGCAAACTCGTCATCGGCGCCGCGGGTCAGCAGATTATAAACGTTCTGCGCGACCTTCGGGACGACAAAGCCGTTGGTCTTGGCAGTCCACATCATGTCGCAGGCTTCCCATGCGGAGTAATTGGAGAAGCCGACATAGCGCACCTTTCCGCTTCTGACAAGGCAGCTCATCGTATCGAGCGATTCTTCAAGCGGAGTGTTCCTGTCGGGATGGTGCAGGTAGTAGATATCTATGTAGTCCGTGCGCAGGGCGCGCAGCGAGTTCTCCACCGCGTTCATTATATTGATGCGGGAAGCGCCGCGCTCGTTCACGCCGTCGCCGGTCGGCAGGTCGACCTTTGTGCCGATGATGAGCTTGTCACGGTTGCCGCGTTCTTCGAGCCAGCGGCCTATGACGCGTTCGCTCTCGCCCCCGGCATACTGGTTTCCGGTGTCGATCATGTTGATGCCGTGATCCACTGCCGCGTCAAGCACGGTGCAGGAGCCTGCGTAATCAAGCTGATCGCCGAAGGTGGTCGAACCGAGCGACACTCTGGATATCATTGCGCCCGTTCCCGTAAGGTATTTATACTGCATGACATTCGCCCCTTTTGTTTTAGATTTACATTTGTAAATCAGTTTTAATCATGTAAACTTTACACTGCAATAATAACATAATTGCCGCCGATGTCAATCGAATTTTGGCTTCCCACCGCATTTTTGGTCAGACTGCCATTTTGCAGGTTTACATTTTGTGCATAATGTTCAATTGTAAATTTATCGCGTCTTGATGAAAAACTGACCCCACGGTGCGCCAATGCCGTGGGGTCAGTTTATATACTATATTATTTATATTGTTCACTGCTTACGGTAGCAGTCAATGATCATGTGCTTGAAGAGCTGTTCATGCACTGTGAGCTTGCGCCCTCTCTTTGTGATCAGGTTGAACGGCATAATGAAATCTTCGTTCAGGAGCTTCAGCACCTTTATCTTTTCAAGATCACTGTCGGCTATGTCGTCCGCCAGAGAGCGCGCCACTATCCTTTTATTGGACGAGGCAATGTCCACTGCCTGCCGCGGAGCGTTGCACTCGAAAGTGACATTCAGCTGCGCATTGTGGCGGCGGAACATCTCGGCGACAGCCTTGCCGGGCTGCGTGTTGCTGTCGGGGATCAGCAGCGGCATACCGTCAAGATCCTCGACCGTGATCTCATCGCGCGAAGCATACGGATGCTCCCGGTTAACAATGAACACCTGCTGCACATCCTCCAGCAGCACAGTGTCAAATTTTGAATTGCTGAAATTGCCGTAGACAAGGCCGAACACCGCGTCCTCGTCATAAACCATATCCGCGCACACGCTTGCATATTCATTGTGCAGCTCTATGGCATAATCCTCCGGCGGGAGCATGAGCAGCTGCTGGAGCTGCGGGGGCAGCTTTGTAAAGCGGTTGAGCGTAAGCGCGACCTTTATATGCGCCTTATTGTTCTCCTTATACGCGCGGCACATGGAATAAATGTTGTCGACATGGGTCAGGACAAGCTCCGCCTCATTGCGGAAAGCGCTGCCGAACTGCGTAAGAACAAGACCCTTGGACTTATGGTAAAAGAGGTTGCAGCCAAGCTCCGACTCAAGACGGCGCAGCGCGATGCTTATGCCCTGCTGGGTTATGTGAAGCTTTTCGGCAGCCTTTGCCATGCTTCCGCAGTTGCAGACCTCAAGGAAATATTTCATCTGATTTATTTCCATTTACCAAAGCCCTCCTCTGTAAAAAAATGTTGTTGCATGATGAAAGCTGCACAAAAAATTTCACTCAATATACACTTAGTCAGTAATTATATTGTTTCGCTGTTAATTTGTCAACGAACTATTTGTTGACGCGCTACAACTGTCAGTTTAATAACAAACTTTTTGTTTAGTTAAAAATTTGACGTTAAAACTCAAACTATTGGTTGTTTTGTGTCTAAATAGTGTTTCTTGTCTAAACAACGTCAAAGTGATATTTTTTAGACACAAGATGTTTTAACGGTACACACTTAACAAAAAAGGAGATCGAACCTCATGGAGATGCCGCTTGCCGGAATAAGAGTTCTCGACCTGAGTACCATGTACCCCGGCCCCGTATGCACGATGACGCTTGCGGATTTCGGTGCGGAGGTCATACGCGTAGAGCCCACAAAGGGCGGCGACCTCTGGCGCTATTCCCTGCCGCTCGTGAACGGACTGGGTATGCCGTACCTTCAGGTCAACAGAAACAAGAAAAGCATTTGCCTGAACCTGAAAGACCCCGAAGCTAAGGAAATATTTTATCGCCTCGTAAAGGATGCCGACGTTGTTGTCGAGCAGTACCGCCCCGGTGTTGCGCAGCGGCTCGGCGTTGATTATGACACGCTCAGGAAGCTGAACGAGAAGATAGTTTACTGCTCGATATCCGGCTTTGGCCAGACCGGCCCCTACAGACTCCTCGCCGGGCACGACATCAATTATATAAGCTATGCCGGCATCCTCGGCCTGACGGCCAGGAAGGGCGAGTGCCCCGTACTCCCCGGCGTACAGATAGGCGACGTCAGCGGCGGTGCGCTGTACGCGGTGATCGGCATACTGATGGCGCTGATGGGCGTCAAGCAGACCGGAAAGGGACAGTACATCGACACGGCAATGTTCGACGGCGCTGTATCGATGATGCACTGGAACGCATCCAGCTGCCTTGCCGGCGGCGAAGCGATGCAGCCGCAGGGCAACATCCTCATCGGCCAGCTCGCCTGCTACAACGTCTATGAGACCAAGGACGGCCGCTACATAAGTCTCGGCGCAGTCGAGGCTCATCTGTGGGGCAACTTCTGCGAGAAGATAGGCCACCCGGAGTTTACCGACAGTCAGAGAAAGGTCGAAAAGCAGCATGACATGATCGCTTTTCTTCGGACTCTTTTCAGAAGCAAGACGCTTGAAGAGTGGAAGCAGTTCCTCGCGGATACGGATTGCTGCTGGTCGCCTGTTGCCACAGTTGACGAGGTCATGAATGATCCGCAGGTGATGGCCAGAGGCATGATAACGGAGATGACGGATCCGCAGGGCGAGTACGGCACGGTGAAATTCATCGCGTCCCCCCTCAAGCTCTCCGAAACTCCGGCGCGCAATGAGCTGTTCCCGCCGCGCAAGGGCGAGCACACAAGAGAAGTCCTTCGCAGCTGCGGCTACAGTGAGGAAGAAATAGATAAATTTTACGCCGACGGCGCTGTCTGAAGCGCTGCGGCGATCAGAAAGAGGCAAAGAATACAGCATGAAGATCATAGTTTTCGTCAAGCAGATACCTGACACCAATGACGTAAAGCTCGACCCGAAAACAGGCAACCTTCGCCGCGACGGTGTCAAGTCCCGCATCAACCCCAACGATCTCAACGTTATTGAGACGGCAATGGAGCTCAAGAGAGCGCATGGTGCGCAGGTCTGCGCTGTGACTATGGGTCCCCCGCAGGCAAAGACAGTGCTCCTCAAGGCGCTCGCCCTCGGCTGCGATGAGGCATACCTCCTCTCCGACAGAGCCTTCGGCGGCGCGGACTCCCTCGCAACGGCGTACACGCTTTCCAAGGCTGCGGAAAAGATCGGCGGCTACGATCTTCTCCTGACCGGCAGGAACTCCGACGACGGCGACACGGCTCAGGTCGGCGCGGCGATCGCGGCTTTCCTCGATATCCCTCAGGTCACGATGACCACGGCTCTCGAAGTCAGAGACGGCACTGCATACTGCTCGCGCACGCTTGAGGACAGAGTTGAGAAGCTCAGCGTCAAGCTCCCCGCACTCGCCGCCGTCACCAAGGATATAAACAGCCCTGATTTTGCAAGACCCGTAAATATTTTCTCGGCGCTCGACAAGCCCATCACGGTGCTCGACGCCGCAGCTCTCGGCGCTGACACGGCGCAGACCGGCACAGCCGGTTCTCCCTCCCGCACGAAGAAAGTGTTCGAGCCGAAGAAGGAAAAGACAGCCACCAGATATTTCACCGGCACTCCCGGCGAGATGGCGGCGCAGATCGCCGATGTCCTTTTCGACGAGCAGATGATTTGACGGAGGCAGACAATGCAGAAACAGGATTACAAAGGCATTTGGATATACGCAGAGCACAGAAGCGGCAAACTCGATGCGACCGTTTATGAACTGCTCGGCAAGGCGCAGGAGCTGAAGGCTTTCTGCAAGGAAGAGATTACGGCAGTGCTGCTCGGCGATAATGTGAGCGCTCTTTCAGATGAGCTTATCGCCTGCGGAGCGGACAGGGTCATTATTGCGGAAGACCCGGCGCTCGGAGAATACAGCGCAAGACCGTATCAGAAGGCGCTGACCCAGCTTGTGAATAAATACAAGCCCTCCATGCTCATCTACGGTGCCACCACTCAGGGGCGCGACCTTGCCCCGCGCATGATGGTCTCCCTCAAAACGGGGCTCACCGCGGACGCGATAGACCTCGGCTTTGACGAGGACGGCGAGTTCTGTCAGACCACCCCCGGCTACGGCGGAAAGATTCTCGCGCACATCACTATCCCCGAATGCCGTCCCCAGATGGTCACGGTACATCCGCACTCCTTCGCTCCCGCCCAGCCCGACGCTTCCCGCACGGGCAGCGTGATAAACGAGACAGTCGAGGTCGAAGCCGATGAGAGCGTTAAGCTCCTGAGCGTTGAAGAGCGCAGCGCAGCCGGGACTCCCATCGATCAGGCGCACGTGCTCGTCAGCGGCGGCAGAGCCGTCAAGACCGAAGCAGACCTCGCTATGCTCCGTGAGCTTGCAGACCTGCTCGGCGGCGAACTCGCCGGTTCGAGACCGCTTATAGACAGCGGCCTGCTACCCCACGAAGCGCAGATCGGCCAGTCCGGCAAATCCGTCGCACCGGAGCTCCTGATAAACGTCGGCCTGTCCGGCTCCGTCCAGTACAAGGTCGGTATGAAGAGCGCAAAAAAGATCATGAGCATCAACACCGCAGCAAGCGCACCGGTTTTCGATATCTCAGGCTACGGCGCAGTCGCCGATTACAGAAGCCTTGTCCCCGCGCTCATCAAGGAGATCAAAAAGCGCAGAGGCATCGATTGATTTTAGCCAACAGTACCATCAGCTGACAAGAGCACACACGCCTGACAGCATGTCTTTTCGGCGCTTTTTTCTCTTTTCGCCTTGATGGGTTACGACACATCTTCGTCTCAAAAAGCAAAAATCACTCAAAAATCCAAAGCTGTCAGGTGCAGGCAGTTTTGCCGGAGCAGAAATGCGTTCAGGCAACGAAAAGCCCGCAGGCAATACTTTGTGTATTACCAAGGGCTCTGAGGCAGCATGGGCGTATTTCTGCCCGTCAAAACCGTGTGTGTCCTTGTCAACTGATGGTATTTTATATAAACAAAAATGGAGGAGAAACAATGAACAGACTTTATACCCCCATTAAGATCAACGGGGTAGAACTCAAGAACCGCGTCATCATGGCTCCCATGAGCGTGGGACACACCGTCGACGGCTACATCGACGACGAAGTCGCTGATTTCTACAAGAGCAGAGCTGAGGGCGGCGTTGGCCTGATAGTCTTTGCAAACATGCAGTGGGACAAAGTCCGCCACGCGAACAATGTTCCCCTTCTGACTGACGAAAAATATATTCCCCAGCTCAAGAAGATGACCGACGCCATCCATGAGGGCGGCAGCAAGGTCTTCGCACAGATCATGCACAGAGGCACCTCCGCACCGAGAGCCACCATCGGCGGCCTTGAGGCAGTCGGCCCCTCCGCAGTTCCCCGCAAGTTCACCCATTACGAAATGCCCCGCGCCCTGACCGTCGAAGAGATCCACGAGTTCGTCGAGTGGCAGGCAGACGCGGCTCTGATAGCCAAGAGAGCCGGCTTTGACGGCATCGAGCTTGAGACCAACTCCGGTTACCTCTACGGCCAGTTCTGGTCTCCTCTGACTAACCTCCGTACCGACGAGTACGGCGGCAGCCTTGAGAACAGGAATCGCTTCATCGTTGAGACCCTCGCGGCTATCCGCGAGGTCGTCGGCCCTGAGTTCCCCATCCAGCTGCGCGTCAGCGGCAGCGACCTTCTCGAAGGCGGCTGCACCGGCGACGATATCGCAGAGATCTGCGGCTATCTCGATAAGACCGGCTTTGTCGACAGCTTCTCCGTCACCGCAGGCTGGCACGACTCCACCGTTCCCCTTATCACCATGGAAGTCCCCTACGCCAACTGGCTCTACCTCGGCCGCCAGATCAAGTCAAAGGTTCACGTCCCTGTTTTCCAGGGCATGCGTATGCACATTAAGGTCGCCGAAGAGGTCGTTGACCGCGGCGATGTCGACGGCGCTGTCATAGGCCGTCAGTGGCTGGCCGATCCCGACCTCGTCAACAAGGCGATGGCCGGCGAGTACGACCGCATCCGTCCCTGCGTCGGCTGCAACGCTCTGTGCCTTGACGCCGCTCAGGCCGGCAAGAACATCGGCTGCATCGGCAACTACGAGTGCAACCGCGAAGGAGAGCTGCGCGATGCAAACGGCAAGTTCCCCTCTCAGGTCAAGTCCGAGCATCCCGAAAAGATCCTCGTCATCGGCGCAGGCCCTGCCGGTATGGAGTTTGCCCGCGTGTCCGCTCTGCGCGGCCACAAGGTCACCATCTGGGAGAAGCGCAACCGTACCATCGGTCTGAGCCTCTTCGCCGCAACTCCTCCGAGACGCTACGACATCCGCTACTTCGGCCAGTGGCTTGAGCGCGAGTGCCGCGCACTCGGCGTTGAGATCATCCTCAACAAGGAAGCGACCACCGAGAGCATCCTCGAAGCCGCAAAGGACTTCGACCGCGTCGTTATCGCAGCCGGCTCCAGAGCAGTCATTCCTCCCATCCCCAAGGATGAGGGCGCGGATATCGTCCACGCATGGGATGTCTTCGAGGGCAAGGCAAAGCTCGGCAAGAACGTTGTTGTCGTCGGCGGCGGCGACGTCGGTATCGAGGTCGCAATGACCATCGGCGAGATCGGCACCATCACCGCAGAGCAGCTGCGCTTCATGATGATCTACAAGACCGAGCCGGAAGAGAAGCTCAAGTACCTGCTGACCCACGGCGTACACAATGTCACCGTCGTCGAGATGGGCAAGAAGTTCGCTCCCGACATCAACCCCGGCAGCCGCTGGTCTATCATGTACCGCACCAAGCAGCTCGGCGTGAGACTGCTCAAGGAGACCAAGGTTCTCAAGCTCGGCAAGGATGCAGTTCTCGTCGAGAACGAGGAAGGCCAGGAGTCCATCCCCTGCGACACCATCGTTATCGCAGCCGGTGCAAGACCCAACAACGCCCTGTACGAAGAGCTCAAGGACAAGCTGCCCAAGGTCGACGAGATCGGCGATACCGTCAGCGTCGGCAGGATCCACAACGCAGTTGAGTCCGCTTACCGTCTGGCAATGACCATCTGATAAACCGTGTAAATTAAGTGCATTCCTCCCGGACGCGGGTTCGGGAGGAGCATTTAAGGCAATAAGTATCAAAAAAATAACACAGGGAGGAATAATCACACAATGGAAATGCTCGATGATGTAAAAATCCTTGACTTTACCACCAACGTTGCAGGCCCCGGCGCCAGCGCTATCGCTACCGACTTCGGCGCTCAGGTCATAAAGATAGAGTCACAGACCGGCGACTCTGCAAGAACCTACGCCCCCTTCATCGAAGGCAAGGGCATGACCCATGCCTGGATCAACAGAGGCAAGAAGTCCATCGTCATGAACCTCAAGGATCCGCGCGCGATTGAGATATGCAAGCAGCTCGTCAAGGACGCTGACGTTCTTGTTGAGGGCTTCCGCCCCGGCGTCATGGATCGTCTCGGTCTCGGCTATGAGGCCATGAAGGAGATAAACCCCAAGCTTGTTTACTGCTCCGTCAGCGCCTTCGGTCAGACCGGCCCCTACGCTTCCCGTCCCGGCTTCGACCTTCTCGGTCAGGCCATCTCCGGCATGATCAGCGTCAACGGCGAAAAGGGCGGCCACCCCATCAAGCACGGCGTCACCATCGCTGACTACTTCGCAGGCCCGAACGCCTATGCCGCCATCATGACCGCGCTGCACTACCAGCGCCGCACCGGCAAGGGTCAGCACATCGACGTGTCCCTTATCCAGGGCATGATCTACCTCAACAGCCCGATCGACCGTCTGAACGACGGCGTTATCGTCAAGCCCAACGGCGGCCACCACAGCGCACTGTGCCCCTTCGGCGGCTTCTGGACTGACAAGGGCGAGGGCGTTATCATCTGCGCTCCCAACCCGAAGGCATGGGCAACCGTGGCAAAGGCCATGGATCGCCCCGACTTCCTCGATCCGAACTCCAAGTACGCCACCTGCAACACACGCGCTGCGCATCAGGAGGAGATCATCCCTGAGATCGAAGCATGGCTCAGCACCTTCCCCAACATCGACGCCGCTATCGAGCACATGATGAAGTATGACGTTCCCTGCTGCAAGATAAACAACACCGAGGACGTCGTCAACGACCCGCAGGTCAAGCACATGGGCTACATCGTCCAGGCGCCTACCCAGAACGACATCAAGCAGCCCACCTTCCTCACCCGCGGCCCGAACGCTCTGTTCTCCGACAAGCCCGGCTTCATCCACAAGGCTCCCACGCTCGGCGAGAACACCCGCGAGATCCTCGAGAGCCTCGGCTACAGCGAAGAGGACATCGAGAGCATGATGACCGACTGGGCTCCCAACCCCGACAAGATCTGATCCCGGATCAGCTTGAAAAATAAATAAAAGGAGAAACACATGGAAAGAAAACTTCCCTTTAAGTGGGAACACGACGAGTTCCGCGAGGCCTTCGGCGCGTTCCTTGATAAGGAAGCTGTTCCTTACTATGACGAGTGGTGCAAAAACCACATGGTTCCCCATGAGTATTTCGAGAAAATGGGTCAGGCCGGTTTCATGGCACTGTGGGTCGACAAGAAGTACGGCGGCGCAGGCCGCAACGGAGACTTCCTGTACACCGTCATAAAGGCTGAGGAATACTCCAAGCGCGGCCTCAACTGCATCTTCTCCAGACTCAGCGGCGACGTTGTCGCTCCCTACATTGCTGAGAACGGCACCGAAGAGCAGCGCGAGAAGTGGCTTCCCAAGATCGTCAAGGGCGAGACCGTCCTCGGCGTGTGCATGACCGAGCCCGACCATGGCTCCGACCTTGCAAACATTCAGGCAAGCGCTGTCGACATGGGCGATCATTTCCTCGTCAACGGCACCAAGACCTTCATTTCCAACGGCATGGTCGCTGACCTGCTGGTCGTGGCAGTCCGCACCGATCCCAACGCCGCAAAGCCCCACAAGGGCATCAGCCTCCTTCTGATAGAGACCAAGAGTGAAGGCGTTTCCAGAACGCTCATCCCCAAGATCGGTCTCCAGGCTCAGGACACCGCAGAGGTCTCCTTCGAGAACGTCAAGGTTCCCAAGGGAAATCTCATCGGCGAGCTCAACCGCGGCTTCTACGTGCTCATGCAGCACCTTGAGGCAGAGCGCATCATGGCAGCCTACGGCTCCATCGGCACCGTTGAGCACACTCTCAGCCTCACCAGCGAATATGTCAAGCAGCGCATCCTCTTCGGAAAGCCGCTGTCCTCCTTCCAGAACACCCAGTTCAAGCTTGCCCAGCTCTACACCGAGTACAACATGGCGCTCAACTACCTCGACCAGGTTCTGCTCAGCTATATGGAGGGCAAGAAGGACATCAATACCGACTGCTCCATGATCAAGTATTACACTTCTGAGCTTGCTTTCAGAGCGGCTGACCAGTGCGTGCAGATGTTCGGCGGCTACGGTATAAGCAGCGAAATGCCCATCTCCCGCCAGTTCTGCGACGCCAGAATCATGCGCTTCATGGGCGGCACGACCGAAACCCAGATCGGCGTTGTTGCAAACGGCCTCGGCATCAAGTAAGCATCAAACACATACCAAGGGAATTATAGGAAAAAAATAGAGGTTCTAATGGAAAACAAAAAAGTCTTTTCAATTTTCACGGTAAAGCAGCTCTGCTTCCTCATCGCCGGCATCATCGCCGCAATCGTGTTCTTCGTCATCCCTCCCTTCGAGGGTCTTGAAGCACAGGGCATGAAGGTGCTCGGCCTGTTCCTCATGGCGATCATCTGGTGGATGGGTTCGGTCTTTGCCGACTACGTCACCGCATTCTGGATGATGGCGCTCATGATCGCGACCAAGGCGACCACGCTTAACACTGTGTTCACCGCATTCTCCGGCAGCGTCATCTGGATCGTTATCCCCGTGCTCGCCATCGGCGCCGCACTGAGCAAGACCGGTCTTCTGCGCCGCGTTGTCCTTGCCATCCTCAGCAAGTTCAAGGGCAACTTCAAGAGCCAGACTCTGGGCTTCCTCATCGCCGGCAACCTTATCGACGCGCTGATCCCCAGCGCCACCGCAAAGGTCGCCATCGCAGCCCCCCTTGCCCGCACCTACAGCGACACTATGGGCTACAAGCAGAACAGCAAGCCCGCAGCCGGTATGTTCTCCGCAATGTGGATGGGCTTCGGCGCAAACGGCCCCTTCTTCCTCACCGGCACCACGATGTGCTTTACGATGATCGGCCTTCTGCCCGAGGGCTATCAGGACGGCTTCGACTTCCTGCACTGGCTCGGCGTGGCATGGCCCTGGGGTCTTGTCCTCCTCGTCCTGTCCTACATAGCTATCAGAGCCTTCTACACCCCCGAAAATGACGAGACTGTTTCCACCGAGTTCATCAAGGAGCAGCGCGCTGCTCTCGGCAAGATGAGCCGCGATGAGAAGATCTCCGCCGTAGTGCTCATCCTCTGCCTTGTTCTCTGGGTCTCCGAGAGCTGGCACGGCATCTCCGCCGCGGTCGTCGCACTCATCGGTATGTGCATCCTGCTGAGCACCAATGTTATGGATCGCAAGTCCTTCCGCGCTAATATCGCCTGGGACGCTACCATATTCATCGGCTGCAGCACCGGTCTCGGCACCGTGTTCAGCAAGGCCGGCATCACCGAGTGGGTCAGCACCTCCTTCGCTCCCTACCTTGAGCCTCTGTTCTCCAACATCTTTGTTCTGATCATCACCTCCGTGCTGATCATCGCAATACTCCGCTTCGCATTCGTTTCCCAGACCGCGCTCATGACCATCTTCACCGTGGCAAGCGCTCCCTTTGCGATCGCCGCCGGCATGCACCCCTTTATCCCCGGCTTCATCGCTCTCGTCACCGTGAACGTGTTCAACACCTCCTACCACAATGGCACCTTCATCACCACTATGGCAGCTTCCGACCAGATGGTCGAGTTCAAGCAGGTCCGCAAGATGTCCTATGTCTACATGGCAGCCTGCGTCATCGGCCTTATCTGCTGCATCCCCATGTGGAAGGCCTTCGGCCTGATGTGATGGAGCATCAATGAACTTATCAGCACACGCCCACGGGCGTGGGCGTGTGCTGTGAGTAATTTTTTTAGAATGCTTAGTTAAGACAATAACTTAACTAAAGTAAAAAGAGAGGGTAAAAAAATGTTAGAATTCATCCTGGTCGTAGTGTACATCGTGCTCACGACAGCCATCGGCTGGTACATGAGCCAGAGAGCAAAAGCTCAGAACGACATCAAGTCCTTCTTCATCGGCAAGAAAGAGCTTGGCGTCATGCTTATCATGTTCGTCATGTTCGGCGAAATGGTCGCCGGTTCCAGCACCGTCGGCAGCGCTCAGACCGCGTTCAAGTCCGGTATGTCCTCTGTCTGGACAAACTGGGGTCAGGCACTCGGCGTGTTTGTCTTCGTCGCGACCGTCAGCAAGCTTTACCGTGTCGCCGGTCACTACGGCGCATACTCCGTCCCCGAAGCATTCCAGTTCAGATTTGACAGCAAGCCCTGCCGCATGGTCGTCATGGTCATCGTCGTTGTCGTCTACGGTATCCTCTACGCAATGCAGCCCAAGGCAGCCGGCGCTATCCTCGCCCCGATGCTCAATGTTGACCTGACCGCAATGACCTGGATCATGGGCATCATCTTCATCATTCAGGGTCTTGTCGGCCTCAAGGGCATCGCCGCAATGAACGTCGTCCACGCATCCGTTCTTTACATCGGCAGCGTTGTCGTCGGCATCCTCGCATGGCACAATGTCGGCAGCCTCGATGTAGTCCGTGAGACTCTCGGCGCAAACTACCTCAGCGTTACCCAGCCTTCCCTCGGCGCAGTCATCGGCAATGCAGCCGGCGGCATGTTCGCGTTCATCCTGTCCACCTCCCTCGTCGCAAACGTTTACAGTGCCAAGTCCAAGAAGGTCGCTAACACCGGCGTTATCGCCGCTGCTGTCCTCGTTATCATCTTCGCATTCTTCCCCGCACTCATCGGTGTGTTCGGCAAGATCATGTACCCCGATGCAGAAGCAGCTACCATCTTCTACACCGTTGCCGATACCTTCGGCCCGGCAGTCGGCGCTCTGGCTTCCATGGCTATCATCGCGGCTGTTTTCTCCACCGCTCCCGCATTCCTGCTGACCATCTCCACCACCCTGACCCGCGACCTCTACGTTGCTCTTATCAACAAGGATGCAACCGACAAGCAGCAGCTCAGATTCTCCAAGATCGCGCTCGTCGTGTTCGGTCTCGTCGCTACCTTCCTCGGCATCTACGCACGCTCCATCCTCTCTCAGGTCAACGGCGCGTTCCAGATCCGTGCGGTTGCCGGTATGGTTCTCATCATCGGCGCTTACTGGAAGAAGGTCGACAAGAAGTCCGCGTTCTGGGCAATGCTCGTCGGCGGCCTTGTCGCTGCCGTATGGCACTTCGCAGGCCAGCCCTTCGGCATCGTTCCGTTCTGGCCCGGCTGCGGCACCGGCCTTATCGTTCTCGTCGTTATGACTCTCTGCAACGGCAAGGAAGTCTCCGACGACTACGCACTCTACAAGTCCAGAATGGATGCTGTTCCCGCAGAGGAACTCTGATTCACAACCAATATGCCTTTACCGATCCGGCGGTCATCCCGTCGGGTCGGTATCCATAAGGAGAAAAAATGTACCAGTTTGATAACTTCCTTATCAGAAACGCTCAGATGTACCCGGATCGTCTCGCGTTTGTTTACAGAGAGCAGCATTATACATGGCGTGAGCTCAACTGCGCCGTAAACCGCCTTGCTCATTCCTTTGCAAAGCTCGGCATCGGCCTGGGCGACAGGGTCGCGTATATGTTCCCGAACTGCGCGGAGACCGTGCTCGTGTTCCTTGCGACTCAGAAGCTTGGCGCAACAGGCATGCCCATAAACACGCACTTCCTCTCCGGTGAGATATCCAGGATCATGGACGTCGTCGACTGCAAGGCCGCAGTGTACGACGAGAAGTTCTCCGATACCATCCACGAGGCGCAGAAGCTCTATGGAAAGCTCAGCTGCATGATAGTCAAGGGTGAACCGAAGGCCGATGAGATCGACCTTTCCACGCTCCTCAACGGCGATGATGACAGCGAAGCTCAGGTAGACTTGACAGCCGACGACGAATCGGTTATCATTCTTACCAGCGGCACTACCGGCACCTCGAAGGCCGTCCTCAGGACGCAGAGCATGATGCGTGAATATGGCCTTATGCTCGCCATTGAGAATGACAACAGCCATAAGCCTGAGGTCGCGCTGACGCACTGCCCCTTCTTCCACACCGCCTGCCTGAGCATTCTTGTCAAGATGCTCGCTCTGTGCGGCACCTTCGTGCTTGTCGACCGTGTCGAGCCCGAATTCATCTTCGAGCAGATCGAAAAATACGGCGTCACCATGATGCTCATGGTTCCGCCGCTGCTGTATATGCGCCTGTATGACTCCGGTATATGGAAGCAGCGCGATACCTCGACCCTGCGCGAAGCGCAGTTCACCGGCGGCAAGTGCAGCATCGACTATGTCAACAAGATATTCGAGATGTTTCCCAACGGCAAGCTCCGCCCCTCCTACGGTTCTACCGAGGTCTGCGCCTCCTGCAGCGCGGTGCTCTCACGTGAGGAGTTTCTGAAGAATCCCGACCTGTGCAAGACAGTCGGCCGCATCAACGCCAACTGCGAGATGAAGCTCGTCGACAACGACGGCAACGAGGTTCCCGTCGGCGAAGTCGGCGAGGGTCTTGTCCGCTCCCCCGCTGTTTTCAGAGGGTATATCAAGAATGAAGAGCTCAACAAGCGCGTTCTTGATAACGGCTGGTTCCATACGGAGGATCTTCTCCGCCGCGATGAGGACGGTTTCTATTACCTCGTCGACCGCAAGAAGGACATGATCAAGACCGGCGGCGAAAACGTCTATGCTCAGGAAGTCGAAGACGTGCTCCGCAACCACCCTGCAATATTTGACTGCGCGCTTATCGGCGTCGAGGATGCCCGCTTCGGCGAAGCTGTCGCCGCCGCAATAGTCCTCAACCCCGGTATGGAGCTTAGCGATGAAGACCTCATCGCCTACTGCCGCGCAAATCTCCCCAGCTACAAGAAGCCGCGCTACGTGGCCTTTGTCGATGCACTGCCGCACAATGTCACCGGCAAAATACAGAAGAGTGTTCTGCGCGAAAATGCGGATAAACTTTTCCGCCCCATCCGCGGTCTGTAATGCGTAAGCAGCATACCCGGCAGCTGTTCCTCTGCCGGGTATGTTTTGCATAAATGTCTTGCATAAATGTATTTAGGAAAGAGTTTTTTATGGTACAGGAAGTTTTTGAAAACGTATATTCCATTGAGGTGGAGCTGCCGAACAATCCGCTCAGGTGGCTCAACTCATATTATATAGACAACCGCGGCACGAGCCGCGATCTTCTGATCGACACCGGCTTCAATATGCCGGAGTGCCGCCATGCCCTGCTTGCGGGGATGCAGGAGCTGAACATCGATCCGCAGAATACCGACCTGTTCATTACGCACCTGCACTCCGACCATTGTGGAAACGCCGATATGCTTGAGCAGATGGGCTGCCGCATAATAATGGGTAGGGATGACTATGCTCATCTCGGCACAGGCAACGGCCACGGCTGGGAGGATCGCCGTGTGCGCGCGCTTGAGGACGGTATGTCCAATGAGGATTTTGAGAACATTTTCCTGCATAATCCCGCCGTACAATATCTGCCCAAGCCCTTTCATGCCCGGCTGGTCGACGACGGCAATGTGCTGCCCTACGGCAAATTCAGCTTTGAATGCATAGAGACCCCCGGCCACACTCCCGGCCATATGTGTCTCTTTGACCGTGAGAAATCCCTGATGTTCACGGGCGACCATATACTTTTTGACATCTCGCCAAACATCACCTTCTGGCCTTCCGTAAAGGATTCTCTCACGGATTATATCGTAAGCCTCGATAAGGTGCGCAGCCTGAACGTTGCAACAGCTCTTCCGGGGCACCGCAACTGCGGCAAGATCACGGCGAATGAACGCATAGATCAGCTCTTTGTGCATCATGAAAAGCGCCTTGCCGAGCTTGAGCAGATGATACGTGAGGAGCCCGGTCTGAACGGCTATGAGCTTGCCGGAAAAATGCGATGGAAGATACGCTCCACAAGCTGGGCGGACTTTCCCCCCGCGCAGAAATGGTTCGCCTACGGCGAAGCTCTCGCCCACCTCGACTATCTGGTCAATCACGGCCGCGTCCGCAGGGAGGTCAAAGACGGCCTGAGCGCATATTATGCGGATATCTGACCGTGTCGTTCACGGTATGCAATGAAGTACAATAGCTGGAGCAGCTCCCAAAATGCAGCGAAGGCGTGTGCGGTAAGCCGTACACGCCTTCGCTGTTATTTTTCGCTATGCCCCAACTATTGACATAGAACCATTATAAAATCGACCGTGTTATTTACATACTCGCTCATGCGTGCTGGATCCTTGAACATATGATCTGCCCCGTTTATCTCGATGAGCATGAGGTCGTTTTTCTCTGCGAAGCGGCGCACCGCGTCTATCGGCACGGTCTCATCCCGTGTGCCGTGCATGATGAGCATACTGTCGGCAAAGGCGGAGAAGTCGTACCGCATGATGTCGTTCTCGGCAAGGGAGTCCAAAAACTGGCGGTTGATCTTAAACTTCTTCTCAAAGCCGACTATCGCGTCCTTCCCCTTGCGGAGCTTGTCAAGGTCATTCTCCGTCAGGTACAGGCCGGTGAATATCTCATGCAGGTTCACCGCCGGGCAGCGCAGCACGACGCTGTCAAAGGGGCTGCCATGCTCGTGCATATACTTTAATACCGCATAGCCGCCGAAGCTCGTGCCGTTAAAGCTGATGCTCTCAGGGTCGAACCTTTCGCGGGCGTACTCCAGCACCGCCGTCAGGTACGTGTCGCAGTCGGCGAGAGTGAAGCGCGGCTTCACGTCCTCACCGTGGCACGGCCAGTCGAAGGTCAGCAGCGCCGCGTCCTTATGGGTCGGGAGCATACGCTCCGCCACACGCTTTGCCGCCGCGTTCTCCTTGCTGCCGCCGAAGCCGTGGCAGGATATGATGAGCTTATTTATCGAGTTTGCATCGGCGCAGTACAGCTTGCATTTCACGCTGTAGCCGCTGCCGACAATGTCAAAATACTTTTCTTTCATAGCCTTGCCTTTGGGAGGTTCCACTTGAACACCGTCGCCAGAATGCGCAGCGCCATTATGAATGCCGTCATCAGCGCGGCACTGAGCATCTCGTTCACGCCGAAGCGCAGCAGCAGATAGTACCCTGTCGCGCCGACAATGGACGCGACGGCGTATATCCTCTTGCGCAGCACCTTGGGCATCGCGTCAATGAGCACGTCGCGCAGCATACCGCCGCCGACGCCGGTCGTCATGCCCATGAGCACCAGCAGAAATGGGTTGCCCATCCCGTACTGGTCAATGGCCATCTGCACGCCGCTGACCGTGAACACGCCGAGACCGAGCGCATCGAATACGTTCACGACGCTGTCGAGCTTATCGCGGTTCTGTTG
>CAKTPR010000022.1 GCA_934591725.1 uncultured Oscillospiraceae bacterium
GCACTCCGGAAGCCAGCTATACGGTCAGGCAGACGCCCACTGCCGGCAGCAAGGCTATCAACGTTGAGATAACGCTCGACTACACCAAGGAAAATCTTTACACCTATCCGTCCGCGACGGTGCGCACCTACTTCAAGGGTCTGGCGAAGCTGCCCGACAGCTTCGGCTATAAGCTGAACTGCGTCAGCGCACCGGAGGATGCGATCGCCTTCCAAGGCCCGCTTGCTCTCACCCCAGGAACTGAGAACGGCGTACCGTACCTCGAGTTTTCCGCGAAGAATGTCACCCTCCAGGCCGGTACAGAGCTGACCTTCAGCTTCACCCAGTCGGGATATGACGTTCCCGGTTATCTCTGCGCGCTTGGAAGCAGCACTTTCAAATTCACGCTCCCCGTGCCAACGACCGACGTCCGTCAGCCCATCCTGCTGAAGATCGAGAACACATATACCCAGCCCGATTGGAGCAAGCTCACGGTCACGAAGACCGCGGATAAGACCAGCGCGACTCCCGGCTCGGTCGTGAATTACACCGTCACCGTGGCGAACAACACCGGCGTTGACCTGAGCGATATCATCGTGGCAGATAAGCTCGATTCCAGACTACGCTATTCTGACAGCACCGGCGATTACGACACCAGAACGGGCACATGGACGGTCGCGAGCCTTGCAAACGGCAAGTCCGTGACCCTCACGCTGACCGTGAAGCTCAAGTATGCGCTCGCTGCCGGGACGGTGATAGAGAACACGGCCTCCGTCACCGAAGCTGCTGCAGCCGGTCTGATCTATGATCTCAGCGGCCAGAAGCTTAATGACAGCGTCTCCGTCACCGTGACGAGCGGCAAGGGCTCACCGAGAACCGGCGATGATTCGAACCTCGGTCTGTGGATCGCAGTTATGGCGGCGTCCCTCGCATGCGCGGGCGCGGCAATAGTGATCTACAAGAAGCGCCGCGGCTGAGCGAACGCACTCTGACACTCCAGAGGGTAAACAAGTACATTCCCTAAAAACAAACAGGAACAGACCAGGTCTGCTCCTGTTTGCTTTATATTCTCGGTAATTATCCACAAAAATAATCGCGGTGAATTATACAACTCGCCGAAAACGACTTGAGCCCTGCAAAAATCCATTGACAAAACGGAAAAGATCGGTAATATATAGTTGTCTGACAACAGTCAACATACCTGTAAAGGGCGCGGGACTGGATGTCATGAATGATCAGAAATTGTTTTGTATGGGAAAACAACTGATAAGGAGAGAAGCAATTATGCAACCAATTGCGACTGAACGACGGGACGATATAGTCTACAAGCAGCTGCTTGACAATATAAAGTCCGGGGCTTGGAAAAGCGGGGATAAGCTCCCGACCGAAGCCGAGCTGTGCGGGATCTTCAACGTAAGCAGATCGACTATCCGTGCAGCGATCCAGCGGCTCAGATCCATAGGACTCGTGGAGACGGTGCACGGCAAGGGCACCTACATCTGCGACAACCACGAACTGTTCGATCATTCCGGCTTCACTGATACGATGGATATCAGCGCGAAGGAATACCGGGACATGATCGAGCTGCGCAGCGCAATAGAAAACAGCGCGGTAAGAGCGATAATCGACAGCGGCGAGGAGCATGATTTCAGCGACGTGAAGGCAGCCTTTCAGGGAATGGAGGCAGCCGCGGCAAAGCTCGACTATGTTGAGCTGACGAAATACGACCTGATGTTTCATCTGTCGATCATCATTTGCAGCGGAAATTCCATATTTATACAGATAATGAGAATATTCCACGATGAATATTATAAGGTGCTGCTCGAAACAAACAAGCTTATGATGCGCGATTATCCGGACGAGGAGAAGATGCACGCGCATTTCATGGATTGTATTGAGAACCACAGGCACCTTCTGAACGGACTGCTGAGCAATCAGTCCGGTGAGGCGATAGCAGAGCAGGATAAGTTCCTGCAGCGCAACAAGGAGCGCATTGACTACTTCTTTCAGAGGCAGTACATGAACGACGGTAATTAATCGTATTTCGGCCGATACGTTAATTTATAATCTTGTTGAAGGGAGGGCAGAATTTGGCAAAAATAACTAATGTCAGAACATTTATAACCTGCCCGGACGGCATAAACCTCGTGGTCGTCCGCGTGGACACAGACCAGCCGGGACTATACGGATACGGCTGCGCAACATATACGCAGCGCTGCAAGGCTGTTGTTACAGCCATTGAGGAATACGTAAAGCCGCTTGTGGTCGGACGGGACGCATCGGAGATACAGGAGCTGTGGAACCTGATGCACAACAACGGCTACTGGCGCAACGGGCCTATCGGGAACAACGCCGTCAGCGGCGTGGATATGGCACTGTGGGACATAAAAGGCAGGGAAGCCAATATGCCCGTATACCAGCTTATCGGGGGCAAATGCAGAGAGGGCGTCGCGCTCTATGCATACGCCAACGGAGAGAGCAGGGAGGAAATACTTGACGAGGCGCAGAAGCGGCTCGAAGAGGGATACCACAATATACGGCTCCAGTATTTCCCGATGAAAGGCTTTTCACAGAACCAGAGACCTTGGAGACCGATAGGCGCGAAGGAAGGCTTCTATCAGGATCCAAAGGCCTATGTTGAGGAGACCGTCGCAATGTTCGACGAGGCGCGCTCCCGCTTCGGATATGCTCCGGAGCTTGTGCACGACGTGCATGAGCGCGTGCCTGCCGGCGACGCGATCGTTCTGGCAAAGGCTCTGGAGCCATACCGACTGTTCTTTCTTGAGGATCTCTTTGCCCCGGATCAGTACGAGTATTACAAAAACGTAAAAGCCGTATGCACAACGCCGGTTTCTCACGGTGAGCTGTGCACGAATCCGCTGGAGTGGAAAACACTGATATATGAACGTCTCATTGATTTCATCAGGATACACCCAAGCATGATAGGCGGCTTCACCCCCGCGATAAAGATCGCACATTTCAGTGAAATATTCGGAGTGCGTACCGCATGGCACGCGCCGACAGACATGAACCCGGTCGCCCATACGGCACAGATGCATATGGATCTTGCCAGCACCAACTTCGGCATTCAGGAGTGGAGCGGCTTCGGTGAAAATGTGCGCGAGGTCTTTCCCGGCATACCGGAGGTCAAAAACGGATATGCCTATGTCAATTCCGCACCGGGATTCGGAGTGGAGTTCGACGAGGAAAAGGCCAAAAAGTATCCGGCCAAGGATGAAATAATACAGTGGACGCAGTTCCGCTATACAGACGGAAGTCTGGCAACACCGTGATAATTGACTGAGAGGAGAAAACATGAAAAATTTCAATAAAATACTTTGCCTTGTTCTGGCACTTGTTATGGCGGCCGGTATGCTCGCCGGCTGCGGCAGCTCCGGCACCGCAGCTTCCACCGGAAGCGACGCTTCTGCCGCCGGCAGCGATGAGACTCAGGCAAAAACCGTGAAGCTGCGCGTCGGCATCGGCGCCGCCGCAGACTCCGCACTGGGTCAGGGCGTTGAATATTTCGGAAAGCTGCTTGACGAAAAGAGCGGCGGGCTCATTCAGGTCGAGCTGTGCGCAGGCAGCGTCCTCGGCGGAGACCGCGAGACGATAGAAGGCGTCGGCCTCGGTACCTTCGAGATGTGCAACATCGCGACCGGCCCGATAGCAAACTTCTCCGCAAGCTTCCTGCCGCTTGATCTGCCCTACGTTGTGACCGACCGCCAGACCGCATACAGCGTGCTTGACAGCGAGATGGGCCGCGAAGTTCTCGATACCCTCGAATCCACCGGCATTTACGCGATGAGCTTCTGGGAGCTCGGCTACCGTGATCTGTACAACGCAAAGAAGATAATCGAGCATCCTGAGGATCTCAAGGGTCTCAAGATCAGAGTCATGGAAAACGACGTGTTCATCTCCTTGTTCAACGGCCTCGGCGCTTACGCCACCCCGATGTCCATCGGCGAGGTCTTCACGTCTCTCCAGCAGGGCACCATCGACGGCCACGATAACCCCATCGGCGTTACCGTAGCGGGCTCCTTCTACGAGGCAGACCCCAACTGCACCAAGACCCACCACGTTTACAGCGCTACCGTCAGCATGATAAACCGCGCCTTCTTCGACAGCCTGCCGGCAGAGTATCAGCAGTGGATCGTTGAAGCCGATGCAGAGGCACGCGACTATGAGCGTCAGCTCGTTCAGGATCTCGAAGAGAAGGATTACGCAGCATGGATCGAAAACGGCGGCACCGTCACCGATATCGATATGGACGAGTGGGCACAGGCGTGCAGCTTTGTAGTCGATGACTACAAGGATCAGATCGACATGGACTTTGTCAATGCTCTGCGCGGGCAGTAAAGAATAAGAGAGGAATGCCCCATGAAAACTTTCGGCAAATGGGTGTGTAAAATCGAAAAAGGGATCGGCGGCGCACTGCTGCTTCTGATGATGGGGCTGGTCTTCTTTGCCACTGTCGGCCGCTACACGGGGCTGTACAACATGGCATGGAGCGACGAGGCATCCAGATACTGTATGATCTGGTCGGTATTCATCGTGGCGGGGCTGAGCGCGCAGCGCGGTCAGATGTTCAGCATTGACGTTGTGAGCGAAAAGCTGCCGCTCAAGGGACAGAAGGTATTCGCGCTGATACGGCTCATCCTTGTATGCGCGTTCTGCGTATTCTGCGTCGTATACGGCGGCAGGATGATGGCTCATCAGATCAATATAGGGCAGACCAGCCCTTCACTGAAAATACCTATGTGGGTCATGTACAGCTGCGTCCCGCTTGGCTGCCTGCTGCTGATAGCCCATTACATTGCGCTCTTCTGCACGCAGATCTCCGAGATCAACGGCAAGCTCAGAGAGGGGGATAAATAAATGTCTTTCGGACTTGTACTTATCCTGACCCTGATCTTCTTCCTGATATTCGGAACGCCGATCGCTGTGGCTGTCGGTCTGGCAACGATACTCAGTATGCTCACGGCGGGCGATATAAACGCTCTGCCCGCCATAACGCAGAAAATGTTCACCTCGCTTGACAGCTTCCCGCTGCTTGCCCTGCCGCTGTTCACCCTTTCCGGTGAACTCATGGAGGTGAGCGGAATATCCGAGCGGCTGGTACGCTTCATGCGGATGTGCTTCAGGAAGCTTCCGGCGGCCTCGGCGTGCATAACCACGATATCCTCGGCGTTCTTCGGAGCTATCTCCGGTTCCGCGCCCGCAACGGCAGCGGCGATCGGCGGCATCATGATAGAGCCGATGAAGGACTCCGGCTATGAAGCCTCCGATGCGGCGGCGATAAACGCCTCCTCCGCGTCGCTGGGCATCATCATTCCGCCGAGCATCCCCATGGTCGTCTTTGCAACGACGGCGTCTGTCTCCGTCGGCTCGCTGTTCATGGCCGGTATCGTGCCCGGCATCCTGCTGGCGGTGAGCTTCTGCGTGATGCACGGGATACGCTACGGACATGTGGAAAAGCGCGCAAGAGTAAAGCTGACATTCAAGGAATTCGTCTCGACCTTCTTTCAGGCTATCTTCGCGCTGGGCATGCCTATCCTGATACTCGGCGGCATTTACGGCGGTATTTTCACCCCGACGGAAGCCGCGGCTGTATCCTGCATTTACGCGATCGTTGTCGGCTGCGTCATTTACCAGAACCTGAGCTTCAAGCAGATATGGAAAAGCGTCTGTGAGATCAGCGTGCGCGTAAGCTCGATGCTTACGATAGTATGCTGCGCCACAGCCATGGCATGGTTCGTGTCGAGCAGCGGCCTTGCAGCGGCTGTATCGAAAGCGGTGCTGGCAGGCCTGAGCAACAAGCTTGCGATACTTACGGTCGTGAACCTGCTCCTGTTCGTCCTCGGCTGCATCATCGACCCGACCTCTATCATACTCCTTACCTGCCCGATAATCATCCCGATAACTCAGGCACTGGGGCTAAGCTCGGTTCATGTGGGCGCATTCATGATAATGAACATCGCCGTCGGCATGGTCACGCCGCCTTTCGCCGGTACGCTGTATATCTCCAATCAGCTGGCCGATGAGCGCAACATGGGAGCAGTAGTGCGGAAACTGATCCCGTACATCGTCATGATGTTTATGATAACGCTCGTCGTTGCGTATATACCGCAGCTCAGCATAGCTCTGCCCAAGGTTCTCGGCATGACAGTATAAAAAACTGGAGGCGGTACCCATACTGCCGCCTTTAGTCAGAGCCCGGATAACGGTTGCAGTTATCCGGGCTCGTTTTATCAGCAGAACATCCCCGCCGTCAGCTGACGGCGGGGATGTTGTTTCTGGTTTTGCTTATTTGTACTTGTGGGCGTCCTGAAGCACCATTTCCTTGACCTTGAGCAGCCTGACCTTGGTGGAGTTCTCGTTCTCCTCAAGCTTCATGGAGATGTATTTGATGTTCTCCTCAAGCTCGGGGATCATGACGTACTCCAACGCGTTGACGCGGCGGCGGGTCTTTTCTATCTCCTCTGCGAGCAGCTGCATGGTCTTTTCGACCTGTGCCAGCTCCAGCATATCCTCGAAAACCTTGGCCATCTTTTCCAGCGCGTCGTCCAACTCGCCGGAGGTCTGGGCAAAGCCGTAGGGATAAACCTCAGAGGGATCGTTATTCTTGGTATGGAAGCTGTACACCGGGACGTTGACGCTCATGATGTTCTTGAAATCCATGCCGAGCTCGACGCTCTGGCGCGGATAGAGCAGCGCCTGCTCCAGCATCTCGGGAGACATGATGGAGCTTGCAACCTGAAGGGACGCGAAGGCTCCGGTCAGCCCTTCCTCGACGCGGGTACGCAGCTGCTTATTGAGCTTGACCACATCCATGAACTGGCGCATCAGCTCATCGCGCTTGTCCTTGAGCAGCTTATGGCCGCGGCGCGCGGTCTTGAGCCTGCCCTTGAGCTGGTTGAGCACCATTCTGGTCGGGGTTATCGTCTTACCTGCCAAAAAGTATCACCTCCGTAAATCAGTTAATTTGTGTTATATGGGGTCTTACTTTTTGGGCATGTACTTGTCGATCATCTCGGGCTTGACACGCTTGAGCTCGCGGCGCGGCAGCAGGCTCAGCAGCTCCCAGCCGAGGTCGAGGGTCTCCTCGATGCTGCGGTTGGTGGTGTTGCCCTGGCTGACATAGCGCTTCTCAAACTCATCGGCAAACTTTGCGAAGAGCTTATCGTCGTCCGACAGTGCGGCTTCTCCGAGTATGGTCATGAGCTCCTTGGCGTCCTTGCCGCGGGAGTACGCGGCGAAGAGCTGGTTCATCGTGCCGGCGTGATCCTCACGGGTCTTGCCGACGCCGATGCCCTTATCCTTCAGACGGCTCAGGGACGGCAGAACATCGACCGGGGGCACGATGCCCTTGCGGTGCAGCTCACGGCTGAGGATGATCTGACCTTCGGTGATGTAGCCGGTAAGGTCGGGGATGGGGTGGGTCTTGTCGTCCTCAGGCATGGTGAGGATCGGGATCATGGTGATAGAGCCTTTCTTGCCCTGACGGCGGCCTGCGCGCTCATACATGGTGGCAAGGTCGGTGTACAGGTAGCCGGGGTAGCCGCGGCGGCCGGGGACTTCCTTCTTTGCCGCGGAGACCTCACGCAGAGCCTCGGCGTAGTTGGTGATATCGGTGAGGATGACGAGCACCTGCATATCCTTCTCGAAGGCGAGGTACTCAGCCGCAGTCAGAGCCATACGCGGGGTGGCGATACGCTCGACGGCGGGGTCGTTTGCGAGGTTCGAGAAAACGACGGTACGGTCGATAGCGCCGGTGCGGCGGAAGTCCTCGATGAAGTACTCGGACTCCTCAAAGGTGATGCCTATTGCGGCGAAGACGACGGCGAAGGTCTCGTTATCGCCCAGAACCTTTGCCTGACGCGCGATCTGCGCGGCGAGAGCCGCGTGCGGCAGACCGGAGCCGGAGAATATCGGAAGCTTCTGGCCGCGGACGAGGGTGTTCAGGCCGTCGATCGTGGAGACGCCGGTCTGGATAAACTCAGCGGGGTAGGCACGGGAAGCCGGGTTCATCGGCAGGCCGTTTATGTCCATGTGCGCTTCGGCAAGAATGGCGGGGCCGCCGTCGATGGGCTGACCCATGCCGTTGAAGACACGGCCGAGCATATCCTCGCTGACGGCGAGCTGCTGCGGATGGCCGAGGAAGCGGACTTTGGTCTCGGCAAGGTTGATGCCCTGTGCGGACTCGAACAGCTGAACGACAGCCTTGTTGCCCTCGACCTCGAGGACCTTGCAGCGGCGGACTTCGCCGTTGGGAAGCTCAAGCTCGCCAAGCTCGTCATAGGTGACGCCTTCAACGCCGTCGACCACCATCAGGGGGCTGGCGATCTCTCTTATGGTCTTATATTCTTTGATCATGCTTCCTCACCTCCGGCAACAACTGCGTCTATCTCGGCCTTCATTTCGGCCGCGATCGCCGCGTAATCTTCCTCAAAGGTATCCTGATTGGCCATCTTTGCGCGGCCTATCTTCTCGCGCGCGTCGATGACGAACAGGCTGTTCATGTCTGCGCCGAGCGTCAGCGCATTGCGGCAGAGAGTATCATAGCTGAGGATCATATCCAGCAGGCGGAACTGCTTTGCGTAGGAGGAGTAAGCGTCCTCATCGACGAAAGCGTTCTGCTGGAGGAAGTCCTCACGGATCATCTTTGCGGTCTCCATGGTGAGACGGTCAGCCGGGGACAGGGCGTCCTGTCCGACGAGGCGGACGATCTCCTGAAGCTCGCTCTCCTCCTGGAGGATGTGCATGGCCTTCTCGCGGTTCTGCATATAGGCTTCGCCGAACTGCTCGGTGTACCACGGGCGGAGAGTGTCGACATACAGGGAGTAGGAGGTCAGCCAGTTGATGGCGGGGAAGTGTCTTGCATAGGCAAGGCTGGAGTCGAGCGCCCAGAAGACCTTGACTATACGCATGGTCGCCTGAGAGACAGGCTCGGAAATATCGCCGCCCGGAGGTGAAACTGCGCCGATGGCGGTGACGGAGCCCTGACGCTCGTCCGCGCCCATGCACTCGACAACGCCGGCGCGCTCATAGAACTGAGCCAGACGGGAGGCGAGGTAGGCGGGGTAGCCTTCTTCACCGGGCATCTCTTCGAGACGGCCGGACATCTCACGCAGAGCCTCTGCCCAGCGGGAGGTGGAGTCAGCCAGAACGGCGACGTCATAGCCCATGTCACGGAAATACTCGGCGATGGTGATGCCGGTGTAGATGGATGCTTCACGCGCGGCAACGGGCATATCGGAGGTGTTCGCGATAAGCACGGTGCGCTTCATCAGCGGCTCGCCGTTGCGCGGGTCTTTCAGCTCAGGGAACTCCATAAGAACGTCGGTCATCTCGTTGCCGCGCTCGCCGCAGCCGATGTAGACGACGATGTCCACATCAGACCACTTCGCCAGCTGGTGCTGCACGACGGTCTTGCCGGAGCCGAAGGGGCCGGGGACGGCAGCCGTGCCGCCCTTTGCGATCGGGAAGAGCTTATCGATGATACGCTGTCCGGAGTTCATGGGACGGCTGGGGACGTACTTCTTCTCATAGGGTCTTGCGATACGGACGGGCCAGCGCTGGATCATGTTGAGCTTGTGCTCTGCGCTCTTCGCGTCCTTGACGACGGCGACGGTCTGCTCAACGGTGAACTCGCCGCTCTCGATGCTGACGACCTCGCCGGAGATGCCGTTGGGCACCATGATCTTATGGAGGATCGCGCTCGTCTCCTGAACGGTGCCGAGCACGTCGCCCGCGCGCACCTTATCGCCGGGCTTTGCGGCGGGGACGAACTCCCACTTCTTCTCGCGGTTGAGCGCGGGAACGTCGATACCTCTTGCGATGCAGTCGCCGGAGAGCTTGCGCATCTCAGGCAGGGGGCGCTGGATACCGTCATAGATATTGTCCAGCATACCGGGCCCGAGTTCGACGGACAGCGGCATACCGGTGGTGATGACCTCGGCGCCGGGGCCGAGCCCGGAGGTCTCTTCATAGACCTGAATGGAGGCCTTGTCGCCGGTCATGTTAAGGATCTCGCCTATCAGGTGCTGAGAGCCGACACGCACAACGTCGGAGACGTTGGCGTCCGCCAGACCCTCGGCCACGACAAGCGGCCCGGAAACCTTTGTTATAGTTCCGCTCATTTACATGTTCCTTTCCAAACCGCGCAGCTTGCTGCCGCGGTTTTCGGATTGATATGGGGAGGATCAGTCTCCCAGAATATTCGTGCCGACGGCACGCTCGACCGCCGCTCTCAGAGCCGACTGGCCGAGGCCTATGGAGCCCTCGCGGCCGGGGATCAGGATGATCGCCGGGGTGGGGCTGTCCTTGAATTTGTCTATCTCCGCCTGGATCTGCGCGGCGAAGTTTTCCTCAATGTAGATGATGGCGTAATCGTCGTTATCGCGGGTGAGGCTCTTGAGGAGCTTGCCTGCTTCCGCGCCGTCCGCCGCGGGGTATGTCTCAAGGCCGAGAGCCTTGAAGCCCATGACGGTGTCTCTGCCGCCGATGACAGCTATTTTATACATACAGATCACGCAGCCTTTCCCGGATGGTCTGCGAGGGGACGCCTGCAAGCCGACCCGTGAGGATCATTCTGATCGCGGTTATCTCGCCCTCGACCGCCGCCATATAGGCGACCGGCACCTCGCAGCCGTAGCTGATGAGGCGCGCGCCCTTGAGGTAGTCGTTCACGGCGTTGTCGCAGGCAAGCTCAAAGGCCGTCATGCTGCCGCCGGAGAGCGCCTCACCGCCGAGAACGGCGGCCTTCTCAAGCGCGCTGTGGGCATAGAGAGCAGCAAGGCTGTCCTTATCCGTGGCGTTCGCAACGCGCTCCGCGCCGACATTGCCGTCCGGGATGAGCACCTCGCGCAGGAAGTCCTGCCCCTTGCCCATGCGCAGAGTGCGCACGGCGCTGCGGAGGTTCGCGCTGTCAATGAGGATGGCGGCGTAGCCGCGCAGGAACGGGCTGTCCACCTTGTCGACAGCGGCGCGAAGCTCGGTGAAGTATGCCTTGTCGAGCACGAAATCGGCAAGCTGGGGGTTCGCGGTGCGGGCAAGAGTCGCCTTGGCTTCCTCCATGGCGTTTGCCAGCGTCTCCGGCAGCATGATGCGCTTCTCTTCATTGTACAGCTCAAGCAGCTTCAGACCCGGAATGCGCCCGGAATCGCTGAGCAGGTGCTTTGCGTCCTGACCCATCGCCTCGCCCTTGATGATGGCCTTGGCGTTGTGGTAATCGTACTTGAGCTTGAAGATATCCGTAAGCGCGCTGTCGGGCGCCATTTTACCCAGCTCCTCGAAAATTGCCGAGCGGTGCTCCGCCAGAGTCTCCTCGATTTCGCCCGCGCTCATTGCCGACATATCGGGGTATCCGCAGTCGGTCAGGAGCTTCGCAGCGTCCTCAAAGGCGGCGGCATCCAGCATACGCTCCGCCTTCTCATTGCTCAGGAGCCGCGGCTCCCGCGCGCGAAGCATAGCGGAGATGCAGAGATACGCTTCTTTTTTATTTGACAATTTTTTCCCTCCCTGTTTCGGGATTTACGGCCGGGCCGTTATTCAAAGAGAACTCCGGCAAGCTGCGCGGACATATCGCCGCGGCACAGCTCTACCAGAAGTTCGACGGTGCAGTTGGCCTCGATGCTTCCGCGGCGGAGGATGAGCCCGCCCCTGAAGTCGCCGGTATCGTCGGAAAGCGTGAGCTTGCCGCCGGGGAGAAGGGCGTTTGCAGCCTTGACGACCGCCGCGCCTATCTCGGCCTTATCGCGCGCGTTGAGCACGATCTCTTCATCGCCGGTAGAGGAGGCCTGAGAGGCAAGCTTTGCAAGCAGAGCAATGTACTTCTCCTGCGGCAGCGCGATAAGCTCTTCCACGGCCTTGTCAAAGCCCGCGGAGACCATCTCCTGCTTGAGCGCGAGGATTGCTTTTCTGCTCTCCATGCGGGTCAGGCGCTCTACGCTGTCAAGCTTGTCCTGATTTGCCTTGACGCCGAGGCGGATCTTCTCACCGTAAGCGTCCTTTGCCTTTATCTCATAGTCCCGGCGGATCTCTGCGCACTGCTGCTCTGCCTGAGCCAGTATCGCATCGGCCTGTGCCTTGGCGTCAGCCTGGATATGTGCGATTATCTTTTCAGTGCCTTTCATAGTATGTCCTGCCTTTTTGAATTTTTAAGAGCGATCCCCATCAGATGGAGAGAAGCATCATCATGGATGCAAGCAGGGACAGAATGGCGTAGAACTCGACGGTGATGCAGAGAATCATGCCCTTTGCCCAGTGGTCGGGGTTCTTTGCAAGCAGGCTGACGGAAGCGGCAGCGACCTTGCCCTGTGCCTTAGCGGTGACAAGACCGCCGATGCCGATGGGCATGCAGGCTGCGAAGTAGCGGCAGCCGTCGACGAAGCTCAGGTCGGCGCCGGTGCCGTTGAGCAGACCCATCTGCATGATGGCGACGAAGAAGACGACCAGACCGTAAAGACCCTGGGTGCCGGGGATGACCTGAAGGATCATGACCTTACCGAACTTGGAAGGATCCTCGGTGACGAGACCTGCGCCCGCTTCACCGGCGATGCCGGTACCGAGACCGGAGCCTGCGCCTGCAAGGCATGCAGCCAGACCTGCGCCGAGAAGACCTATTGCCAGACCGGAATGTGCAAACAGAAATTCCATTTTTATTTTCCTCCTAAATTTATTCTGCTACGTTGTAGTATTTTGTTTTTACCGTAAGCGGATCGAATGGGCGGCCGCCGTCCTCATAAAACTTGCCGAAGTACTCCAGACACTGGAGACGCAGGTCGTGGACATAGCAGCCGAGAAGGTTCAGCGCGAAGTTCAGGCCGTGACCGATGATGAAGATCGGTATGAAGAGCCAGAAGCTGTTGGCGATCGCGCCGATGGTGTTGAACACCGTCGCGATAACGGAGCCGGCGAGCATCAGAGCCATGATACGGGTGTAGGACAGAATATCGCCGAACCAGCCGGTGGCGGTATTGTAAAGAGTCCCGAACAGGCTGCCGAGCTTGCCGATAATGCCCTTGGAGCCGCGGGAGCCGCCGTAGAAGATCATCACCACGCCGACGATGAGCACGACCGGTACACCGGAGACATTGCCTATCTTCAGCACATAGAGGATGATACCGGCGAGAGTGACCCACAGGGAGCCCTCTTCCCAGATCGCGTCGGCTATCTGGCCGCGCTTTATCTTCTTGATGAAGCTGATGGCAAGGCCGGTGTTGAGGTGGATAAGACCGAGCGCCATCGAGCCGACAAGGACATAGACGGTATCGTTGAGCGGGGTGAAGAGACTCGGAAGCTCGCCCCAGCCCTCAGGCTTGCCGAGGATGCCGCCAATCTTCACGAGCGCGTCACCGAAGAAGCCGCCGGTTATCGCGCCCATTATAAAGGTCGCGATGCCGCAGTAGAGCAGCAGCTGGCAGAACGACAGCGAGCCTGCCCTCGGTTTCATCTTCTTCATTGCTATCACCGCCGCGAGGATCATTATGATGCCGTAGCCCATATCCGCCATCATGAGCCCGTAAAACAGAATGAAGAACGGAGCCATGAGCGGGTTCGGGTCGAGACTGCCGTAGGCCGGCAGGCTGTACATATTCGTCACCATATTAAGTGCGTTGGTTATTTTGTTATTCTTGAGCTTTACGGGGACATCGGGATACTCGTCCTCTTCAGGGACGAGCGCTTCCCAGGCGCAGCCGAAGCGCTCGAACACTTCGTTCAGCTCCGCTTCGCGTTCCTCAGGGTACCAGCCCTCCATGATAACGGCGCTGTCCGTGCCGTAGAGCTTGTCCCCGGCCTCGGCCAGAGATATCTGCACGCTCACGCGGTCTGCCGCAAGCTTCAGCTCGTCGCGTCTGACGGCTTCGCCGATGATGTACTGCACGCAGTTTTCCTTTTCGGATGCAAGCGACTGAAGCTCGGAGCGCGCCTCGGCGCTGCATTCCTTTGCCGAGGTACTCACGCCCGCGAAGGACGCCGCGCTGAAGCCGAAGCCGCGCAGGCATTCCTGCATTTCGGCGAGCTTTTCGCGCATGCACACGAATACGACGTAGTGCTCCTTCTTCTCCTCATGCACACAGAAGAGCTCGCTCTCGGCGTCTATCTGCTCAAGCGCCGCTTCGACCTGACCCAGCTCTGTGCGGGCGGGTATGGTGCCGAGCAGCACCGCGCAGCGCTCCGTGCCCTCGGTACCGAGCGGCAGGTCAAGATCGAGCCACGGCTGGAGCGACTGGATGACGCCGCGCTGGCGGCTCTCCTCGGCGCTGATGCGCTTGATGCGCGCATCGTAGCTCTCGATGCCTTCGGCGACCTTGAGCGCACCGGCAAGGCCGGTGTCGTCAAGCAGGACGCGGTCGTCAAGCTCCGGCTTTGCGGAGAGAAGCTTGCCCTTCTTCGGGGCATAATGATCCAGCAGGTCAATGGCATGCGTCAGCGTTGAGTGCCGGCTCTTGAGAGAGGCGACGTCGCTGCTCTCCCGATGTACCAGCGCTTCGATATCCGTGCCGTGAAGCTCGCCCTCAAGCTCGGAAATTTCTACGCAGCCATGCCTGATAAGCTCTCGCAGGAGTTCTTCCTTATTGGAACGGACAGCAATAAGGCGGAGCTTTTTCATTTTTAGAATGGCCATCTCAGCTGTTCACTATCCTTTCCACAACAAGAGCTGCTGCCTGCTCCAGCCGCCCTTCGGCTCTGGCGCGCAGCGCTGCTTTTTGATTTTCCAGCTCACCGGAAAGACCCTTGGCCTGAGCCCTTGCCTTCTCGCTGACCTGGCGGCTGAGCTCCTTGAGCTCCTCCTCGGCTTTTGCGCAGGCGGCATCGATCGCAAGCTTGCCCGCGGTATCCGCGTCAGCCAGCATCTGCTTCGCCTTGCTCTCGGCCTCGGCTACCGTGACCTTAGCCTGAGCTTCCGCCTGAGCAATATTGCTTACTGCTTCAAATGACATTGGCACACCCCCTCTTTATCCCGCAATGCGTTATTAAAAAAGCTGTCTTTATGATACCTTAACGCGCATATAGATTCAAGCAAAACTTACCATTTTACATTGTCAAAATTGACGCACACGATCAAAAATTTACAAACTCCGCGTATTTGTATATAAAGCTGCTATAGTATTGTATTATATTGACAGAATCTTGTCAAACGCGAATCTGCACAAATGGAAAAGCCAGATATGTCATGGTTTCGTCAATGTATACAACAGCGTGTGCGCTGCCCAAAAGCAAACAGCCGCGGCTTCGGAGATAGCTCCGCATAGCCGCGGCCGTTAAAATGACGCAAAAATTTTATATGCCTTCAAGCTGTATCCTGCACTGCCGTCCGTCGGAGCCGTCGGCATATATGCGCAGGCTCTCGCCCTCGCTGCCGGTGCAGTCAAATTCGTAGCAGGCCATATATTCCCCGCCGGGGCGCTGCACGATCACCTTGCGGCTGCCGCTCACGCTCACGTTATCGGGCAGGCTGCCGCGCGCCGTCTCCTCGTCGCAGCTCCAGTCGAGGTCAGGCGCATCGTCCGAATAGCGCGTCGCGTCGTAGGAATATATGCTGCCGTCGTCGAGCGCGACGGAGACGCTGATATAATCGTCGATGCGCAGCGCGCCGTCCTGCACGGGGACGAAGCGGAACGAGGCGAGGCTCCCGCTCCCGCCGCGTTCGCTGAGACTCAGGTCATTATAGCCGCGCGCCTTCAGAAAGTCCTGCGCGATCTCCTCGGCCTGCTCCGCGCTGATGCTCCCGGTGCCTACGAGCCGAGACTGTGACATGGACTCGAGTCCGCGCGAGCTGACGCACAGGAGCGTGTTCCCCGCACTGTAGCAGCGTCGGCCGTCCTCACCCTCATAGCCGTATTCGTCCTTTAGCTCGCGCGGCTCCATGCCGACGGCTTCGGCGGCAAGCTTCCGTGCCTGCTCCTCGCTCAGCTTCCCGCGCTCCTTTTCCGGGCGGGTGCTGTACTGCCCGTCGTATCGGAAATCCTCAGGTGCGGTGAAGTCCGCTTCGTAGCCCAGAAGCTCGGCGCTGAGCTTTCCTGTGTCCTCGATGCCGATGTTCTGGAGCTGCTCCTCGCGGCTGTCCATGATGAGCTCGCCGGAGTTTACGCGCCCCTGCATATCGCGCAGGCGGGCGGAGAACTCCGCGGCGGTATCGGACATGGCCTTGAGCTGCAGCTTCTGCTCGTCGCTGAGTTTATCCCCGCTCTGCGCGCCGAGGCTCTTCGCATAGTCCCCGGCGCGATTGAGAAAGGCAGAGAGCTGCTCAAGCTCCTGCGTTGAAAACGGCAGCGCCGAGAGCGCAGCCTCGGCGGCGAGCGCGTTGGCGTAGGCCTGAGTGAAGATACTGCGGCCTAAGGTCGCGTCAGTGACGTACAGGCTCTTTTTGAGCGAGCGGCTCAGACCTTCGACGGCTGAGACGGTCGTCTCAAACGCGCCGGAGGAGCTGTAGAGCGCGGTGAGCCGGTAGTCGGCGAGCTTTGAGTACAGGACCGCCGAGAGCACGCTGAGCGTCACAAGCGCTGCGGCGGTATATATAATGATAAGCTGTTTTGCTTTTGCGGACATAAAAACACCCCTTTGACGCTTATTAGTATCACCGTCAAAGGGGCAGATTATTATTGATTATCCGAGCTTTTCAATCGCCACATTCAGGCGGCGGAGAGTCTCGTCCTTTCCGAGGATGCGGCATATCTCTACCGCGCCGCCGGGAGTGACCGCCTTGCCAGCGGCGGCGATGCGCACGGGCCACATGACCTTCGCGTTCTTCGCTTCCATCGCCTCGGCAAGACCGACCATCGCGCCCATGATATGCTCATCGTCCCATGCGGGCAGTGCCTCGAATATCGGGACGATCTTTTCCAGCACGTCTTTGGAGCTGTCCTTATCGGACTTGGACTTCTTATGGACAAAGAGCTCGGTGTCGTACTCAGGCAGCTCGTCGAAGAAGTCGACCTTCTCCGGGATATCGGTCAGCACCTCGGTGCGCTGCTGGAGAAGCGCGGCGATGGCTGCGGCATCATAGGCGGGGTTCTTCACGCTCCGGCGGATATACGGCTCTGCAACTTTGGCAAAGGCCTCAGGGCTCATCGCGCGGATATACTCGCTGTTGAAGTAGCGCAGCTTGTCAATGTCAAAGATCGCGGGGGACTTGGAAATACCGGCAAGGTCAAAGATATCTATAAGCTCGTCCATGCTGAATATCTCCTGCTCACCGCGCGGGCTCCAGCCGAGGAGCGTGACATAGTTGATAACGGCGTCGGTCAGGTAGCCCTGGGCGATAAGATCCTCATAGGACGGGTCGCCGTGGCGCTTGGACATCTTGTTGTGCGCGTCGCGCATGACGGGAGAGCAGTGGACGTACTTCGGAATATCCCAGCCGAAGCCCTCGTACAGCAGGTTATACTTCGGGGCGGAGGAGAGATACTCACTGCCGCGCACGACGTGGGTGATGCCCATAAGGTGATCGTCCACGACGTTTGCAAAGTTATAGGTCGGCAGCCCGTCGCGCTTTAAGAGCACCTGATCGTCAAGGCTCGCGTTCTCAACGGTGATATCGCCGAAGGTCTCGTCATGGAAGGTGGTAGTCCCCTCGTGCGGGATGAGCTGGCGGATGACATAGGGCCGTCCCTCGGCGGCAAGACGGTCGGACTCCTCGCGGCTCATGCAGCGGCAGGGATCATCCCCGCGGTCAAATTCGCCGGTGTCCTCCTCGGAGGCCGTCTTCTCGCAGAAGCAGCGGTAGGCATGGCCGCGCTCCATGAGCAGCTCTGCGTATTCCTTATAGAGCCCGCGGCGCTCGGTCTGCACATAGGGGCCGACGGGGCCGCCGACGTCCGGGCCTTCGTCGTGCTCAAGATGGCACTGCTCCATCGTCCTGTATATAACGTCAACAGCGCCCTCGACGAGCCGCCCCTGATCCGTATCCTCAATGCGGAGAATGAACTTGCCCTTATTGTGGCGGGCGATGAGATAGGTATAGAGCGCGGTGCGGAGATTGCCGACGTGCATATACCCCGTAGGGGACGGGGCGAACCGCGTGCGTACCTCGCCGGTGGGGATGCGCTTTTCCATATCCTCAAACCACTTCATGTCTTTCATTTTGTGCCTCCTGCGCCAAAATATCTTCGTTTGACTTTATTTTCTTTTTAAGTTCTTTATCTGTATATTATTTTGCAAATTGGCAGTTGTCAAGACAAACTTATTTTGATACAATATATAGACGCTCATATCGGGCTTTTTCCGAGCCTCCGCCGGCCGTTCCGGAGACAGCGCCGCCGCGGCGCAAAAAATATGGACGGCAGAATGGGAGATTATTGTGGATAACAACACCGCTGAAAAGAAAACTATGCTCTCGGGCATCCAGCCCTCCGGCGACCTGCACCTTGGCAACTACCTCGGTGCGGTCAAGAACTGGGCGGAGCTTGCCGATGAGTTTAACTGCTATTATTTCATGGCCGACCTGCACAGCCTTACCGTGCGCCAGAACCCCGCAGAGCTGCGCCGCCGCTCCGTCACGCAGCTTGCGCAGTACATTGCCTGCGGCCTTGACCCGGAGAAGAACACCCTGTTCATCCAGAGCCATGTCCACGAGCATGCGGAGCTCGGCTGGATCCTCAACTGCTATACGATGTTCGGCGAGCTGAGCCGCATGACGCAGTTCAAGGACAAGTGCGCGAAGAACGCCGACAACATCAACGGCGGTCTCTTCACCTATCCCTCGCTCATGGCGGCGGATATCCTGCTCTACCAGCCGGACTATGTCCCCGTCGGCGAGGATCAGAAGCAGCACTGCGAGCTGACGCGCGATGTCGCCATCCGCTTCAACAACATCTACGGCGAGACCTTCAAGGTGCCAGAGCCCTATATCCCCAAGGTGGGCGCGAGGATCATGAGCCTTGGCGTGCCGACCTCGAAGATGAGCAAGTCCGATCCTCAGGGCTGCGTGTTCATCATGGATAAGCCTGAGGACATCGCCCGCAAGTTCAAGCGCGCCGTGACCGATTCCGATACCGAGCACTGCGTGCATTACGATCTTCAGAACAAGCCCGGCGTCTCCAACCTCATGAGCATCTATTCCTCCGTCACCGGCAAGACCTTTGACGAGATAGAGCGCGAGTTTGACGGTCAGGGCTACGGCGCTTTCAAGCCCGCAGTCGGCGAAGCCGTCATCGAGTCGCTGCGCCCGATCCGCGAGGAGGCCGAGCGCATGATCGCCGATAAGGCATACCTCAAGGACGTCTACACCGAGGGCGCGCGCAGAGCAAGCTATGTCGCCTCCAAGACCCTGCGCAAGGTCTACAAGCGCGTCGGCCTTGTTGAGAAGCCCTTCTGAGATAATAAAACGAACTGGAGATAAAATTTAATGTTTCCTGGTCTTGCTGATTGGATAAAGATGCTGCTGGCATTCGCCGTGTCGCTGCTGGTCGCATATGTCATGACGCCGCCGGTCAAGCGCTTTGCCGAGAAGGTCGGCGCGATCGACGTGCCGAAGGACAACCGCCGCGTACACGACCATCCCATCCCCCGCATGGGCGGGCTTGCGATATTCATCGGCTTTGTGCTCTCGCTGATATTCTTCGTGCCGATGTCAACAAAGGTGCTGGGGCTTCTTGTCGGCTCGGTCATCATCGCGGTCATGGGCGGCGTTGACGATATCGTCAGTCTCAACCCATGGGTAAAGCTCGCCGGGCAGATAGTCGCGGCGCTCGTCGCGATCCGCTGCGGGCTCGTGTTCGACGTTATTTCAAACCCGAACATTTTCGCCGAGGAGACCTATATCGAGATAGGCTGGCTCTCTATCCCGCTGACGATGCTGTGGATAGTCGGCTGCACGAACGCCGTCAACCTCATTGACGGGCTTGACGGGCTTGCCGTCGGAGTGTCGGCGATAAGCTCGCTGACGATGCTTATCGTGTCGCTGTTCGTCTCGGAGCCGGTGGTATCCATCATCCTCGCTGCGCTCACCGGCGCATGCCTCGGCTTCATGCCGTATAACCTCAACCCCGCCAAGATATTCATGGGCGACGTCGGCTCACAGCTTCTGGGCTTCGTGCTGTCGACGGCGTCGATAATGGGTCTGTTCAAGCTGCACGCGATCATCACCTTCTTTGTACCGCTGCTGGCACTGGCGCTGCCGCTGGCCGATACGATCTTTGCTTTCTTCCGCAGAATACTGCACGGGCAGAGTCCGTTCAAGGCCGACAAGGGGCATTTCCACCACCGGCTGCTTGCTATGGGGCTCAACCAGAAGCAGGTCGTCGCGGTGCTGTACGGCATCTCGGCGGTGCTGGGACTGCTGGCCGTGCTCATGGCCGGGGACAGCATGGCGGTAAAGATAATCTGTCTCGTCGCGGCGTTCATTATTTCGCTTGGTATCTGGCTCAAGGTGTTCAAGAACAACCCCAATCTGCGCGAGCACCACGCCGAGGAGCATAAAGCCGAAACGTCGGCGGAAAGCAGTACCGCGCCGCAGGAAAAAGCACAATAAACGATTGGGGCTTTATCCCCTCAGTCAGCTTCGCTGACAGCTCCCCTTGAAAAACAAGGGGAGCCTTTTTATGACTATATATCAGAGCTGCCTGCATGCTTTCGCTGCCGGTCGCTCTGCGGACATACTTTCTGTGTGAACAGAAAGTATGCAAAGAATCACAAAAGGGGCGGGGATTGCGTTTCCCCCGCCCCTTTTGAATCCCCACCCTTGAACCGCCAAAGAGGAACCGTGCGCGGTTCCCCTTTGATTCCCTCCAAGGTTGGCAAAGCTTCGGCTATCCAGCGTCGTTTTTTATGATTCATTCAACATCAGCAGAAAAGCCCGTCGTTTATAGTAAGAACATCGCGCCCATTATTATTAGTAATTCGCTGTCGCCGCTCTCGCGGTACATGAGATATAGAATGAGCAGAAGGATGATGTCGTCCGTTTCCAGCTCGCCTATCTTATCCGGCAGCAGCCGCCCTATATCTCCAAGCCCGTTGAGCAGCCCGCCGGGCGCGGGCTCCGGCGGCTTCGGCCGTACCGGCGGTGGCGGCTGCCGCCGCGGTATCTGCTCCCTCGGCGGCGCGCGCCGCTCCTCCCCGCTCTCCGGGAAGCGCTCGACGCGCCCGCTGTTTCCCTGATAGCGGTTAATCACTGCCGTCTCCTCCCATCTCGCCCATGGCTATGCGCGCTATCGACGCAAGCCGGGCAAGCTTGATGGCTTTATCCATCTTGCTTCTGCGCTTTTCGGACAGGTACGGCTTCATTGCTTCCAGCAGCGCGCGCTCCTGCTTTTTCTCTCCCGCGCCCGATGAGAGCGCGCGGCTCAGGCGCGCGAGCATCGCGGGGTCGATGGCGCCCTCGCCGCCGCCTAAGCTCTGCATGAGCGAGTCCAGCCCGCCGCCTGCGCTTTTCGTCTTCTCCGCTGGGTCAATGCCGCTGTCACCGCCGCCCATGAGCGACTTTGCCAGCCCTGCGATCTTCTCCATCTGCGCGGGGTCGCCGAGTATGCCGTTTATTTTGTCCTCAAGCTCGCTCACGGCGCTTCACCTCCCGTTTACCGCGCTGTGCGCCTAATTTTCCATCATCCGGCGCACGCTTTCCGCGAGACGCTTTCCCTCCTGAGTGTTCAGCATGGAGCTGAGCAGGCTGCGCAGCGCTTCGCCGTCGCCGCTTTTCGCGGCCTGCTCGACGGCATTCGCATCGATGAGCTTTGCAAGCTTCGCCCCGTCCTCGGACTCGGCAAGCTGCTTTATCTGCTCGGTCTTGCCGCGGCGCTCAAGCTCCCGGCCAAGCTGTTCAAAATTTTGCATTGCATCTCACCCCTGTTCGTTTTATTATATTCACAGTAAGCGCCCATGATAATTGCGAAAGGATCAAATATATGAAAGTCGCCGTTTTTTCCGATACCCATTCAAATAATGAGCTTATGCTCGAAGCCGTCCGCCGCTGCCGCCCCGACGCCGCGATACACCTCGGCGACCATGACCGGGATGCGGTCAAGCTGCGGCACGAGTTTCCGGGGCTGCCGGTCTACAGCGTCTGCGGCAACTGCGATCTGATGCCGCTTGCGCCGGAAAAGGACGTCGTTCAGCTCGGCCCGGTCAAGGCCTTCATCACGCACGGTCATTTGTATAATGTCAATTACGGGCGAGTGGATTCGCTCGTCTACGCCGCGCAGGAGGCGGGCGCGCAGCTTGCCATGTTCGGCCACACACACCAGGCCTATTATGAGCAGATAGGCGGCGTGCAGGTACTGAACCCCGGCACCGCCGGGCGCGGCAGGGAGCTGACCTGGGCACTGGTCGAGATATTCGATAACGGTGCTTTTGCCTGCGAGATACGCAGGCTCTGATATAGAATACAAAAAACGACTGTCTCCCCGAAAGAGGAAGCAGTCGTTTTAAGTTCTGATGAATATTTTACACCGCAAGCTTCTCACGGAACAGCAGCCCCGCAGTGCGGCGGTGGAGCCTGTCGAGCAGCCATGCGCAGCCGGTGGCAACACAGACAGTAAAGACAAAGCACAGCGGCGTCACGATGAAGGCCGGTAGCACACCTGCGGCGATAGGCTGGAGCGAGGATTGCAGCAGGGAATTGATCGGCGTGTGCACGACATATACCCCGAAGGCGAGCTTGCCGAGAGCAGGAAGCGGAGCCTGTCCAAGTACCTTCTGCGCCGACGGTGAGCGGAAGCAGACGACAAGCAGCAGGATAGATGCCGCAGCCATCAGGAAGAACACGAAGGTACACTCCGGCATCGGGAACTTGAACAGGAACCATGCCAAAAGCGCAAGCGCGATGCGCGCTCCGCGCTTATCCAGAAACCGGAAGCGCTCCGCATTCTCTGCGTACAGGCGCACGAACACGCCCATGACGCAGAACGCGATCCAGCTGAGGTATTCCGAGCGCGGGAGCAGGAAGAGCGCGACAGTTGCGGCGGTGATCAGCAGGGCGGTCACGGGCTTCACCCGGTATATGACGCAGCCGAGCAGATAGCAAATGATGCTCGCGATGAAGAACTGCTGCATCGACCACATCGTGACATTGTAATTCGCCTCAAACAAAAATGCGTCGCGGAGGATATATATAAGGTTATACCGGAACCCGTCGCTGATGACGCGGTGAGCGTACTCATCCGGCGTGTGGAACAGCCATGTCACGCAGTATGCCCCGAGGACATAGACCACACCTGAGACGAGCAGGAAGAGCGAAAACTGGACATAGCGCTTCACGGTGTATCTCGCGAAGCCGCGGGCGCTGAACCTGCGCGGCTTTGCGGCAAAGAAGCCGAGCAGTACGCAGAAAAACAGCACTGCGGTCTTGGCGTTTAACAGGAACGGAATGTACGAGGTCGGCGGGGTCACCCAGTAATCGAGCACCCGCGGGCTGAACGTATCGAGCGTGTGGATAAACACCACATGGAAGATCGCGATATATCTTGCCGCGTCTATCCAGCCTACACGTTTCATGACCTCATCTCCCGTTTTCGTCAAAGCTTTTCTAGATTATATACAAGCACCGCCGATTTTGCAAGCGGACAGTCATACTGCGGTCTGCGCAAAAGAACCCATATAACGAAAAACGAGATGCGCGGAACGCATCTCGTTGTTTCTTTTCAATTAAGCCATCTCGTTGAGCTTGCTCGCCATTGCGGACTTCTTGTGTGCCGCATTGTTCTTGTGCAGCAGACCCTTGCCGGCCGCGCGGTCGACTGTCTTAACAGCAACTTTATAGGCACTGACGGCATTGTCACGGTTGCCTTCGGCAACGGCTGCGTCGAATTTTTTCATCATGGTCTTGAGCTCGGTCTTATCAGCGCGATTCTTGGCTCTGAGTTCCTTGGACTTAACGTCTCTCTTTGCAGAAGATTTAATGTTGGCCATGCTTCAATCGCCACCTCCTCCTATAAAATTGAGTCTACATCGACTCGCGTTTAGAGATTATATCAAAGAAAGCATTGAAAAGCAAGAGGTTTTTCAAAATTTCTCAGCATTTTTTGCATATTTTTTGCCGCGCTCATCTATTGTGGAATTTACGGGAACAATATACAACATATTGATTTTTCACGGAGGTAATTATGGCGGCAGGATACAGGACAGACATGGCGGATGAGGCGCGCAGCCTGTGGAACCGGAGCGCAGGGGAAAGCACGGAGCTTCCCGGCGTCATTGCGCGCGAGGAAAATTTGGGCGGGCTGGCCGTGACCGCGGTCGAGATAAGCAATGAGGAAGGCGCACACGCGCTCGGCAAGGCGCCGGGAAAATATTTCTCGCTCGACCTGCCGGCGCACTTTGAACGTGGCGCGGAGGGCTTTTCTTCCGCTGTCGGCACGCTCGCGGCGCTGATAGGAAGGTGCGCTCCTGAGAGTGCTGATAGCGTACTCGTCGCGGCGCTTGGGAACCCCGACATCACGCCCGATGCGCTCGGCTCTCTCGCAGCAGGCTCGATACTTGTGACGCGGCACTTAAAGAAAAGCGGCAGTCCGGGCTTTGAGGGCTTCTCCTCGCTCGCGCTCTGCCGCCCCGGTGTGCTCGGCACCTCCGGGATAGAGACGGCGTCTCAGGTGTCCGTCCTGTGCCGGGAGCTTGCGCCCGCGCTCGTCATCGCCATAGACGCTCTGGCCGGTACGGAGGCCGACCGGCTCGGCCGCGCGGTGCAGGTATCCGACGCAGGGATATCCCCCGGCTCCGGCGTCGGCAACGACAGGCAGGAGCTGAGCAAAAACAGCCTCGGTGTGCCGGTGGTGTCGATAGGCATACCGACGGTGATAGACGCGGGACTCTTCGGCGGCGATGCGCTCTCCGGGATGTTCGTCACGCCGCGCAGCATAGATTCCCTTGTCCGCTCCGGCGCGCGCGTGATCGGCTACGCGGTAAACATGGCCGTACACCATCTCGGCATCGCGGATATCGACGCACTGGTAGGCTAATGCCGAAAAGAGCCCGTCTTTTACAGACAGGCTCGTTTCGGGTAATTTCAAAAATTAAATTACACAGCGCGGGTGACCTTGCCGCTGCGCAGGCAGCGAGTGCAGACGTAAACATGCTTGGGGCTTCCGTCCACGATGGCCTTGACGCGCTTCACATTGGGCTTCCATGCACGGTTGGATCTTCTGTGGGAGTGGCTGACCTTGATGCCGAAGGTAACGCCCTTATCACAAAATTCGCACTTTGCCATAGTTTGAAGCACCTCCTTGCTTGTGTTTCGCTGAATAGACAGCTTTTATATAATAACAGAACCGCCGGGCAATTGCAAGAACAAATTATGTAAATGCG
>CAKTPR010000023.1 GCA_934591725.1 uncultured Oscillospiraceae bacterium
CCCGCGGCGTCATAAAAGGTCAATTCGCCGAACAGGAAGCCGCCATTGTGCGTATACAGGTCGACGCGGAGAAAATCGGGATCGCCCGCAGCGTGGACAAGCTTTTTGGAATACTCAATCATCTCCTCCACCGCCGCCGGTGCCGCCGCCGCTGTTAGCCTGCTCGGCGCGCCGCTGCTCTTCAAGCTCTGCGACGAGCTTGTCTATGTTCGCATTCGCCGCGTCCTCGGCAGCCATGATCTCGTCATACTCTGCCTGACGCTTCTCCAAGTCGTTTTCGATATCAAGGATAAGGTTTATTGCCTCCTCGATATCCTTTTCAAGCTCGGCCTGCTCCGCACGGAGCACTTCCTGCTTGGCGTTTATATCAGCGCGGTAGGCCTCATAATCGGCCTTGACCTCTTCGGTGTTCTCTCTGGCCGCGATATACGCATCCTCAAGCTCCTTATCGCTCTGCATTATCTCGCCGATGTCGTCCATCGCTGTGAGAAAATCGCCGAGACTGCTCGTCTTGAGCACCATCGCCAGATAACCTACGCTGCCGTTTTCTTCCATCGCGCGCACACGCGTGCGGTACCTTTCGAGCTGCTCGTCCTCAAGGCGCTGGGCTTCGGTAAGCTCCTTCTCCTTGTCGGCGATCATCTCGTCATACAGTGCGATCTCATCGCTGTTGAGCTGGATCTGTTGGAGCGTATACATATTGCGCTCATCCATGGCCTGCTTCTGTTCCACAACGCTGGCCTTGTCGGCCTCAAGCTGTTCAACAACAGCCTGCTTTTCCTGACGCTGTGCCTTGATTGCGTCGCGCTCTGCTTTGAGTGCGTCTATTTCGGTCTGCGTGACCGCATAAGCGCTGACCGGCGCCGTATCAACAACGGCGGCAGCCGTGAGCACTACGCAGAGCGACAGCGCTATCAGGCGTAATGTCTTTCTTTTCATAGTAGTTAGTAATACCTGAATTGCTTCAGCAATTATAATATGTGATCCCGGAGAAATAAGCAGCCGGATCTACTCTTCCGTCTCCTACGTAAACTTCAAAATGCAGATGAGTACCCGTGGCTCTTCCGGTTGCCCCCAGATACCCGACCGTCTGCCCCTGACTGACATAGTCACCCGTGGAGACCGCAAAGCCGGACATATGCGCATACACCGTCGAGGTGTCCCCGTGGTTGATTATTACGTAGTTGCCGTATCCGCTGTCGGAGGAGGCGGTAACGACAACGCCGCTTGCCGCCGCGACTATGGGCGCGCCGTCGTTGCCGAAGCCGTCGATATCAATACCGCTGTGGTATCTTGTCTGCCCGGTAAAGGGGTCGGAACGGTTGCCGTAACGCGAGGTGACTCTCGTGCTGCACGGCACAGGCCACATAAAGCCGCTGTCCCCGCCGCTTGCGCCGCCGGTGTTGGCGCTGTTCTGCGCCTCGTTTATTTCATCCTGACTGTACGGCGGCTCCTGACCGTTGGCCTCAGCCTCCTGATTTGCGCGGTTCATTTCTTCAACGCGGGACGCGGCATCCTCTGCATCGGACTTTGCCTGCGCTGCTTCCGCGGCCTTCTGCGCGTTATACTGGGCGATCATGTTGGTGATAGACGCCGCAGCGGCCTGCTCAGCAGCTTCGGCAGCTTCGTACTCGGCGATTGCTTTTTCTATCTCGGATTCAAGGCTCTTCAGGGTCTTGTCCGCTTCGGCGATCTGATCGCTTATCTCCTTCTGCTCCGCCTTCAGATCAGTCTGAGTGGCTTCGTATTCGGCCTTCTCCTGCTCGTACTGAGCCTTGACCTCTTCGGTCTCTTCGCGTGCAGCGACATATTGTGCCTGAAGCGTTTTATCGCTCGACATTATCTCGCCCATATCGTCAAACGCGGTGAGAAGATCGGAGAAGTTGTTCGCCTGAAGTATCACCGCGAGGATATTGTATCCGCCGTTCTCCTCCATCGCACGCACACGGCCGCGATATTTCTCAAGCTGGCGCTCTTCCTTGTTCTTTGCCGCGTCGACCTCTTTTGCCTTCTCTGCGATCAGCTCAGTGCACTGGTCGATCTCCTTGGCAATGATCTTGAGCTGTTCATTCGCAAGCTTCTTCTGTTCGTCGAGCGCAGCTTTCTGTTCCAGGACGTTTGCCTGCTGATCCTTGAGTGCCTGGAGCCGCTCCATGCAGTCCTTGACCTGATTGGACAGCTGCTCCTTCTGCGCCTTAAGTTCGCTCAGTCCCTCCGGCTCGTCCGCAAATGCGGAGACCGGGATCATGCTGACCACAAGGGATGCAAGCATCAGCACTGCCATAATCACGGCAATGACTGAGATTATCTTCTTGTTGTTCATTGATAACTCCTTATTCCAAGGGAACGGTCAAACCTTCAGATAGTTCCTTATAGCGTTCACACCGCCGAACGCGCCGACCAGAATTCCGACAGCCATGTACACAATAAACACTTCGAGCGCAACGCTGTGGAAGGGCACGAAGGTTATGAAGCTCTCGGTAACGGAAGCGACGAGCTTCCCGGTGACGAGATTATAAAGCCCCCACTCAGCAAGGAAAGCCAGCCCGCCGCCGAGAATGCCGAGCACAAGACCCTCAACCACAAACGGCAGCCTGATAAAGCTGTTTGTCGCGCCGACCATTTTCATGATTGCGATCTCGTCGCGCCGTCCGAAGGTGGCAAGCTTTATCGTGTTCGACATGATGAATATCGAAACAAAGACAAGGATCGCTATAAGCACGAGCGAGATAACACTGACGACGTTGCGTATCGTGACAAAGGTCTTTGCGTACTCAAGATGTGCATTGACCTTGGCAATGCCGTCGACCGCTTCGAGCGCCGCCTTCGTCTGCGACATAAGCGCGATGTCCGTCAGGTGGATAACGAACCTGTGGCGGAACACGGTTGCATCAATGCCCTCGCGGAAGTTCTCATCGTACTTGTTCATGAAGTTGTCCATAGCGTCTTCTCTTGAAACAAACTCTACGGACGAAATATTGTCCAGCGCCTCAATGCTGCTCTGGAGCGCTTTTGCCTGATCCTCATCCGAAATCTTCTCGTCGACGAAAGCAACGATCTCGTTCTGGTTTTCAAGGTCTTTTATCAGGGCGTCAATGTTGACGGACAGCAGCGATACACTGCCCATGATAACAAGGCACGCCATGATGATCGTGACCGACGCGAAGGACATGAAACCGTGGGTCGTAATGCTTCTGAAGCCCTCGCGGATAAGATAGCCGCACCTACTCAATCTCATAACTGTAATACCCATCCATTCCGTCACTGATCAGATTGCCGCCGTCAATGGTGATGACGCGTTTGGAGAAAGCGTTGACCAGTTCCTTCTCATGGGTCACAACCATAACGGTGGTGCCCATCTCGTTTATCTTTTCAAACAGAAGCATAAGCTCCAGACTGCGCACGGGATCGAGGTTGCCGGTAGGCTCGTCCGCAACAATCATGCGCGGACTGTTGACGAGCGCCCTTGCGATGGCGACACGCTGCTGCTCGCCGCCGGAGAGCTCGTTCGGCATACGCTTGCCTCTGCCCTCAAGCCCGACAAGCTCCAATATGTACGGCACACGCTTCTTGATCTCGGAGTTCGCCGCGCCGACAACACGCATTGCAAATGCGACGTTATCGTACACGTTCATGTTTTCGATAAGCCTGTAATCCTGAAATATGACGCCGAGCGTCCTGCGAACCTTCGGCAGTTTACGGCGCTTGATCGTACCCATGTCAAAATCGTTCACGATTATCTGGCCGGATGTCGGGCGAACCTCACCGGTGATGAGCTTCATGATCGTTGTCTTTCCAGAGCCGGACGGGCCGACAAGGAAGACGAACTCGCCGTCGTTAATGGTGAGGCTTACTCCGTCGAGCGCAACTGTGTTGCTGCTCTCGTAGACCTTCCTCACGTTGTTCATTTGAACCATAAGTCAATTGACCTCCAAAGCTTTTGTTTCCTGCCTGTGCGCATTGAGCCTGCTGCACCGACAGCGCTCACGATCTATTGCACCTCAGAACTTGCTGTTATTAAGGGAATCGAGGTACATTTTAACCATCATAGCGACCTTAAAGACGATAGCATGGTCAAACTCGCGCAGATCAAGACCCGTGATCTTCTTGATCTTTTCAAGCCTGTACACCAGAGTATTGCGGTGGACATACAGCTTACGCGAGGTCTCGGAGACGTTGAGGTTATTTTCAAAGAACTTGTTGATAGTCTCCAGAGTATCCTCGTCCAAGGTTTCTATGGGGTTTTTCTTGAAAACTTCGTTCAGAAACATCTCGCACAGGGTGGTAGGCAGCTGATAGATAATACGCCCAAGGCCGAGAGTTTCGTAGTTGATTATTGTCTTTTCGCTTTCAAACACGCGGCCGACCTCAATGGCGACCTGCGCTTCCTTGTATCTGTCGGCAAGCTCACGCAGATGGCGCGCGTTGGTGCTGATGCCGATGACGCACTTTATGCCCATCTCCTCGGCAAGGGAGTTTTCAATGGTGTGCGCAGCCTTGAGTATCTCATCGGGGCAGTTGGTGTTCGGCAGAGCCTTGACAAGGACGATATCCGTCTCGTTGATGTTCAGCACGAAGTCCTTCTGCTTATCCGGGAACAGGCGCTGGATAAGCTCCACCGCGGCAACATCGGAATTTTCCGTCTGACGCACCAGCAGTACGACGCGCGGCTCATCGGTGACGAAGTGCAGCTCCTTTGCGCGGACATAGACATCGCCCGGCAGGATATTATCGGAGATGATGTTTTTTATGAAAGCAGCCTTATTGTGCTTCTCCTCATAATTGTTCTTCGCCTCGTTGAAGGCCACGGCAGAAATAGAGCATATGGTACGGCTCAGAGAGTCGCTGCCCTCGGTGAATGCCGCATAGTCAAACTTTGCACCGGGCGATGAGAGGGCGCAGTAAGTTCTTGTTCCGGTAGAAATGGGATGCTCAGTACCGTCAAACTCGTAGAGATGAAAGTCGTCAAGTCGGGAGCCTATCATGGCAAGCTCACTGCACGCGACTACAAATCCCTGCTCGTCAACGACACCTATCGTTCTGTCAACGGCATCCTTCAATTGAATGATCACATTCTGAAAAATTCTGCTGGACATATTTCCTCCCTCTTCTGCCGCCGTAAGCAGGCTGTGCCGTCTCCCCGATCCGTCTGCGGCTCTTTCGGATCGCTATGCACGCTGCCCTTCCGCCGAATAAAGCCGGCGGAGTGCCGTATACCCCGGCGCTTCTCCCCCGCGCCGGACTGTTTTTGTTGGGTTTGCCCGCCATGTGCGGCAATTTGCCGTACACGAGCTTCGGCCAATGGTCAATTTACCATACCCAGCCGATTTTCTTACTACATAATAACTCCGTTTTATGTAATTTTCAATATAAATTCTCGCATTTTTTTGTGAACTTTTTTCGCCCTATGTTCTTAACAGTCAAAAACAGCTTGATTTTCAAGGGTTTAATTAAACTAATTGTCCAGAATAAAACTGCCCAACACCTTGGCTATGTCCTCGCTTCCAAGTTCCCTTACCTCTCCCGGTGCAAGAGCGGGGTCAAGCTCCAGAGCTCCGACGGCAAGCCGGCGCAGCTTCACAACGGGCTTTCCTCTCGATGCGAGCATTCGCTTCACCTGATGGTACTTCCCTTCCATGACAACAACATGACAGCGGTTCCCTCCCAGCGGCACGAGCTTTGCCGGGAGACACCTTGTCCCGTCGCCGAGGACTATCCCTTCCTCGAACGCTTTTACGTCGGCCTCGTCCGGAGTTCCGTCCACCTCGGCGTAATAGAGCTTTTCTATGCCCGACTTCGGCGAGATCACACGGTGGGCAAAATCGCCGTCGTTCGTGAGCAGCAGCAGACCGCTCGTGTCCTTATCGAGCCGACCGACCGGGAACAGGCCGATGCGCCGGATATCCGGCGGCAGAATGTCCAGCACCGTTTCCTGACGCTTATCCTCCGTGGCGCTCAGCACGCCCTCCGGCTTATCCATCATGAAATACCGCAGACGGCTGGTACACAGCTCGGCGCCGTCCACGCATATCGTGTGCCCCTGCTCTTCTATTTTCATGTCCGGCTGCACTGCCGCCGCGCCGTCGACCGTGACGCGCCCGCTCTTTATCATCTGCCGCAGTTCGCTTCTGGTCGCAACGCCAAGCTCTGACAGCAGCCTGTCGAGTCTTTTCACCGCCATAGGCCATTCCTCCGCAGTGTCGAAGATTTTTGTCTGCTTATTATAGCATACCTGAGATCAAATTTGAATAGCTTATCTCAGGGTGACTGCATCTGTATGCGGCTGCCTCCGCAGCACACTCTGTTGTCTCCATCTGCCGCTTATGGAGATCCGTTTCCTCCGGTGCTGACTTTGCAAGCGGCAGAATGGAGATACGCTATGACGCAAAAGTGCTCAGGGTTTACCAAGAAAAAAGCCCTCATTCTGGTCTTGGGCTTGGGTGGTCTCATACTGCTGCTGATAGTCCTGCGCGCGGTGTTCACCCCCGGAACGGAATTTGACCTCTCCACGCTCGACGGGCGCGAGGCCTTCCTCAACTCCCTCGGCTGGGAGATCGACAGAAGCACTGAGGAGTTCAGGACTGTCGTCGTGCCGGATAAGCTTGAGGGGATAATGGCGCAGTATAACCGGATGCAGCAGGCGCAGGGCTATGACCTCTCAAACCACCTCGGTGAGCGATGCAGCCAGTACAGCTATCAGCTCACAAATTACGCCGACTCCGACGGCACTGTCATCATCACCATCTACGTTCAGGAAAACGAGGTCATCGCCGGGGATATACATACCACCGCCGTCAACGGCTTCATGCACGGGCTCAAGCGCAACGCGCAGACTCAGAAATGAACAGTCCAGCGCAGCCGAATTCAATCGGCTGCGCTGGATTTTGCCTGAAATCATATTGCTGCCCGTCGGACATGGGTCTTGTTTATCCGCGGTCTATATCCGGCATTCCCGCATTTCACTTGGCTTTGTACTTCTCGCGCAGAGCCATTGCATCCGAATAGCCAAGGATATCCTGATACACCTGCCGCTTTTCAAACAGCCCCTCGTTGAACATATCCTTCGTATTGCCCTTGGCGGCATATTCGCTGTAATATCTGTTCAGCGCCCGTGCCTCAAGCAGGATACTTCCGAGCGGATGTATCACGAACTTGTAGCCCATCTCTTCAAGTTCCTCGTTTGAGAATATCTGCCCCTCCGTAAACTCACACACGTCATAGAGAACGACCGGCATATCGTCCCTGTAAGGAGATTTATAATGCGTCAGTTCATACGCCACGCGTGCAACGTCTTCCCTTGTAACTAGATTCTCAGGCATCAGCATATCGACGCCCATATCCCAGAATTTTTTGCTTCTGGAAATAGTCTCTTCAATGCCGTATGTATTGAAGCTGTCCGTACGCGCAATTATCATGAAGTTCGGATCGCGCCGTGCCTCGACCGCCGCCTTGAGCTTCATACATATCTCCTCGATTGGGACTACATGTACGCCCTCCATGGCCCCGCACTTTTTGGGCATTACCTGATCTTCAAAATGTATCCCGCTCACGCCTGCCGCTTCGTACTCTCTGACTGTCCTGACAACACTGCTTACATCTCCGTATCCGGTATCGGCGTCGCACACAAGAGGTATATCCAGCGTTTCCGCAAGATAGCGCGCTCTGGTTATCATTTCCGTAGCAGTACCAAGGCCTATATCCGGGATGCCGAGGTAGCTCGCCATGGTGCCGTTGCCTCCCATATAGCAGACCTGAAAGCCGTTCTGCTGCACAAGTCGTGCCGTCAATCCGTCGTGGCATCCCGGGGCGACAACTATCCCCGGCTGGTTAATAAGCTCACGAAGCCGTGCGTTCTTTTTTACGTCCATTATGTTTTCCCCTTTTCTTTTATTTTGCGTGCTTGCAATAGTCAAGTAAAGTGCTCAGATAAACGTATGAACTCCTTGCTCCCCACTCGTAATCCGGTAGGCCAAGACCGACCTCAAGCGCTATCCAGCCGGTGTATCCAAGCGCATCGAGGACATCAATGTATTCTTTGAAGTTCATGTTGCCTGTCCCCGGCACTCCCCTGTCAAAGCATCTGTTTGTGTCAGAAAAATGAATATGTCCCATGAGCTCGCGGCTTCTTATAAATGCACCTGCAACGCTGTCATCCTCCATCATCGAATGGAACACATCCATAAGCAGCCGGACTTTATGATTTATCGCGGAATTGATATAGTTTGTAAATTCGATCATTTCGCGCGTCGTATTGTTATAATTCATTTCAAAACGCGTGATCGGTTCATAGTCTATGTACACGCCGTACTTACCGGCGTATTCGGAGCATTCGCGCATACATTCAACTATATATCCCTTGGCCGTGGCAATATCCTCCTCCGGAGGGACTATACCCTGAATGCGCCCCAGAAGAATATCGCACCCAAAGAATCCGGCAAGATCGATAACATCCTTGAGCATCGCTACCGCAGTTTCTCTCTCCTTCGGATCCGGGCTTGAGAATCTTACTCCGGCACCGTCATATATCCCGCCGGAGCGCAGACCGGAAAGCTTGAAATCGTACTTGTCAAGCAGACGCTTCAATCCGTCACGGTCAACCTTTTTTGCATAGCAGACAGATGTTTCTGCTCCATCGTATCCAATTTCCTTCAGTAATTTTATATAGTGCTCGGCTTCATCGATATCGATCGTGTCGATATTAGGGATCGTATAAGCTAATTTCATGCTTTTCTCCTTACTTATTTTTATAAAGTCATATCATGTTGTTCCGCGGAACAGGCTTCTGAACGCTCCCGGCGTGTAATTAGTAAGCTGCTTGAATACGCGGTTAAAGTGCTGCACCGATGAAAATCCGACGCTCTCTGCCACCTTATTCACGGGCAGCTGTCCATCTATGAGATAATACTGTGCTTTTTCTATTCTGAGGCTGTTTACATAGCTGACGTAGTTTACACCCATGAATTCCTTGAACTGCCGGCTGAGATAACTGGATGTAACTCCCATAGAATCCGCAACATTTGCAAGGCCCATATCCGGCTGTTGGTAATGCCTGCCGATGTACTCGATTATTTTTCGCATATTCCCGACATTATTTCTCACATAATTTTCTCGCAAAAGTCTGGATACAGTATTTGCTGTCAGCAGCGCACGGCAGATCAGCGCATTGCTGTCTGCACCGGAATCAAAAAGCTGCATTGTTTTCTTCTTCTCGTCGTCGGCAAAATCTGCGATCGAGTCGGGGATCATTGTGTCTGCAGATACCGCCGCTGAGAACGAATCAATATATATTCTGATCGCAGCTCTGCATTCGGCATCTCCTTTTTCCGTTAAGCTGCTGAGCGTTCCGAGCAGTTCATCCGGCTCTCTGTCCATCAGCAATTTCTGCATCCCCGCATTGAATACCTGTCTGTATTTGTCAAGGATCACGCTGCTTATTCCAAGGCCGTCCAATCTTTCAGATTCGTATTGGACCATTTTGATTTTCAGCCGGCATACCTCTGCGCCAAGTTCCTGAAACGGGACGGGCTTTCCGGAAACAAGAACGACCACCCCGTCGTCGGTTATACTTTTGATCTTCTCTATGGCTCCGCGCAGTCTTTCCGTGATCTCCTGCTCATAATTCTCAGCAACATCATACGAAACAAGACAGACCTGATTCCTTGAATTCGCTGTGATCACCTGAATTTCCCCGCCGGTCCCGTCAAGCTCGTTCTCCAGAATTCCCTGCAGACTTGCTTTGAGAAACGCTGCGTCTTTCTCAGCCTCGTTGAACGGAAGTGTGCTTTCCTTGACCGTGTGTATCAGCATCAGGAAAAATATCCGTCCCTTTTTATCGGTTATTGTGAGCAATTCTTCAATTTCCCGCTGTTCAAGGACGGGTATTTCATCGCCTTCAAAATAAGCCCTTATGCTCTTTTTTATTACCGCCCGCTGAAGCATGGCTATTGCCTGACCGGTGCTTGCGCGCCGCTCCGCGACCTCCTCATATGCCTTGCTGAGATATCCTATCTGCGTATCGCTGTCTGTTCTGCGTGTGTTCGGGGTCAGTACATGGTTTACAAAGCTCTCGATCGGTCTGAATATGCGTGCTGCCGCGATCCCCGCAATGGCAAATTGGAGCAGAGAGAGGATCACCACGGTAATAATGCTGCTGCGCACAGTGCGTTTCGCCCAGCCGGTAAACGCATCCTCTGTTTGTATAATAAAAGTCATCCCTGAATACTCTGAAGTATCCCAGCATATAAGTGCTCTGCTGCGCCGTTCAATAGCGGTGTTATCTTCGTCGCTTTTCTCATAGCCTTCGTAATCAAAGTATGTGCCGACCCGCTGCTCGTCGGAACTCATAACGATCTTCCCGTCGTTCGACAGAACCATGACATTTTTTTCCTGCTGCAGGCTTTCGCTGAGCTTTTTGGTCAATTGCTCAGTGTCCAATTGGGCAGCAACTATATACATCATAGTGCGCCCGCTCTTTGGAAAGCTGCGCAGTACAAACAGCCGCCCGTCTTTGCCCAGCATAAGCCGTGACCTGTCATGCGATCCGTCCCCATACCCGCTCAGGCTGTCATAGCTTTCCTGATATGCACTTATCGTGGGATACAGGCTGCTTTCCTGAAAGCGATATACCTGCGTGCCGCCGTCAAACACAGTATCAAGCCACGGTAAATATATGGAAACGCTCTTCACATAGCCCTGCTCCTGCATTGAATTCAGTTTGAGCATCACTCTGCGGTTCCGGGAATACTCCTGAAGATTCGGGACCGCCGCCAGATTTATCATGTCTGCATCCTGCGTTATTGCAGTTATGTTTTCGTCCACATTTGCAAGCACGATATCCGTAGCCTGAATCATGGTGCTGAGTATCTGCCTGTCAGTGCTTATTATATTTTTTTCGGTGTAGGACTTGCTGCTGAATATCCATATCAGCCCCAGGAGAATGAACGTGAGTGTGCTTGTCGGCATAACAAGTAAGAAAATTTTTTTCTGTATACTGTTTTTCCATCCATTTTTCATCACGTTAATTCTCCCTGATATAAGCCATGAACAGATCGTACAATTTTCAGCTGCTCTATGCAGACATAAGAGACGGTATCCATGTAGCGACACCCGGCACAGCAACTACAAGGAACATCACGAACAGCATACATAATATAAACGGGAGCACGGCCTTTCCTATGCGCGTTACGCTTGCTCCGCTTATCGACGAGGCAACAAAAAGGCACACTCCGACCGGAGGAGTCAGCGTCCCTATGACAACATTTATCAGAACCATAACGCCGAACGTCATAGGAGACACACCAACCGAAGCCATGACCGGCATAAATATCGGAACAAACATAAGTATAAGCGCCAAGCCTTCCATAAACATACCGCCTATAAGGAAAATTATGTTTATGAGTAGGACGATAACGAGCTTGCTGCTGCTTATATTGAGTATAAGGCTGGTAACAGCAGCCGGGAAGTTATTATAGGTAAGCACCCAGCTGAATCCTGCACAGATCCCGATGATCAGCAGCACGTTGGCGGAACTCACGATCGCATTGGTAAAAAGCTCATTAAGATCGGAAAGCTTGACCGTTTTATACACAAATATCCCAATGAAAAGCGTATACATGCACACTACGACACTTGCCTCCGTCGCAGTAAAGATACCCGCAACAATGCCGCCCACAATGATTATCGGCGCCAGGAGCGCAAGAACGGCATTCTTCAGCGAACGACCCAGCTTGTTCCAGGAGAACTCGGTCTTATCGCTGATCGCATACTGTCTGCGATGGCAGATAACACCAGAAGTGACCATCATAAGAACGCCGATAAGTATGCCCGGTATCAACCCGGCCATAAGCATCGAACCGACCGATTGGCTGAGTATACCCGCCAGAACGACCATAGTAATGCTGGGCGGGATGATTGCGCCTATGGAGCCTGCTGCCGCAAGAGTCGCCGATGCATACTCCTTTGGATACCCCGCTTTTTCCATGCTGGGTATAAGAATTCCTCCCAAAGCCGCCGTGTCGGCAGGCCCTGAGCCTGATATTCCTCCCATCAGCATACCGGAGAATATTGAAACATACGCCAGGCCTCCGGTTATCCAGCCAACCACGGCATCCGCGAAATCGACCAGCCTCTGTGTTATGCCTGACTTTTCCATGATTTCGCCCGAAAGCATAAAAAACGGGATCGCTACCAGCGAAAATGAACCCATCTGTCTTATCATTGCCTGTGCAACTATGACAGGAGACACCTGACCTGAAAAAATAATAACACCAAATACTGCCAGACCGATGCTCCCCGCAATGGGAACTCCTATAAGTATCAGGGTGAAGAATATTACAAACAGTGCAATTATCATTTATTGTCCTCCTTTATATCACGCGGGAGGGAAATAAGCTGGATTACCAGGAACAGAATGCACAGTCCGCATACTATCGGTATTGCGATATACATCACGGAGTACTGCAGCTTCAGCACCGGCGATCTCATGACTGCCCCAAGCTTTGTGAAAAGGATCCCCGAATACATAAGGCAGCCGTAAAAAACAATGCAGAGAACATCATTGAGGATTATGCTCACGCGCCGCAGCTTTGCCGGCAGCTTTGCCGTGATCGCATCCACGGCAATGTGGGATTTTCTGCTGACGCCAAGCGCAACGCCAAGCAGCGATATCCATATAAAACAGAATACGGAAAAATCTTCTATCCAGGAAAAGCCCGTATTAAAAGCATAGCGCAGAACGACCTGTACAAACAGCAATATGAGCAGAGATGCGAACAGAAATACTGCGAGTGTTGATGTCAGCTTTACCGCAAGCTTGTATATTTTATCTTTCAAGCGTTTCACATCCTTCGTTTATCGGTTATCAAAAGCAGGGACTTCTCTCCGTATATTTTTATCCAAATACTTTGAGAAGTCCCTATGCCTTACTTCATATTTGCGATATCCTGATTGATCATCGCAACCAGATCTGCGTCGATCTCATCGGCAAACTTGTCATAGATATAAGTTGTAGTATCCTTCCATGCCTGCTTATCGACATCCTCTGTTATGCTGACGCCAGCGTTCCGCATGGTATCCAGATGATCCTGCTCGGTGGAGCGTATCAGCTCGCGCTGGTACTCGCCTGCTTCGTATGCAGCCTTTGCAAGAATTTCCTGCTGCTCAGGTGTGAGCGTCTGGAAAACGCTTTCCGATACGAGCTTGAGGTCTCCGTTGTAGATGTGGCCGTCAAGAGTCAAATATTTCTGAACCTCATACATGCCCTGCGTGGTGAAGGCGAAAAGTGCGCCCTCCTGAACGTCAATGACACCCTGCTGGCAGGCCATGTAAACTTCGCTGAAAGGCATTGAAACAGCGTTGGCACCCCAAGAGTTGACCAGATCCATAAACATCGACCACGAGGGAGTGCGGTACTTCATGCCGGCAAGGTCGGAAGGGACCTTGACATCCTTCTTGGAATTGAGCGTGTGGCGGAAACCGGACTCTGACCAGGACAGGATACGTACATTGTGGGTCTTGGCTACCTCTTCCAGATAACGTCCCGTCTCGCCGTCGCGCAGGACTGCATCTACCTGATCGTAGTTTTCAAACAGATACGGGATCATGAAAACATTGAACTCTTCGTCGCACAGCGCCATGTTGCCCAGCGCAACGCCGGCAAGATCGATGGTTCCCATCATTATTCCCTGAAGCAGCTCGTTCTCATCGCCCAGCTGCGCATTGCTGTAAACGTCGACACGCATCGTACCATTGGAATATTCATCTACAAGCTCCGCAAGCTTGACTGCACCCGCGTGGAACGGTGCATCCTCAGTCTGGTTGTGACCGTATTTGAGGACAAGAACCTCTTTGTTCTCTTCAGTTTTCTGCTCCGTTGCCGGCTCCGACGCTTCTGTACCTGCCGTTTGAGCGGGAGTTTCTGTTTCGCCACAAGCCGTCATTATGCCGCATACCATAACAAGTGCCATAAGGATCGCGAGGAATTTGCTTAGTTTCTTCATTCAGATAGCCTCCATTTCAGTTTTAGCTTTGTGTTTTTTTGCTGCCAGAGCAGCTCCTGGATTCATCTTAGAATTGAAAAAAGAGACCGTCAATTAACATTTTTTGCTTTTCTTAACGCTTTTTAAACATAGTTTACAAACTGCACAAGCTGTTTCACCGGCATTTGTTTAATATGCCGGTTGCCGTTAAAACAGGAAACTCCCGGCGCAGTTATGTTACGCCGGGAGCTCACATTTTTACCTTATTTTATTGGAACAGAATCATTTTTCGGCTCTGCCGATACCGAACTCAGCCGCGGCGATCGCCGTGCTGCCGTCCATGCTGGAGAAGTTCATGACGATACGGTACCTGCCGTCGCCGAGCTTGTCATAGTGATCGGCAAAATTGAACGTCACTTCATCGGTCGCGTTGGCTGGGAGCGTGAGCAGCTGCATGGTAACAAAATCCTGCTTGTCCGGGATCACGCACCAGTGCCCGTCCTGCCATATTTCGAGACGCTGTGCCGCGCCGTAGGTATAGTCCTTATCGGTGAGGTTTTCAAGCGTCAGCGCCGCCTCCTCGGTCTCGTCGGTCACGGTGCGCTGCTTTATGAATATCTGCACCAGATCGTTCGTTGCCGCCGTATCATACTCGCTGACTTCATACTTCGTGCCGCCGCAGCCTGTGAAAGAAAGCATAACGGCGAGCACCGCAATAACAGCAAACAGTTTTTTCATTTTTCCCTCCGTATATTTCAGAAATCAAATAGATGCAGGTCTATTTCCGCCTGCATCTATTTGACGTCCTTATTTTGGCTATGTTCCGCTCGTTTTATTAAAAATCTATAAACAAACCATGCACCCGTCCTGCCGTCAAAGCAGAACGATGCCAGCCCTATCGCATTTCTCGACGGTCTCAGCGTCCCATATCGAAGCCTGCACTTCGCCTATGTGCGCCTTGCCGAGCAGGAGCATTGAAAGCCGCGACTGGCCAATGCCGCCGCCGATCGTCAGCGGAAGCTCCCCGGCGAGCAGCGCCTTGTGATACGGCAGCTCGCGCCGGTTATCGCAGCCGGAGATCGTGAGCTGTCTGTCGAGCGCGGCGGGGTCGACGCGGATGCCCATTGAAGACACCTCCATCGCGCAGCCGAGCACATCGTCCCAGAACATGATATCCCCGTTGAGCGTCCAGTCGTCATAGTCGGGAGCGCGCCCGTCATGCGGCTTGCCGGACTTGAGCTTCCCGCCGATACCCATGATGAAGGCGGTCTTGTGCTCCTTTACGTAGGCGTTCTCGCGCTGCTTCGGCGTAAGGCCGGGGTACATGTCCTCAAGCTCCTGCGCGTCTATAAAGCTGACGCGGCGCTCAAGCTTCGGCAGGACAGTCAGCTGCGGGTATATTGCACGCATCGTGTCCTGCGTGTCGCATATCGCGGCGACGATATCCATGACCGTGAGCTTGAGATAGTCCCTTGTACGGTTCTCCGGGAGGATGACCTTCTCCCAGTCCCACTGGTCAACGTAGACCGAGTGCAGATTGTCAAGCTCGTCCTCATCGCGGCGGACGGCGTTCATGTCCGTATACAGCCCCTTGCCGGGGAAGAAGCCGTAGCGCTTGAGCGCAAGGCGCTTCCATTTTGCCAGCGACTGCACGACCTGCGCTTTCGTCTCCGTGCGCAGGATATCGAACGACACCGGACGCTCATAGCCGTTGAGGTCGTCGTTCAGGCCGGACTTTTCATCGACGAACAGCGGCGCGGAAACGCGGTACAGGTTGAGCTTCGCGCCGAGGTTCTCCTCAAAAAGGCGCTTGAGCAGGCTTATCGCCTTCTGCGTATCATATATCGTAAGCAGACTTTTGTAATTTTCTGGTATGTAGGTTGACATAGCGGCTCCAATTCCCCGCGCTTTGCGGATGTTTATTTCTTGCTGAGCATCTCAGCGATATCCTGATACAGGTTCTCCGCGTTGAGGCGGAAGTTTTTCTCCATGAGCTTTGCCTGCTCCTCATCGCCGCACAGCAGATGCAGATGGATTATCTCGCCCTTGCCGTCGGACATTGCAAGCTCGACCATGCAGCCGTTCTCGCTGACCTCATGGCGTGCCGTGATCATTGCCGCGCGGCGCAGCCGCTCCTCAACGGGAGCCAGCAGCTTGAGCGCCTTCATGCGCACGGAGTACGGCAGACTGCTCTCGACGGCCTCCGCGTTCTTCGCGCCCTTGTCGGTTATCGTGTACCCCGTCGGCGTTTCCTTGATGTGCCCCGTCTCGATAAGGTCAGAAAGGCAGTCCGAATAGTCGAAGTAGTCTATCCCGCCGTCACACTGGCACAGCTCGCACAGCGTTTCCGGCTCGACCTCTCCGGGCAGGCGGCGCAGGATAAAGAGGATCAGGATCTTGATATCCAGCTTTTCATGTATGAATCCAAGACGTGCCATAACCGTCTCCTTCCATGATTGCTTTATAGGTCATTATATACTTTCCGTCCATGCTTTTTCAAGAGCTTTTTTACACATATGCGGAACTTGCGCATAGACTGTACTGAAGTGTTCTTCAATCCAGACAACAGGAGGTATATCTATGGCCGACAGAGTAGTGCCGGGGCCCGTTGAGAACTCGGCAAGCATTCGAGAAGCCGTATGCGTCAATACCAGAAAGATATTCGACAGCTGCCGAGACAAGGACTGTGTGGATGATCTGCGTGTCTACCCCACCGTGAGCTCCCAGTCCTACATAGAAAACGCGCTCAGCATCCGCCCCAAGCGGGCAGAGCTGCTCTATGTAGATGTAAGCGTTGAACCGGTCGGCTTTAACCGCGGCTATTTCACCGTCGACTGCACGTACTTCTACCGTGTCACCGGCGAGACCTTCCCCGGCGGCCAGACCTGCACGGGTCTGTGCGTGTTCGATAAGCGGGTCATGCTTTTCGGCAGCATCGCAAGCGTGAAATCCTATTCCTCGGACAGTGCGCTGCCGCTCTCGACAGTCGACGAGCTGCCCATCGCCGTGGTCAATTCCGTCGATCCTATCTGCCTGCACTGCAAGCTCTGCGATTCCGAGTGCCTGCTGCCGACTGAGCTTGAGCAGCGCAGCATCCCCGCGGCGATCACCGCAGCCTTCACCGAGAGCCTTGTCCTCACCGACACCGCCCGCCGCTGGTTTGCAACGATCGGCCAGTTCAGCATCATCAGGCTTGAGCGCGATACTCAGCTGCTCATTCCCGCCTATGACTACTGCCTGCCCGATAAGGAGTGCCCCGGCACGATCACCGAGGATGATCCCTGCACGCTTTTCAGCCGCATCCGCTTCCCGGTCGAGGAGTTCTTCCCGCCTGACAGCATCTGCGACTGCGAGGACTACCGCAGCATGAAATAGCGCTGCGAATAAGGCATGACAAGGTATTGAAAGGGCTGCGGCATCGTGCCGCAGCCCTTGGTTATTCCTGATTATTTCGCGTTTTTCGCGCTGCTGATTATGTCTCCGCTCACCGCGTCGACCGTATAGTCATAATCGTATTTATCCGCCGAGAACTGTATCTCATAGACAAGCTTGAGTCCGTCAAGCCTGAGCGCTGATTTGACGCTCTGTGCGTCCTTTTCCGCTACTCCCGCATGGCTGTATACTGTCAGCTTCGCGGCCTGCACGTCTATAAGCTCCGGCAGGTTTGATCCTGCCGCGGTGCTCGTATCGCTGCTCCCCGGCACAGAAGCAGCTTCCTCTGCGGTCCCGGCAGCGCTGCTGCGCAGACGCTCCCAGCCCTCGACCTTGCCTGTCAGGGCATTGACCTCATATTCATAATCCGCGTCTCCCGCGGTGAAGCCGATGATGTAAACGCTCGTACCTCTGAGCTCTTCAATGCGCGCCTTGTATACATCCGCGTCCTTTTCATTGACCTTAGCGTGCTTGAGTGCGGCATTGACTGCGGTCTCAGGCTCTATGCATTCAGGCTCCGCGGGTGCGGACGGCTCCGGCGTTGCTTCTGTGGATGCAGCGTTCGTCTCAGGCTTCGCGGATTCCTCAGGTTTTGCGCTTGCTTCCGGTTCTGCGCTTGCCGCGGGTGCCGTGCTCTCTTCTGGCTTGGCACTCGCCGTCGGTTTTGCGCTTTCTGCCGGCTTTTCCGTGGGCTTCACAGCCGCCGCGGGCTTTGCGGACTCGCTCGGCTTCGGCGTCGCCGTCGGCACTGCGGTCATGGTCGGCTCGACGGCTTCGGGAAACATCCTTGCCCAAAGCCCGGTCGGCTCATTGATCGTCGCAAGCTTCAGCCCGGCAAGCACGCCTCCTGCGAAAAGTACAAGGATCAGCAGAATGACCAGCCATGTCGGCATACGCTTTTTATTCTTCACGGTCGAAGTAGTACCGTAATCGTTATCCGTACTCATTTTTTTACTTTACCCCTTTCCGTTTTCGGCTCTCGCCCGGCTTTTGTATCTGTCTATATCTGTAAACGTACTCGCGTGAACGGCAGTTCACTTCTTGTCTGTGCTCTCAAAATATTCTTTCGCGCTTTCTGCGTCGCAGCGTATCTGCGTTGACAGCTCATCGAATCCGGAAAACTTCTTCTCCGGGCGCAGGAATTTATAAAATTCAACTCTCGCCTGCCGTCCGTAAAGGTTGCCGCTGTAATCGAGCAGATGGCTCTCGACCGTGACGCTGTTTCCGTTTCCGACCGTCGGCCTGATGCCGACGTTTGTCACCGCGACGTAGCTCTCGCCGCCCTCAAGGAAGACCTTCGCGGCATATACGCCGTGGCGCGGTATGATCACGCCCTCAGGAAAGTGCATATTTATCGTCGGCGTGCCGAGCTTCGTGCCGATGTGATAGCCGGAATGGACGGTATCCGACAGCGTATGCGGATGGCCGAGCCAGCGCGCGGCTTCCTGCATGTCCCCATCCGCAATGAGCTTACGGATATAAGTGGAACTGACAATTCGTCCGTCAAGCATGACCGGCGGCATGATGTCGCAGCCGATCCCGCGCTCCTCACAATAGACCTTGAGCTTTTCGGCCTTGCCTTCGCCCTTGTAGCCAAAGCAGAAGTCGTGCCCGACGACGACCCAGCCGATGTTGAGTTCGTCAATGATCGAGTCAATGAACTCCTGCCACGGCATACACATCACATGCTTGTTGAAATGGATGAACACGACGTTATCGATCCCGTAGCAGCGGCGGATGATCTCCTCCCTGCCGATAGGGCTGTTTATAAGCGGAACCTCGGTGTTGAAGACAAGGTTATCCGGATGCACGTCAAAGCTCAGCACCGACGGCATCGCGCCGATCTCGGAAGCGCGCTGCTTTGTTTTTTCCAGCAGTGAGCCGTGGCCGATATGTACCCCGTCGAAAAAGCCCAGTGCTATCGCGCGTTTTGTTTCTGCCATAAACTATTTATACCTCGAAAAAGCTTTTTACCGTTTTCATTATGCCGCGCTGCACGCGGCCGAGCATCAGGAATTCCCCGCCTGCGGAATATACTCTGTACTCTCCGTCCGGCAGCGAGGTCTTGACAGGATTTCCGCAGCGTATCTTCTTCTCTGTTTCTGACGATGCGGTGCACTTTTTTGTTCCCTTGAACAGCCTGTCCACCGGGATGAGAAGTTCTTCCGCTCTGCCCTCGTCCGCAAGACGCTGCACCTCGCCTATCTTCACCGCGCCGTCAAGCGTGAAAGCTCCTGCGCCGGTGCGCCTGAGCGCGCTCATGCAGCCGCCGCAGCCGAGCGCCTCGCCTATATCATTGCACAGTGTGCGCACATAAGTGCCCTTGGAGCAGCTGATGTCAAGCAGCCAATCGTCCCCGGCGCGGCCTGTTATTTCAATGCTCTTCACGCATATCGGTCTTGCCGCGCGCTCGACCTCGCCGCCGCTGCGGGCAATGTCATAGAGCCTGCGCCCGTTCACCTTTATCGCCGAGTACATCGGCGGCGTCTGGAGCTGTTCTCCGGTGAAGCGGTCAAGCACCGCCCTCAGCGCAGGCTCGTCAACGCCCGAAGCGTCGCCGGTTTTCAGCACGTTCCCGGTGGTGTCCTGCGTGTCTGTCGTAACGCCGAGACGCAGCGAGGCAAGATAGCGCTTGTCGTGCCCCTCGGCAAACTCGACGGCGCGGGTCGCCCGGCCGACAAAGACCACCAGCAGCCCGGTAGCCATTGGGTCGAGCGTACCGGAGTGCCCGATGCGCCGCTCATGCAGGATGCCCTTGAGCTTTGCGACAACATCGTTGCTCGTCCAGTCCTGCTCCTTATCGATGAGGAGGATGCCGTTCATTTCCAGACCTCGTCTATAACGCTCAGCAGCATATCGCGTGCCTTGTCAGGCTTGCCGTATATCGTGCAGCCGGCCGCCATCGCGTGGCCGCCGCCGCCGAACACCGCGCAGATATCGCTGCTGCTTATCTCCGGCGTCGAGCGGACGGATATCTTGCTCGAACCGTCCTCCTGTTCGCGGATGGTGATGTTCAGGATACTGCCCTCAACGCGCCCTGATAGCCCGGCAAGATCGTCGCAGTCGTCCTCGGTCGCGCCGGCCTCCTCCATCATTTCCAATGTGATCGTCGCAACGGCGATCTTACCGTCACGGAAGTACTGCAGACCGGAATATATCATGCTCTCAAGCTTGAGCCGCGCGCGGGACACCTTGCGGAAGAACACCGTGCTGACCATTGCGTTGTCCGCGCCGAGCCGCAGCAGCTCCGCCGCCGCGCGAAAGCTCGCAGCGCTGGTGTTGGAATACTGGAAGCAGCCTGTATCCGTGGTAAGCCCAATATAGAGAAGCGTCGCCTCATCGGGCGTAAGGTCGGTGTTCATGCTGAGAATGACTTCCATCACGGCCTCCGCGCAGGAGGACTTGTCCGCGCGGACAAGCGTCTCAGCGGCGTAGCCGGAGTTTGTCGGGTGGTGGTCGATGCAGAGGTCGACCGCGCCCTCAAAGCCCTTCGGCAGCATCCCCTCCGTCGCCACATCCACGGCGACAGTGTACTTTGCCGTAAAATCCTCAGGTGCAAAATACGGCTCCGCGAACGGGCGCAGATGGCGGTTCACCTGTGGGTTCGGGTAGAGATACGCGTTCCTTCCGCCGCGGCGCAGGGCGCTGCACAGCGCCGCCGCGCTTGCGACGGTGTCCCCGTCAGGGTTCCTGTGGGTGACGATCAGTATATTCTCATGCGTCAGCAGGAGCTTTGCGCACTGTTTATAGTTCATTGTCCTCATCCTCATCGTGCTTGATGTCAAGCTCGCTTATCATCTGGCTGATGTGCGCACCATACTCGATGCTGTGGTCTATCTCGAACACCAGCTCCGGGGTATAGCGCAGGTTCATGGAACCTGCAAGCTCATGGCGCAGCCAGCCCGAAGCGGACTTGAGCCCCTTGCGGAAGTCCTTTTCGTTCTGCATCCCCATTACCGACAGCCACACCTTGCAGTAGCGCAGGTCGCCCGTGGTCTCAACGCGCGTGACGCTTATCATCCCCTGCTGCACGCGCGGATCCTTGACCTCGGTCAGCAGCTTTGAAAGCACGCGCTGTATATCGTCATTGATTCTTCCGATTTTATTAGATGACATAGTAACTCTCCTGATATGCCTTACGGGCGCGGCAAACGCAGCGCCCGTATCATTCTTTTCTTATGCGTTTATCTGCTCCATCACGAAGCACTCGATAACGTCGCCGACCTTGATGTCATTGAACTTCTCGACCTGCATACCGCATTCATAGCCGCTGGCGACTTCCTTGACGTCATCCTTGAAGCGGCGCAGCGAAGCAAGCTCGCCCTCATGGATAACGATATTGTCGCGCAGGACGCGGACTTCGCAGCCGCGCTGTATCTTACCGTCGGTGCAATAGCAGCCGCAGACGGTGCCGACCTTGGAGACCTTGTAGGTCTCGCGGACTTCGGCGTGGCCGATAACGACTTCCTTGAACTTCGGCGCAAGCATTCCCTTCATAGCAGCTTCGATCTCGTTTATGCAGTCATAAATGACGCGGTACATACGCATATCGACCTTGCTGCGCGCCGCGCTGTCGCGGGCGGCGTTATCGGGACGAACATTGAAGCCGACAATGATAGCGCCGGAGGTCGCCGCCAGCATAACATCGGACTCGTTGATCGCGCCGACAGCGCTGTGGATGACCTTGACCCTGACTTCCTCGTTGGATATTTTCTCAAGGGAAGCCTTGACTGCCTCGGCAGAGCCCTGAACGTCGGCCTTGACGATGACGTTGAGCGTCTTCATTTCACCGGCCTGTATCTGGCTGAACAGATCCTCAAGGCTGACCTTCTTCGTGCCGGGCATTGCGTTGCTGTTCATCTGGATGCGGCGCTCCTCGGCAAGCTCTCTTGCCATGCGCTCATCGGCGACGGCGTTGAAGGTGTCGCCCGCACTCGGAACTTCGGACATACCGGAGATCTCGACCGGGGTGGAGGGGCCGGCTTCTGTGACGCGCTGACCCTTGTCGTTTATCATCGTGCGGACACGGCCGACGGCAGTACCGGCAATGATGATATCGCCGAGCTTGAGAGTACCGTTCTGGACAAGGACGGTCATGATCGGGCCGCGGCCCTTGTCAAGACGTGCCTCGATGACCGCGCCCTTAGCGGCACGGTTGGGATTGGCCTTGAGCTCAAGGACTTCGGACAGAACTGCCAGATTTTCAAGCAGGTTATCGATGCCCTGACCGGTCTTTGCGGAGATCGGGCAGACTATCGTATCGCCGCCCCACTCCTCGCTGACGAGGTCATACTCGGTGAGCTGCTGCTTGATGCGCTCAGGATTTGCGCCGACAGCGTCCATCTTGTTTATCGCAACGACGACCGGGATGTTCGCGGCCTTCGCGTGGTTTATGGATTCAACGGTCTGCGGCATGATGCCGTCGTCCGCCGCGACGACGAGGATCGCAATATCTGTGACCATTGCGCCTCTTGCACGCATGGAGGTAAAGGCCTCGTGGCCCGGGGTATCAAGGAAGGTGATGGGACTGCCGTTCACATCAACGGTATATGCGCCGATGTGCTGGGTGATGCCGCCGGCCTCGCCGGAAACGACGTTTGCATGGCGGATGTAGTCGAGCAGCGATGTCTTGCCGTGGTCGACGTGACCCATGACAACGACGACGGGAGCGCGCGGAACGAGATCCTCGGGTTTATCCTCATGGTCGTCAATAAGGCGCTCCTCGACCGTGACGATAACCTCTTTCTCGACCTTGCAGCCGAGTTCCATCGCGACGAGCGCCGCGGTATCGTAATCTATCACATCGGAAACGGACGCGAACACGCCCATCTTGAACAGCTGCTTTATGACCTCGGACGCGGTCTTCTTCATGCGCGAGGCAAGCTCGCCCACGGCGATCTCATCCGGTATCTCGACCTTGAGCTGCTGCTTCTTGGCGATCTCAAGCTGGAGCTTATTCATCTTGTCGCGCTCTTCCTGACGGCGCTTCGCGGAGGCAAGCTGTGCCTGCGGGCGCTGCTTGGACTTGCTGGTGATCTTCTCCTTGTTGCCGCGGCGCAGATTATTGTTGTTCGCCTTCGCGCCGGCCATATCCTCGAACTTCTCGTTGTACTTCTCGATGTTGACAGCAGCGCCGCCGCGGGTATCGACAACCCGCTTCTCCGCGACCTGACGCGGGGTGTGCGGCTTATCCTTCTTGACGGGCGTTGCCTGCTCAGGCGCCGCGGTGCTCGGCTGCGCGGCAGGCTTATCCTGCGGCTTTGCAGCGGGCTTGTCGCCGGACTTTGCGGCGGGAGCGGGCTTTGCAGGCTCTGCTGCCTTGGGCTTTGTCTCCTTCGTCTCGGCCTTCGCCGGGACATTGAAGATGTCCTGAAGACTTGCCACCTGATTATGCTGGGTCATATAATCAAAGATGATATCCAGCTCGTTATTCTCAAGGACCTGCATGTGATTCTTCGGTGGGGCGACATAGTCCGTGAGTATCTGCGATATCACCTTGGACGGGACGTTAAAATCCTTCGCCACCTCATGTATTCTGTACTTTATCATGCTCATGCACCAGTCCTCCTTTTGTCATTCCTTCTGCCGCCCTTGAGGGCTGCAGTCTCCTTTTTGCGGCGCGCCGCCTTTGCCTGTCTCTGTTCTATCGTCTCGGCGGCCTGCGCGTACATCTCCGGCTTCTGCTCGCGCAGCGCTTTCATCAGTGCGTTTGCAAAGCCGATATCCGTGACAGCCGCCATTGAGCAGCCGCCTATTCCAAGCGCCTTTCCGAGCTCATCGCGCGTATAGTGCAGCGGAACTGTTATCACCCGCCGCCCCTGCGTGAAGCGCTCGGCGTGACGCAGCGCGTTTTCGGAAGCGTCCGCCGCTGTGAGCAGCAGCTTTGCTTTCCCCGCGCTGACGGCGCTGCCGGAGTTATCCTCTCCTATCTCTATCGCGCCCGCCCTGCGCATCAGGCCTATCAGGCCAATCGCTCTGTCATCCATCGCCGGCCTCCATTTCCTGTTCAAGCCGTGCGTAGATCTCCTGCGGTATCTGCGCCGAGAACGCCCTCTCAAGCGCCCTTGTCTTTATTGCCTTCTTCAGGCACTCCTGCTTCGGGCACACATACGCGCCGCGCCCTGAGGCCTTGCCCTTGAAGTCAAGGCTTATCTCCCCCTCAGGTGAGCGCACCACGCGTATAAGCTCGCGCTTGGGTTTCATCTCGCGGCAGCCAAGGCACTGCCTCATCGGTATTTTCTTTTCCAAAACTGCCGCCTCCTTTTAGGTTTATCAGTTATAAGTCCGTGCCTGTCAGCTCTCGCTCTCAGGCTTGATGTCTATCTTATACCCTGTGAGCTTTGCGGCAAGGCGCGCGTTCTGGCCTTCCT
>CAKTPR010000024.1 GCA_934591725.1 uncultured Oscillospiraceae bacterium
GGCTTGGTTTGGTGCGGCCTTTTTTCGCACCGCATTACCTTAAAATTTCTACTTGACTTTTCTTAGCAGGTCTTTGTTTTTCAAAAACTCTTCTCATGGTGAGAAGTATTTATGCGAAATCATGCCTCACCGCGGCGGAATAAAAATGGCCTATCGTGAGCGGAGCGTCATAAAGCGCCCGCAGAAGATAGGCTTTTATGTTTATAATGCGTGTCGTTGTCTCTCTGAGGGAATCCAGCACATACGCTATATGCTCAAATCGCAGCTTTCGGAACCTGTCCTGCACCTTCCCGGTCGGCAAGTTCTCCCTGCCGATTCTGATTGCCGGAGCGGTACTGTACAGAACATCACAGATAAGCTCTAAGATGCTGTCAGGATCGTCATTCGGATAGCTCTCCGCTAAGAGCGGGAAATCTACCTGCTCCTTGAGCTCTTCCATACAATCCTCATAGTCCGAAGGATAGATGGATGAATAAGTATGGCTGAAATCAGTATGGCTATTATCAGTATAATTTGTACCCGTTTTCTGTAGGTCTGCACTGCCGTTATCCGTAGGTCTTGAAATATACGCTTCGTCTTTCTTGACCTCTTTTTCCGGACTCTCCAGAAGTACATCTTTTGTAGGTCTGGAATTTGTAGGATCATCCTCATGCACCGAGGCGAACCATTTTACGTAGATTTTTGTCGGTTTACCCTGCCCCTGCTTTATGCGCTCAATGAGACCGATGCCGCTTTTCGTGTCAAGCTCCGCAAGCAGCTTACCGGCCTTGACATGACCGCAGCAGAGATCCTTTTGTATCTCGTCGATGGTGTAGTAGATATATACCCGTCCCTTATCGTCGAGCCATTTGTTCTTCATAGAAAGCCCCATGCGGTCAAGCAGCAGACTGTATAAGAGCTTTGCATCAGTGGAAAGCGTTTTGAAATGCTCGCCCGTTATGAGCACCCGCGGAATGCGGTAAAACGAGTAGCTGTCAGCCTGACTGCAATAAAAATAATCAAAGGTCATGGCGCGCTCCTTTCGCAGATGACAAGATAACGGTATTGCCCGCCGCTTGCATAGGGGTGACAGGTCAGCAGCGTTAAAAGCTCACGACCGTCCTGAATGAAGATCTTCTTCACATCATTCGGGTCTACGACCTGTATTTCGGACACGGTGTAGCTCAGCGTCTCCCACAAGTTCGTAACAAGAACCTCGTCACCCGGCTGAAGCAGGTCTATATAGCGGAAGTATGCTACGCCGTTCCAGCCCCGGTGTCCTGCTATTACACAGTTTGTGCTGCTGCCGCCTATCGGGAGACTTGTCTGCCCAAGGACAGCGGCACCCGCAGCCATGTTTTCATAGCTCGCCCCGAGGTATACAGGCATTTCAAGCTCAAGCGCCGGTATCGTCAGCACGGCTACGATTCCGTCCTCAACGCCGTATGCGGACAGGTCAATCGCCGCGGACTCATAAGCTGACGGGTCTGACAGGCCGCTCTGGTTTTCTTCGTATATGCGCCGGTTATATTCCTGCATGGCGTTATAAAGCTCGGCATTTGGCTGTGCCGTCGTCTCCGGTGGAGCTGTTATTACTGAATATGCGGAGATAAAGCTTTCCGCTGCCGAAGATGACCTGTGCTCAAGCCTTGCGCCGTTTATGTATGGGTACAGCAGAATGAGCAGCCCGACGCAGAACAAAGCTGACGCAACACATACTGAGAGTCGTCTACCCATTTTGACCTCTCCGCATTACCATGTAAGCGATCACGGCAAGAATGAGAATTATGACGCCGAGGATGATGCCCTTTATATACTCATTTATCCATGTGGAACCGGCAGCTTCGGGTTCAAGGCTTTCAATGTCCGCAACGCTGGTCTGCGCATCATAATCTATGCGGCTGCCGCGCACGAGAAGCCGGTGCGTGTTCACACCGAAAGGCGTACAGGTGATAAGCGTTACAAGGTCTTTGTCACGTTCTATTGCAAGCTGCGAGGTATCTTCCGGAAGCACAGTGTTGATATCATCGACAGTGTAGGCGAGAGTTTCATTCAGAACGTGTATAAAGAAAATATCTCCGTCTTTCAACTGGCCAAGGTCTGAAAACATTTTTTCACTTGCCATACCGCTGTGACCGGAAAGAACGGCGTGGGTTCCCATACCGCCGATCGGCAGTGAGCTGCCGACAACATGACCGACAGCATTTTCAAGTGTCGCGGCGTCCGTACCGTGGGCGACAGGCAAGTATATGCCGAGGCTCGGAATTTCTATGTAGGCCATAGTGCCGTCGCCGTTCAGATTCAGAAGCTCGTCATAGCTGGCAAAAGCCTCATTAAGCTGTTCATCTGAAAAGGCTTGTGAAACTCCGGTCGAAAGCATCGCGTTATACTTCTCCGCTTTATGCCGCGCCTCTTCTATTGCAGAATCATCAAGCTTGCTTATGGCATTGAAATACTCTGTGCGAATCACGGATTTGTTCTTCTCTGAGAGATAGTTGCTTATGACCGGGTATACTGTCACAAGCAGAGCGATTACAAATAACACTGCTGCCATAATTATTGCCTTCCTGTTATTTTGCATTTTGTCTCCTAACAAGTTGGGGGAGGCCTGAGCCTCCCCGCGTGTCTGTTTATGTGCGCTTCTTCTTGCTTAGTCTTAGAATGATTATCACGGCGATGCCCATTGCAAGAATGCCGCCGACGGTAAACATCCATGTACCGTATGAGCCGGTTTTCGGGAGAGTGAAGCCCTTGGTGTTTACAACTGTGAGGGGAACGACCGCACTTGCGGAGCTGCCATCCGCGAGCATGTCCACGCTCTTGTTATTCACCTTGGCCGATGCCGTGAGCAGCGGCTTATGACAGCGTGCGCACTCCGCGCCGTCACTCACGGATATGACGATCTTGACCTTGTCTTTCAGAAGATTGTAGCCGGTATCCGTTGCAAGCTCCGTGACGATATAGCTGTCATCCTCAAGCCCCTTTATTACGATATGGCCGTCAGAGGCAGGGACAAATTCTGCTGCCTGTGACTCTTCCTTGATGTGCCCCGTCACGTAATATACGCCGTCGACAAGCTTGGCCTGAACATAGTAACCGTCAGTATCGTTATACAGCTTGAATTTAACATTGCCGAGTTTACCGGCACCGTCGGAAAACTTTTTAAGCAGGTCTATGACATAGCTGAACACGTGCGCATCATCCGTGAGTGTATCATAGTATTCAGAATTAGTGCGCTTCCAAGTCAGCGTAACGCTGTTGGTGCTGCCGCTGTCCCCATAAATAAAGCTTGCGTCAGAATTGATAGTGCAGGAATAGCACACGCGCATGGTACAGTCGGAGTAGCCGCGGTAAAGGCTCTCGTGGCTGTAAACCTTTGTGCTGTTGTTGATCTCGCTGAGGCCGTTTGCCGTTATCTCGACAGTCATCTGCTGCCCGGAAGACTGCTCAGAATAGCTTACGGTAAATTTGCCGCTGTTCATGTTCCAAGTGTCTATAAGCTCCGTGCATTCCTTATCCTTGTAGAAATATATAACTACATCGTCACGGTTATATGTAATGCCGCGCGGGAGATTATCTACAAAGGTATAACAGCTCAGATTGCTTGCCGGAGACGTGATTGTAGGCAAGGTGGAAACAAACTGGTATTCCACAATATCGCCGGTCGAAGCGCTGGCGCTGTGCGCATAGCCGTCTGTGATGTCAATTGTGCTGCCGTGATTCTTGCCGGTGTCTGAAGCGGATTCACGTACTGTTTTTTCAAGTGTCGGGTAGCCGGTCTTGTTTTTGGGATAAACAGTTATATCGTAATTCCAACTGCTGCCGTCAAGCGTTGTCATAGGCAGCGAAATAAGGAACGGATTGCAGGTGCTGGTCACATTCTCAGGCACAAGTGTTTCGACGATAAGATAAAGCCCAAGCTCCAGCCCGTCTGCTGAACTGTGCCCGTATTCGTCCGTCACATTCATTGCTGTGCCGCCTGCGCTTTTGGTGTGGCTTTCAAGCGCGGTCTTCACTGCTGTGGAATTCGCGGCAAGAGCTGCCGCAAGCGCGGAGTTTATGCTGTCGGACGTGAAATAGAATACGCTGTTTTCGCTGGAATACGCTTCTGATGCGCTGAGACCGATCGCCGAGAGGACGGTATCTGTACTCTCATTGTCCGCAAATCCGTAAAGGGTAATAATTTTACTCCCGTTGTCATCCTGCTCTGTGTGCAGTGCTATATCTGCCACGCGCAGGTATGTAAACTCAACACCGGGTACTGCGTAGTTTGCCATCTTGTCTATGACGCTCTGATCGTATAATCCGGTGGAAACATAGGCGTTGGTGTCCCAAGCTCCGTCAGCCTCGGCTTTTGTAAGATCATACTTATATACGGAGAGCGAGCCCGTTTTGCTGTAGTCTATCGTCGGCGAGGCCTCCAGCGCGCTTGCCTGTACAGGCAGACAAACCAGCGCCGTGACCGCAAGAATAAGTGCGAGTACTTTCTTAATAGTTTTCATTCAGGTTTCTCCTTTTCGGTTTATAGACGATGAAAAAGCCCATGCACAGCATGAGTAATATTGCCGGGATATAGAGGAATCCGGACTGCCCGGTGAATGGCAGCGCAGCAATGGTGCAGTCGCATGAAGTAAAGCTGATGTCAAAGCTGTCAGAGTCTTCAAGCTTTCCCTCAAACAGAATCCCGGCTTGCAGCATATGACCCGCCGGTGCCTTGGTTTCTGTTACGCGGTAAATGCCGCTTATGCTGAGATCGCTGAACACGGCAGCACCGTCTTCGGCAGAGGTCTGTTCCGCAATCTTCTTCCATGTTGCGCCGTCGTCTTCTGAGCGTTCCAGCGCAAACACGGCTCCGGTAAGAGTGTTTCCGTATGCGTCCTGCTTGCGGACTGTTATTGAGCCCGTCTTTCGCGTGTTGTAAACGTCAAAGCTCAGCTCTTCTCCGGCTCTTATGATGAAGGTGCGCCGCGTAGTATCTACAACGTACAGGCCGGGCGCGGAAATCTCCTGAAAGAAATACTCCCCGGCGGGTATGTCTGTAAAAATGACTGTGCCGGTGCTGTCTGTTACCGCTCCGGCGATCTGGTCTCCGGAAGAGCCGCCGTAGCCGAAGCTTACTCCTGCTAAGGGCTCGCCGGTCTCAGCATCATATTTGCGGATAATCAGCTTCCCGTCCTTTGACTTGTCTGGGAGACTTACCTCTAATGAAGCCGCTGCGGCTTTTACCTCGATGTTGTAGACATACGTGACCACGCGCTGCTCGTTCCAGTTATCCGGGGCGTAGTAGATCAGGCTGGCCTCGGTCTGGTTGTCTATACCCGTTGCTGAAAGAGTATAGCTCGCTCCGGCATACCTTGTTGGAATTCGGATTGTGAGCACATCACCGGTGTCGCCGGTATAGCCGTCAACTATTGCACCCTCCGGAAGCCAGCTTTTGTCTATCGTGTAGCCGCCTCCGCAGTTTATGAGTGTTACGGTAGTAGTGCCGGTGTAATAGTCGCCGTCTTCAACAAGGTTGAGGCTTGAAAATGAAACTGCATGTTCGTACACTTCCTGATTCCTCGCGCAGTCGAGCAAGTACAAGCACCAGTCAAAAAGTTCTTCATATCCCGGTACTGCCCTGAAAAACTGCCTGTACAGCGTGAGGTTCATCCACGCCGGTACTCCCTGCGCTCCACGCTCGGCAAGCCAGAAGCGAATAGCGTTTGCGGTCGCATAGCGTGCTTCTTCTTCAGAATAGCCGCCGTCATCGTTGGGATAGCCATGCTCAAGGATGGCTTGCAGTCCGTAGATAGTGGCAGCGTCGTAGTAGTACCACGGGTCGGTTGTAGTGTAGCCTCCGCCGCTGGGGGAAGTATACTCCGTTTGCAGACAGTAGGCCGGGGCTCCGGTCTGGACTATTGTGTGCGTTGGAGTCCCGACACCTGTCCATACACCGCTGCTGGAGAAGGTCTGAAAGTACGAATAGCTTGTGCCGGTCGTCACATTGACATAGTCCGCAAAGGCGTGCGCTGTGAAAAATACGCTGAAAATGACAATGGCACAGATCAGCATCAAAAGCTGTCTGCACCACATGGTTTTTGTTCTCGACATAAAACCTCCTATTCCTTAGATTTGCTGCTTATTGGGGCGTCACTTTTCGGGCGGCATCACCTCCTTTGCCGTGCGGTCGCTTAAGTATGGGCACTGCTCATACACGCATGACCGCCCATCCCAATGAGGCCTGTGAAACTCACATGATTTGCACTCCGGGTATTCACCGTCTATGCCCGTGTCATAGTGATCGAACCCCGGCTTGCTTATCATCAGCTTCTCAAAAGCCTGCCTTTTGCCGTCTGTGAAATACATCACTGCCTCCTTCCTAATTCAGGGCAATAAAAAAACGCCCCACCGGGCGCGTGAAAAAAACACTTCTCACGGTGAGAAGTGTTTTATTTGGCGAGAGATTGTGCGTGATTAGTAATTATATATAATATGTAACCTTGTTATACCAGACAATTTCTGGTATAATGACAAATATGGAATAGCTAAAAGATACAAAGAGAATTGACTGCATATATGACTGTGGCATGATGGCATAGAATATGCTGTGTTGATTTTATCAAAATGACAAAGAAAACTGACACACTATATGGGGTGGAGGATATGACATTGAGAAAAGATAAGATTGTCGAAAAATTGTTTCCTGAAAGAAAGATTCAAGTTTTTGTAAGTTCAAAATGTGGAACAGAAAAATATGATTCTATCCGAGCAGAACTGAAAAAACTAATAGAAGATACAGGCTTTGCAAGTGTATATCTCTTTGAAGACACTGGCGCATCATCATTAACAGCAGGAAATCATTATCTTTGGGCGCTTGAAGAAAGTGATATCTGCATTTTTCTGATTGACAACTATGATGGGATACCAGCGGGGGTCGAAAAAGAAATTGATCTTGCTCAGAAAATTGGTAAGAAAGCACTTTACTATTTTTGTGATGAGAATTCAACAAAGAAAACTATACTTGAACAGAAATTAAGAGGCGCAACAAACGCTAAGAGCAAAACAGTGCATACGTTTGATGCATTGCTTACTGATAGCGCGCATTCGCTGATAAATGAAATAACTAATATATATCATTTTTATTGTATTGGTAAGCTAGTGACCTCTATTGATGAGCAGGAAGTCCCGCACAGACAAATTAATGCCTCGGAAATAAGCGAAATTACTACACCAATATACTCTAATACTTTAATAAAGAACGTGGATAAATGCAAAAAGTTTCTTTTCAATTTTGTAGCTGGGTATCAATATCCAGTAAGTTCACTTCTAAATGAAAAGGAAAAAACCAGTAATTTAGATGATTGGGCAGAGCAGTTTCTTCATGTCTTATTTGCAGAACGTTCTATCAAAAATTTCAATTTAACAATTTTTCTTCAAGAGCTTAAACAGATACATAATATTGAACAGTACAATGTTATTGAACTCCGTTGGTCTGCTGTTCAAGAGTATTTACTAGGGGATGTAGAGAGCTGCATAGGGTTCCTAAGAAAAGCTCTAACGCTTGCTAAAGATACAAACCAACCTATATGGCTAATAAAAGACATCTTGATAGATTTGCGAAATCAAGAATATACATATTGCTCTATTTCAGGTGAATATCGAAAGTCATTAGCACAAGAAGAATTAGATAGCTATAATGAAGAAGTTTTTTACCCCGTACTAGATCGGACGATAGAGTCCATACAAGGAATTTACATTAAAGGAATGCTTAATCATATAAATCACAGCCCCTTTTCTGTGACATATACGGACGATGAAATGAGATGCTGTGAATATCTTGCGAATGCATATGTTGTATCTATGTGTAATGGATCCCTTACACATATTATACTAATGTTTGAAAGACTCAAGGAACTTTCACAATATATGAGTAGCATACGCGGTGATTGGACTTACAGGTGTAATATGCTCATGTTGACAGTCTCAACTGGGAATCAGAGAGAAACTAAAAAATTGCTGGAATCATATCCTGAAATAGAGATCGGCCTTACGGAGAATGATGCAAATAAAATAATGAGATTTTGTCATACAAACACAATTAGCCATAAGTTTTTCGTTAGTCAATTAGTTGCCTTTGGGGCAGTTGGATATTATTTAAGCGATATTGATTTTGAACTCTATGAAAATGAAATACTGAAGGGAGTAAATGAATGGGCGTCTGCTAAAAATGTTAATACTTATATAGGCGATAATGTATTTAATAATTTAGAAGGTGTTGCGCATCGACTGTCACAAGATACTTTGGCTGAAATTTGCTGTGTGTTTATCAAAAATGGATACTGTAGATGGTATATAGATGTGTTTAAATTTTTGATAAAATATGTAGACATCAACAGAATGAATTCTTCAAATGCTAAACACTTAATTGATTGTATGGAACTGGTATTTAACGATGAAAATCAGCGCAAATGTTTGTCTGACGTATTGGATATATTTATACGTATGAGAAATCAGAACCGATTAATAACGCAAAAGCTGGATGCTAAAATCGGCAAATATTTTCCTGATTTTTACAACGGGTCATATAAAAAAGCCACATCCGAGGCAAGCGGTCAGGAGATAGCAGCGCTCATAAATAAATATACTCAGTACATTAAGGAAGCCAATAATACGCAAAGCAACAGGCACTATGCCATGAGTAGCGTTCGCTATATTGCAGCAGTAGAAAACATAATGATTAGCGAAAGAGTTGATGTTGAAAACAAGCTATTTGATTCTCTGATTTCTACAGTCGCAGATACAATTTTAATTTCAGCGGAGAGCATAGTCGTTAAGGTAGACGCAATTTCTCTACTTATATGTGTGGCACTAAAATACCCGGAAGTATACACTCGGAACAAAGAGTTATTTGAGAAGATACATGAGAACCGAGGTGAGATAGACTCATCCAGATTACCGATCTGTTTCAACAATGTAAATCAGACATCGTTAAAAATTGCACTACAGTTTTTATTTACTGCGATGGGATATGATACTTATGCGGACATAATTGAACTTATGCCATATGTATATGACGACGATGCGTCGATAATATTGATCAGTGATGTTGTTAGCACATATTTAAGAGCAAATACATGTATGCGACTACCACAGAATATAGAAGCTGTAGTACTTCAAAATACTTTGCAATGGTTACAATCAAGAAATACAGATATTCGACGAAACGCAACTTTAATTCTTCTATATCTATGTAAGAACCCTGAAAATGAAGCCGTAGCTAACCACACGCTGCTGAGTTTAACGGATTCTGATAATGCGCGTATTAAGAACACAATCATGAGAAATCTTTTTTCTACGTCAGGTATAACTGATGATACGCGTAGTTATATCATCTCTAAGTATAGAAACGACCCGAACTATCTTGTTAGAATGGTATGCAAACAAGAAATGGATAAGCATGCCACTGTATGTTTACACTAACTAAGCTGAATGATAATAGAATTATCGTACGACCATGAAACCAGATTAAAAATAGTGTGTGCATCGGGAAATATATAATAGTTACTACAACATTGATAAGTGAAGGAATTAGTAACATTAGCTGTGAAATCTTGCATTTACAAAGAAGCATCCGTGGCTTTCTATGGGCTAAAAAGGGCGAACGGATCGGGATTGCAAACTAGGGAACTTTGTACTATAATAAGAGAGGCAAAAGTTCCCTAGGAGGTGCTGTATGAACAATAACTATCCGCAGATTCAGGAACTGCTTCATCAAAAGGCAGACTACCAAGCACGATTGAATCTGCTGCCATACGATGGAACACCGGAAATCAAGGAAGATGGCAGCAAGAAGTATCTGTATGTTCGCAAGCGCATTGGGTCGAGATTAAGTTCTACCTATGTGGATGTGTATTCCGATACTCTGTACCAACTGCTGCTGCGCAATGCCCGCGACGCAAAAGAGTACCGGAAAAATATTCGTCGTTTGGATAAGGAATTGGCACAGCTCGGATATACGGATCAGGAGATTTCGCCCCGCGTACAGTTGAACCTTGATTTTGCCCGCGCCAACATGAAATCCAATATCTATGATCAGGCAGTTTTGGAAGGCGTCGCTACCAGTTTTCCACAAACGGAGGACATCATTGACAACGGCATTGTTAACGGTATGACCGCAACAGACGTACAGAAGATACTGAATTTGAAACACGCATGGGAATTTATTCTTGACCGGGATGTGATAACATACCCCAGTGACTATTCTATCCTGTGTCACATTGCGAAGCTGGTCAATGAGGGCTTCTTTCAAGACGGCGGCCGAATCCGTGGCATTCCGGTAACAATAGGCGGCTCCAGCTATGTCCCGCCCATGCCGATTGAGACGATAATCAAAGAACACATTGAGGACATTCTGAAATGTGACTTGCCTGCCAACGAAAAGGCCATTCGACTGTGCCTCTACTGTATGAAGACGCAGATTTTCAACGACGGCAACAAGCGTGCTTCGGTGATTTTTGCGAACCATTATCTCATTTCGCAAGGGGGAGGAATGCTGATTATTCCGGAAAAAGAGGTTCCGGAATTTAAGCAGCTTCTTGTAGCCTATTACGAGGACAGGAACAGCGACGTTTTTCTTTTCATGAAAGAAAAATGCGTGAAGATGTTTTGACCTAGGGAATATTTTCAGCTGCATTTGAGCAAAAAATTCCCTAGATATAACTCGCCCCCCAAAGGGTACGACGATTTGGATAAACTTTTTGCAGAACCGAAAGCATGAAAAAATACTTCTCACCGTGAGAAGTATTTTTTGCGGGAATATGCGCTGCTGTATTTTTTGAATATGAAGCAGTCAAGAGATGAAGCTTAGCAAATTAAAAATCATGAAAATTCATGTGTTGTAAAAACTGTGGTTGAATTTTACAGCAGATTGGGGTATACTATGAGTGAAGGGAGTTGAGCAGTATGCCAAATATCAAACCCATTTCCGATCTGCGAAATTACAGCGATGTGCTGCATGATGTGGCTGTTGGTGCTCCGGTTTTTCTGACAAAGAACGGGCGCGGCAGATATGCAATTCTCGATATGCAAGACTTTGAAAAGATACAGGCGACCCTCCGGCTGATGAATGAACTTGCAAAAGGCCGAAAATCTGGCGAAGAGAAAGGCTGGCTGACATTGGAAGCCGTGGAGAAGAACCTTGGGATTGCCAATGAATAATTTGCATTTATCCGAAGAAGCTCAAAATGATCTTTTAGAAATCAAAGCCTATATTGAGGAAGAGTTACTGAACCCGCCCGCAGCATTGGCAACCGTAAGTCGAATTACAAAGAGCTTACGCATCTTACAGAACCACGCTCAGGCCGGGGCTTCACTATCTTCGATTGCGGATATAGAGAGCGATTATCGCTTTATTGTAAGCGGCAATTACATCAGCTTCTACCGTGCTTACGGCAGTGAAGTTTTTATTGACCGTATTCTCTATGCCCGCCGCGATTATATGCGGATTTTGTTCGAAGACAGTACAACAGATGAATAAATGACAAACCATTGAACCGCTTGTAGAAATACAGGCGGCTTTTTTCATGTGCAAAAGGAGCATGAAAAAATAAAGAAGTATTCCATTGTTATGATCCTGCTTTCGCAGGCTCAGAGTGACTGTACCATTCTGGCAAGATTACCGAGTACGCCACGGCGGAACTCATAGAGCTGTCTGAAGTAAGCAAATCCCCACAGAGTAGTTTTCCCGCAAATACCACCGATTTTGCTGATATTCCCTTATTACCGTGTAGGCTATCTGCATCGCTGTGAATAAAGACGGTTTCCGTGAGGTTTTAGGAGCTGCTGAAGGAATGAACGAGGATAAGGCCAGTTGGGTCAACTTCTTACATTGGCTCCGTGGACGCGGCTTGGACGGAGTGAAACTCATTGTCGGTGACAAGTGCATGGGAATGCTGGAAGCAGTGGGAGAAGTGTTTCCAGATTCCAAATTTGCGCATAATTCTTGACAGTACCATTTGGGTCAGCACGATTTTGACGAAAGCAGGCTCAACTTTTAAGTTGCATAAGCGCAGAAAACGTCCTGAAGTCTTACGATTTCAGGACGTTGGTGGCCGCGGGGGAGAATTTGAACCAACGATCTCTGAGTTATGAGCTACGGTCGGTTCTTAAATAGGCTGCTTTTGCGCCAGTTAGCTGCTGTTTAGCCCTCTTTTGTTTCACCACATTGCTGCCTTGTACTGCGTTGTGCTGCCCGGTGATTTCCCCGTATGGGTCAGCGTTTGGGTCAAAGCCGTTTTGGCGGTTTATACTGATGCCGTTTTTATAGCAGACTGAGAAGGCCGCTTTTTTGCTGCCATAGGGTCAAAATTTGTGCCGCTATATTCAAAGAATAAGGCTATGCGTTGGCCTGCTGGAGATAGAACTCGCTTTCGGCTACTCGTGTCACAAAATCATATTCGAGCCGAGTCGCCTTCGACGGGTTAATGTTATATCTCTTAAAAACCGAGCGGAAGTATTTGATAAACTCTTTATCCTCCGCCGATAGAGGAGACACCCAGCCCGTCGCAGCACCAAGGTCTTCAATTTTTTCAAGCTCGGAAAAATTCATTTTCGACATTTAGATGTTCTCCTTTCTGTACTCATTCAAAATGGTTTCAGCGGCATCTTCCCATATGATCAATCTGAACGGATCATACGAGCCTGCATGGCACGCGCCAAACTCGCGGATATAATAATCTACCAGCTCTGTCGTTTTTGCCTTGAAAACCAACACGCCATCAAAACCTGCTTCTTTCGAGATACTAATAGCATACGCAAATAGAGCTTTAGCAATACCTATATACTTTTTCTGGCCGGCACTTGCGCGTAATAGATTTGCATTACTATGAGCCGCGCTTTCAATATAGATAATCTCAACTGCCAGCAAGCCTCCATCAGCCTCATACGACATCAACCCAAGCAGTTCACCATCATCTCTTCTGCATAGAGCAACTTTATTTGGCAGAGATTTTACATACTTGCTTGTCCAATTAGTCTGCCAACTTGATGTGGCTGTAAGATCTGTCTCGGATGCTTCTCGGACGAATGCGGGTATCTTTGCTAAGTTTGAATCAAACACATATAAATTGAGCATGTGTATCCACCTCGCTTATATAGTGTAACATTTTTTCGGCGTGTAATCAAGGTGGTTTAGCTGCGGAACTATAAGCGGCTGTAGGAGTTACAATGATGAGAGACAGATAAGAAAAAAGGATAGCGAATAGGAGAGGCCTGTGAAGCGACCGGAACACGCACTGCGGCTGCTTGAGCCCCTTGCTCAGGCAAAGGCATCATTATTTGTTCCTCATGGATATTATACCCTTGCGTTGACATTTTTCCAAGAGAATCGCAGTACGAAATTGACACTTTTTCCGGAAACACTGCTCACCGAGTACGCCACGGCGGAGTTCATAGAGCTGTCTGAAGTAAGCGAATCCTCCACAGAGTAATTTTCCCGCAAATAACCACCGATTTTGCTGATATTCCCTTATTACTGTGTAGGCTATTTGCATTGCCGTGTAGACGGCCTGCAACAGCAATAGGGAAGATTTGCTCGAAAACGCATCAAAAATTTTCAAAGAGCTGTTTTGAATTTCAAAGCAGCTCTTTTATGTAGCGTGATTATTTTTGATGATTTTTGACCTAAATTTAATGATTTTACGCTATTTAATAACTTTTTGCGCAATTTGCTAACTTTCCCTTACTGCCGTGTCTCAGTGGCACCCGTCGCGCCGGTCGCGCCTGCCGGGCCCTGCGCACCTGTTGCCCCGGCTGCGCCCGCAGGCCCTTGGGGGCCTATGGGGCCTTGCGGCCCAATCGGCCCCTGCGGCCCGATAGGCCCTGCCGGGCCGACGTTGCTGCCGCATCCGCAGCCACATCCGCACCCACAGTTTCCGCTGCCGCTGCAGCCGTTCTGATATATCTTGGTGGAGTAGAGGTCGTTATCCTGCATGACTATCCTCCGAAAGAAAGATTGAGGTCTCCCTCAGAGCAGTATATGACGCAGCCGCGGCCTATGTCACCTATATCGAACGGTGACGACCGCACATTATTTTCCCGTAAAATAATGTGCGGTCGTAATGATTTTTCCAATGTCTGCAATGTGTACCAGATAGTTATCGAAAGGTTCACAGATTGCCGTTAAGAAATTAATTGCATCCGGCGTTCAATTCCGATATAATCAAGGAAACAATGTGCGGTCAAAGCGGCAGAAAAGCAAGCTCCGCAATATATATCCGCCATTCTTAAAGAGACCCGTTCATGGCAGCAGCTGCCACAAAATTTCCCGACCGCCTATATATCGTCTGGTGCTATCGGAAAATACCTCCTATGGTTTGGCCGAGGTGGTATTTTATATCAGTACATGACGATATCGGTAGAACCATAGTCGCTCTGCGCACACAAAAGGGCTTCTCTCAGGAGTATCTTGCTCTTGAATGTGAGATGAGCCTTTCGTATCTGAGGCGCATCGAGCACGGCACTGCGAACCCGATCATAGATATGCTGCTGCGCATAGCGGAGGTTCTGGATGCAGATATTATAAATCCGATCAGCGTCATGGAGACGGCAGGTGCTGCTACATGAAAGCATCTGCCGCATCCTTTAGACGGGCGATGCTGGTCACCAGAAGCCGGTTTATCAGCTCTCTCGGCACTTATCCCATATGCCCGCGCTGCAAGCTTACGCTCGACAGAGAGTACCTGCGCTTCTGCGACCGCTGCGGGCAGCGGCTGGATTGGTCGCGATACGATAAAGCCGTCGTCATTTTTAAGCCCTGATTTTTACACGCTCAGCCGAACGTTGAAAATGAGCTGTCTCAAGCCTGAGACAGCTCATTTTCATAGCTTCAGCGCCTGAGCGAGAGCCTTTGCCGAGAGCGCAAGCTCCTTTGCAAACTCAGCGTCGTCCGCTCGAACGCCGATCCTGACGGCTGAGCGATCAGCGCAGGGGCGGATGTGCAGCGAATAGCGCTCCGTGCGCAGACGCAGACCGTCGGAGTAGTCCGCGCCCATGTCGAGCATCAGCTCGGAGAGCGCACCCATAAGCTCCGCGCGGCTTTTGCAGGGACACTCCTCCGCATAGTCCGCGTTCTCAGGCGTGTCCTCCGCTTTGGACTTGCTGCCGGGACGGAACTGCTCAGGAAGATCAAGGCGCAGCCGACCCTCAAGCGCATCGGCACAGCAGCGGTAATAGGACAGGGGAGTGCCGACGTCGCACCAATAGCCGTCCATCGGCACACCGAGTACTGTCCCGCCGCTCTCAAGGAGCTGCGGGAAAAGCTGCTTGCCGAAGTCGTACTCCACGCCGTCGGGCACGAGCTCGATCGCGCGCGGGGAGAGCACGTATATCCCGGTGTTCACAAGGTCGGTGACGACGCGGCTCCAGTCGGGCTTCTCGATGAACGAGCGCACGAGCCCGCCTGAGTCCGTGACGGCGAGCCCGTAGCGCAGCGGTTCGCTGCTGCGATAGAGCGCGATAGCCGCGTCAGCGCCGCGGCTGCGGTGCGCGTCCATGAGCGTGCGCAGCTCAAAGTCACAGGCGGCGTCCCCGCTTATGACGAGAAAGTCCTCGTCGCCATAGAAGTCCCGGCAGTTCTTCACGCCGCCGGCAGTGCCGAGCGCGCGATCCTCCACGCGGTACTGGAGTTTTACGCCGAAGCGGCTGCCGTCGCCGAAATAGCCCATGATGTCGCCAGCACGGTACCTCACCGCCGCGCAGATATCCGTAAAGCCCTGCTCACGCAGGAGGATGATTATGTGCTCCATCATCGGCCTGCCGAGCAGCGGCACCATCGGCTTCGGCGTGTCGCCGGTGATGCTCCTGAGCCGTGTGCCCATTCCGCCCGCCATGATAACTGCTTTCATAATGACGCCCCCTTCACCTGCGTTTCATTTACGCTTATTATCTGTGAACGGGCGTAAATTATTTGTTGTAAACGGGGGACGGATTTGATATAATAAAATATCGTATCATGGATTACTATGGAAATTTATCCCATACGGATAGCCAAAGAATATAGGGAGACATCTTAAAGAGGAGGTGCGCGGCTTGAACAAGAATCTCAGGCGTCTTGCCGAACCCGGCAAGCTGCCGCTGATCCTGCTTGTCGCATTTGCCGCCGCGACGCTGCTGTACGGCATGTACACGCTTGCGGCAATAGAGGGCGGAGCCATTCTGCTGCTCATGATCTTCTTCTTCCTGTCAAAGCGCAGGAGAGAGAAGCAGCTCAAGGCGTATATCGAATCCGTGACCTATGAGGCGGAGAACGCCAAGAGCAGCACGCTGACGAATTTCCCGCTGCCGATCGCGGTGTTCGGGCTGGACGATTCGCGCATTATCTGGGGCAATGAAATGTTCTTCAAAATGTGCGGCGAGACCGGTACGCGGCTCGACGCGAACCTGACGGAGCTCGTGCCGCAGTTCTCAGGCAAGTGGCTGCTTGAGGGCAAGACCCGGTACCCGACACTGCTTGAGGTAGGCAGCCGGAAGTATCAGCTGCACGGCAACATCATCCGTTCCGATAAGGATAAGGAAAAGAGCCCGTTCATGGGCATAACCTACTGGGTGGACGTCACGGACTATGACAACATCCGCATCGAGTATGAGAACAGCCGCCCGATCGCTGGCGTCGTCATCATCGATAACCTTGAAGAGCTCACCAAGAACCAGCCGGAGCGCATAAAGAACGATATACGCGACGCGGTGGAGGACAAGCTCGGTCAGTGGTGCTCGTCCTTTGACGGCATCCTGCGCCGCTATGACCGTGACAGGTACATCGTCCTGATGGAGCGGCGCGACCTTGAGTGGCTCAAGGCCGGCAAGTTCAAGATCACCGAGGAGATGCACGAGGTCGAAAGCCCCAGCGGCATTGCCGCATCCATAAGCATCGGCCTTGGCGCGGATGCGGACACACTCGGCGAGGCGCTCCAGTTTGCGGACATGGCAGGGGAGCTTGCTCTCTCCCGCGGCGGCGACCAGACCGTTATTAAGAACAAGATGAGCTTCGAGTTCTACGGCGGGCGCGGCTTCGAGATAGAAAAGCGCACCAAGGTCAAGTCCCGCGTTATGGCAAACGCTTTTGCCGAGCTTATAAAGGACTCATCCAAGGTGCTTGTCATGGGTCACCGCTTCGGCGATCTCGACAGCATCGGCGCGGCGGTCGGCGTATGCTGCCTTGCGCGGCAGCTCGGCGTGCACGCCTCGATAGTCGCGGACACGAAGCACTGCGCCGCGACCCCTCTTATAGATATGGTGCGCCGCGAGCCGGAGTATAAGGACATATTCCTCACCCCGCAGGAAGCGCCCTCAAAGGTCGACGCGCACACGCTCCTCGCCGTTGTGGACACGAACCGCCCGGAGCAGGTGGAGTGCCCGGATCTGCTGAACCTTTGCAAGCGCGTCGCGGTCATAGACCATCACCGCGTTGCCGCGACCTATATACACGACGCCGCACTCGGCTTTATCGAGCCATACGCGTCTTCGGCCTGCGAGCTTATGACCGAGATAATCCAGGAGCTTCCCGAAGCGACGGATATGCTCCGCTGCGAGGCCGAGGCGCTGATGTCCGGCATCGTGCTCGATACCAAGAGCTTCACCATCCGCACCGGCGAGCGTACCTTTGACGCGGCGGCGGTGCTGCGCCGGCACGGCGCGGACACGGCGGCAGTCAAGCGCCTGTTCCAGTCGGATATGGAGGACACCGTCGCAAAATACAAGATACTCCAGAGCGCGAAGCTCTACCGCAAGGTAGCTGTTGCCGCACCCGAGGAGCCGCAGGAGCGCATAGTCGCCGCACAGGCGGCGGACGAGCTGCTGAACGTCTCCGGGGTGGATGCGTCTATCGTTGTCGCGCCCGACGGCAAGGGCGGAGTGTTCGCCTCCGCGCGCTCAATAGGCGAACTCAATGTACAGCTCATCATGGAAAAGCTCGGCGGCGGCGGCAACAGAAGCGCCGCGGCGGTGCAGTTCCAGCAGGGTGAGACCCTCAAAGAGGCGGTAAGCAAAATATATGCCGCCATAGATGATTATTTTGCCTGAAAGGGGATAATAGAAAATGAAGGTTATTTTTCATGAAGACGTCAAGGGTCAGGGCAAGAAGGGCGAACTGAAGGAAGTCTCCGACGGCTACGCGAGAAACTACCTGCTCCCGCGCAAGCTCGCCTCCGAGGCGACTGCTGACAACATAAACGCGCTCAAGCTCAAGGAAAAGGCCAAGGCCGCGCAGATCGCCAAGGAAAAGGCGCAGGCTGAGGAGAACGCAAAGAAGCTCGGCGGCGTGCAGGTCATCATCAAGGCCAAGGCCGGCAACGCCGGTAAGCTCTTCGGCGCTGTCACTTCCCAGGAAATAAGCGACGCACTCAAGGCACAGTTCGATATCGACATCGAGAAGAACAAGATCGTTCAGGCCGAGCCGATAAAGACCTTCGGCAGCTTCAGCGTCAAGGCGAAGCTCGGCTACGAGGTCAGCGGAACGATAAACGTTCTTGTCGTAGAGGGATAATAGATCAGGCCGCAAGGCCGGACTGAGGAATCAGGTAATGGACGAACTGCTGGGCAAAAAAACACCGTACTCCGCACCGGCGGAGCAGGCGGTCATAGGCTCGATGCTCATAGACCCCCGGTGCATTCCGGAGGTGCTGGAAAAGCTGAAGCCGGATGAGTTCTATGTGAAGCTCAACCGGGATATTTATGAGACGATGTACGCCATGTTCTCCTACGGGCAGACTATCGACCCCGTCACCGTGCTCGACCAGATGAAGGTCAGGGGCGTGTATCAGGAGAATAACGACGCATACGTCGCCGAGGTCATGCGCGTCACGCCGACGGCGGCAAACGTCATGGAGTATGCCGCGATAGTGCGCGACCGCGCGCTGCTGCGCCGTCTCGGCGAAGCGGCGGACGAGATAAACAGCATGGTCTATGAGGGTTCGGGCGAAGCGGAGACGATGCTCGAAGCCGCGGAGCGGCGCATCTACGCGCTGCGTCAGGGACGCAATGTCGGCGGACTTATGCCGGTGTCCTCGGTCGTGCAGAACGTGTTTGACGAGCTGTCCGAAGCCGCGACCTCCGGCAGCCAGATCCCCGGTATCTCGACCGGGCTTCCAGACCTTGACCGGGTGACCCTCGGTCTCAATAAATCCGAGCTTATCCTTGTGGCCGCCCGACCCGGTATGGGTAAAACGAGCATCGCGCTGAACATGGCGCTCACCGCTGCCATGAGCCAGCACAAGACCGTTGCCATATTCTCACTCGAAATGTCGCGTGAGCAGCTTGTCATGCGGCTGCTGTCGAGAGCGGCGCTGATACCGTCGCAGAACCTGCTGACAGGTCAGCTAACCGAGCAGCAGTGGCGCGATATTTCCGATGCCGCGCAGACCCTCAGCCAGACCGATATCCGCATCGACGATAACCCGACGCTCACCGTGTCGGACATGAACGCCCAGTGCCGCCGTGTGCCGAACCTCGACCTTGTGGTCATTGACTACCTCCAGCTGATGCAGTCCGCCGGCAGCGGACACAGCTGGTCGAACGAGAGCCGCACGCAGGCAGTCAGCGATATAAGCCGTATGCTGAAGATCATGGCCAAGGAACTGAATGTCCCGGTCATCTGCCTGTCGCAGCTGTCGCGTGCCAACGAATCGCGTCAGGATAAGCGCCCCATGCTTTCCGACCTGCGTGAATCCGGCGCTATCGAGCAGGACGCGGACGTCGTCATAGGTCTGTACCGCGACGGTTATTATAATAAGGAAAGCGAAAACCCGAATCTTGCCGAGGCTATCATACTCAAGAACCGCAAAGGCCAGACCGGCACGGTAGAGCTGTCATGGCTGCCCGAGTACACAAGCTTCAGCTCGATAGAAAAGCGCCGCGAAGATGACTATTAAGCTTGACCTGTCCGCCTTTGCCGGGGAGCGCGTACTGTGCGCGGTGTCCGGCGGCGCGGACTCTATATGCCTGCTGCACCTGCTCTGTTCAGGCGGCGCGGACGTTATCGCCGCGCACTATGAGCACGGCATCCGCGGAGGGGAATCCCTGCGGGACGCGCGCTTTGTGGAAAGCTGGTGCGCGGAGCATGGAATAGAATGCGTCGTCGGTCACGGGGATGTGCCGGGCTATGCCTTTGCGCACGGACTCGGTACTGAGGAAGCGGCACGGCGGCTGCGCTATGAGTTCCTGCAAAGCACCGCGCAGGAGCGCGGCTGCGGGCTTATCGCCACAGCGCACAATGCCGACGATAACGCCGAGACGCTCATCTTCAATCTGACCCGCGGCAGCGGCGCGCTCGGTCTGCGCGGCATTCCCGCGCGGCGCGATAATATCATCCGCCCGCTGCTTGGCGTGAGCCGCACGCAGATAGAACAGTACCTCGCCGAAAACGGCATTGGGCACATCGAGGACAGCACCAACGGCAGCGACGACTATAGCCGCAACCTCATCCGTCACAAGGTCATGCCTGTGCTGCGGCAGATAAACCCCGCGCTCTCCAACGCCGCAGGGCGCACGGCGGAGCTGCTGGGACGGGATGAGGACTGCCTTTCTTCTCTCGCGTCAGACTTCATAGAAAAGAACCTCCGCGGCGGGAGCCTTCCCACACGTGAGCTTTCCGCGCTGCATCCGGCGATAGCCTCGCGCGTGCTGCGGCAGCTTCTTGGCACGGGGCTCACGATGGAGCAGACCGACTCAGCTCTCAGGCTGTGCCGGGGTACCGGGGTACGGAGCCTTGATATCACTGGCCGCCGTCTCCTGTGCGATCAGGGGAGACTGTATATCACGGCGCAGGAGAGCGTCACGCTCAAGGCGCGCGCAGTGATCCCCGGCACAGAGACAGATCTGCCCGAAGCGGGGCTGCGCATGAGCGCGGAATTTACCGAATACAGGGAAGAAATTAACGGCTTGTTCAAGACTTATTACATCAAATATGAGAATATTAACTCTGCTGTGGCCTGCACCGGCAGGCGTCCGGGCGACCGCATGAGGCCGCTGGGGCGTGGCTGCACAAAGAGCCTGAAGAGCCTGTTCATGGAAGCGGGCTTCAGCCAGCATCAGAGAGACACCGCCCCGGTCATCCGGGACGATAAAGGGATACTTGCCGTCTGCGGCATCGCCGTCGACGAGCGCGCCGCCCCAAAGACGGGCGACAGGGCGCTGAAGATAAGCTTCAGCGAAATATAAGCTCAAGCCGCGCAGCGGCATTGGACAAATAGAAAAGAGAAAAACGGGAGACACATTCAATGCACGAGGATATTGAAAGAATTCTGATCGGTGAGGATGAGATCAAGGCGCGCGTGGCCGAGGCCGGTGCGAAGATAAGCCGCGACTTTGCGGGCAAAGACCCGATATTCGTGGGCGTGCTCAAGGGCTGCTTCATCTTCATGGCCGATCTTATGCGCTATGTGGACATACAGTGCTCGATGGACTTTATGGCCGTCTCGTCATACAGCGGCACAAGCTCCACCGGCGCTGTCAAGATAAACAAAGACCTGAGCGAGGACATCGAGGGCCGCCACCTCATCATCGTTGAGGATATTCTCGACTCCGGCGTTACCCTCAGCTACCTCAAGAATTACCTCATGGTCAGAAAGCCCGCGTCGATATCCATCGTCACGCTCATGGATAAGCCTGCCAGACGCAAGGCGGACGTCTATGCCGATTACTCCTGCTTTGAGGTGCCCGACGCTTTCGTCGTCGGCTACGGGCTCGACTATAACGAGCGCTACCGCAACCTGCCGTATATCGGCGTGCTCAAGCCGGAGATATACTCCTGAGCATTTATATCGTATTCTCCATCGTATAAGAAGGATGTGACATATACTTGAAACCTAACCGCAACCGCGCCCGGGATCTGGGATTTTACGTGCTTCTCATCGTGATAATGATGGCCGTGATCTTCACCATGACCGGGGAGAAGGACACAAACAAGATAAAGAATTACTCCGACCTCGTCGATCTCTTCACCGAGGAAAAGGTGCAGTCGTTCAGGACTGAGGGCAGCACCATTATCCTTGAGGTCAGGACGGGCGACGCCATAGCTCCCACGGAGGAAATGAAGTACGACCTTTACAGCTTCGGCGTGTTCTATGAGGACTTCAAGGACATCATAAAGAGCCAGTACGAGTCCGGCGTCCTTGAACAGTACGACTATGACGAAGGCTTCGTCGCGCCGTGGTGGGCGAGCATGATACCCTATGTGCTCGTCATGGTCGGCGTGATGGCGCTGTGGTACGTGATGATGAACAAGGCAGGCGGCGGAGCGGGCGGAATCGCCAAGTTCTCCAAGGCGCGCACCCGCCTCGGCAGCGACGAGAAGAACAAGAAGACCTTTGCCGATGTCGCGGGCTGCGACGAGGAGAAGGAAGAGCTGTCCGAGATCGTCGACTTCCTCAAGAACCCCAAGGCCTATACCGCGATGGGCGCGCGCATACCCAAGGGCGTGCTGCTCGTCGGCCCTCCGGGAACCGGTAAGACCCTGCTTGCGAAGGCTGTCGCGGGCGAAGCCGGTGTGCAGTTCCTGTCCATTTCGGGCTCTGACTTTGTCGAGCTCTATGTCGGCGTCGGTGCGGGTCGTGTGCGCGATCTGTTCGAGCAGGCAAAGAAGGTCGCCCCGGCGATCATCTTCATCGATGAGATCGACGCTGTCGGCCGCCAGAGAGGCAGCGGCCTCGGCGGCGGACACGACGAGCGCGAGCAGACGCTCAACCAGCTGCTCGTTGAGATGGACGGCTTCGGCAGCAACGAGGGTGTCATAGTCATGGCGGCGACGAACCGCGCGGACATCCTCGATAACGCGCTGCTGCGTCCCGGCCGCTTCGACCGTCAGGTGTATGTCGGCCTGCCCGATATCCGCGGGCGCGAGGCGATACTGAAGATCCACGCCCGGGACAAGCAGCTTGCGGAGGATGTCGACCTCAACTCCATCGCCAAGGGCACTCCCGGCTTTGCGGGCGCCGATCTTGAGAACCTTATGAACGAGGCGGCACTGCTCGCAGTGCGCCGCCGCCACCGCTTCATCAACATGGAGGACGTGGACGAGGCCATACTCAAGGTGCAGATGGGTCCGGAGAAGAAGAGCCGCAAGATGAGCGAGAAGGCGAGACGCCTCACCGCTTACCACGAATCCGGCCACGCCGTCGCGGCTCATTATCTGCCGCACGTCGACCCTGTACACTATATCACCATCATCCCGCGCGGCATGGCAGGCGGCTTTACGCTGATGCGCCCGCAGGAGGATCTTGAAAACTTCAAGTCCCAGTCCGAGATGTTCGAGAACATCGTCATGGCTCTCGGCGGAAGAATGGCCGAGAAGCTGTTCCTTGACGATATCTCCACCGGCGCTTCCGGGGACATCCATCAGGCCACATCCATCGCGCGCGACATGGTCACCCGCTACGGCATGAGCGACAGGCTCGGCCCCATATCCTTTGACAGCTCCGGCCACTCCATCTTCATCGGCCGCGACTTCGGCCAGACTAAGAGCTATTCCGAGGAGACCGCCGGTATCATCGATGAGGAGGTCAAGGCGATCTTCGATAAGGCCGCCGCCGAGTGCGAGCGCATCCTTACCGGGCATGCCGACCAGCTGCGCGCCATCGCTGAGTACCTGCTGGTACATGAGACGATGGAAGCCGAGGAGTTCAATTACTACTTCGAGCATGGCGAGTTCATGCCTCTTGCCCCGCAGGAGGCGCGCAAGGTCAGGGAGGACACCACCATCGAGCGCCCCGCGCGCAAGATATCCATGACCGACGGCTACGCCGAGGAGAAGAAAGAAGAGCCCGAAACGCAGAGCGAGACCACCGGTGAGGATAAGCCGGCAGAGCCGAGCAGCGAAGAGAGCAAAGAATAATATATAAAGCCACACGGGCGCGGTAGTTTTTACCGCACCCGTGTTTTCTGCATTCCGACCGGTTATTTTACTGACAATATAAATTCATAAAAAGTTCACTGATCGGGGCTTGCCATATGAAATGCGGAGTAATATACTACCGGTTCGTGAAAAAAGTATGGAAAGAAGAATGGAAATGAAAAAGAGCGGCATAGATATGCTGCATGGTCCGATATGGAACAAGATCCCGCTGTTTGCGCTGCCTGTCGCAGCAACGGCGATACTCGGACAGCTGTTCAACGCCTCCGACCTTGCGGTCGTCGGCAACTTTGCCGGGGAGGCGCGCACGGCGGCAGTCGCCGCGGTGGGGGCGAACAGCTCGGTCGTGAGCCTTGTGGTGAACCTTTTTACCGGCGTTGCCCTCGGTGCGAACGTCGTTATAGCGGG
>CAKTPR010000025.1 GCA_934591725.1 uncultured Oscillospiraceae bacterium
CACGCCGCCCAGATGATCCAGTGCTTTGCGTTAAGGCCGTTTGCCTTTACGCTCCGGCGGCTGTAATAAATGAGCAGCGCGCCGATGCATATCGCGCAGATCATTTGCACGATGCTGACAAAGCCGTTGAACTTCATGAAGCTGGAGTCGTTGCGGGTGCTGTCCAGCAGCAGCTCTATAGCGCTGTAAAGCAGCAGGAAGTACCTTGCGGTATTCCCGTCGCTGCTGCCGCGCTTCATCGGGCGTTTGCGGCAGCGATAGAAGAACTCAAGCAGGACTGCTGCCGCGATGAGCATGAGCAGGAACTCCACAAAGAAGGTCGCGAAGCGGTATTCGACGACACCGGTGGAGCTCGTGATGCCGGACGCGATGGGCAGGTGCTGGAGAGCAGGTGTCGTCACGGTGATCTTGCTGCGGCAGGAGCTATTGAAGAGCGCGCTCAGGCGGATGAACGCGACCGCGAGCGCCGCGCCCGGAGCGAAAGCGTCCAGCAGACGTGCGGCACTGCGCTCAAAGCCCAGCTTTTTCACGATAAGTGCGGCAAGCCACGCGCCGAGCAGCGCGCCGGGCAGGCAGTAGCTGCCGGTGGAGTAATCCGTCAGCGCGCCCCAGATGCCGTTATACTGTTCAAAGTGGCAGTACCAGTGTATCACGCGGCAGACGGGCACGGAGAGGATAATTGCAAGCGGGAAGAAGAGAAGCATCGCGGTGCTGCTGCCGCCGTTCACGCGCTGTAAGGACAGCGACAGCGTGAGGCATGCGAGCAGTCCGAAGACTATTATTATCGAGCTCCAGTAAAGAACTGTGGAGCCGCTGTATATGGCTATTGGATTCATTTGCTCGCCTCCTCGTTCGGGATCGCGGTGGCAAAATAGATGATGTCGCTGACGGTGCGCTCAAAGCCGAAGTCGATGTGGTTTATCGGCTCGCCGTTCATGATGATCTCCGAGGTCTGGCCACCGTCAAGGTTATAGGCTTTCTGCACGCCCTTGGAATAGACAAAGCGCGCAAGCTCGTTGACCGTCGCGCGGGGACGCGCGTCGGTCGTGTGGTTGATGGTCATGAGGAAGTAGTGCAGCTCGTCATACATACCGATGCAGGAACGGGAATACTCGGTGTCTATCTCACCGATGGGGTAGCGCTCACAGTATTGCAGCTCACCGTTGTCGACGAGCACGGGGCCGAAGGCGATGGCAAAGACGATGTCGTTATCCTCAATGAATTTCTGCGTCTCGCCCTCGCCGGTAAGCTCACCCGCGCGGGTGAAGAGCATGTCGCCGGTGGAGGTGAAGAAGCAGGAGTCGACCTTGGCGGGGCTGTTGCGGTAGAGCGTGCGCTGGTACACGGTGATGCCGAGGTCGCGGAAAGCGTAGAAGTCGCCGTTTATTGCGACGACGGCGTTCGCCTGCTTTGCCATATCCGAGGCGTAGAGCTGAACGCTGGAGCTGTAGCTGTCTTCGGCAAGCTTGCGCCGCAGCTGCGAGCCGTGCGCGACCTTGACCTCGGCGCAGGTGCAGCAGCGCTGATTGATGTATTCCTTCCACGTGATGACGAGTATGGTGTCGTCAAGGTAATATTGGATCGGTTCGCCGGGGACGAAGTCCGCGTTCTCATCGAAGATGACGGACTGACCGTCGAGCAGGTCTGCGGCGTTCTTTATGACCTCGCGGATATCGGCGGGGTCATTAGTCGTGCCGAAGTTCGCCGGGTTCGGCACGGGAGAGACGGTGTCGTTCTCCTGCAGGGTGTATATCTTTTTTATGTACGCAAGCTCGCCGAGGGCGTCGCTCGCGGCGTTGTTGACGTATACGTCGAGCTTATCGGACAGGCTGAGACTGCTGCTGCCGGAGGCATTGGAGAGCGTACCGGAGGCGGGATGGATGTTGAAGAGCGCCCACAGCAGTATGAGCGCTGCGAGCAGTCCGAAGAGCAGCGTGATGAGCCCCGCACGCGGCGCGGCCTCCTGCGGCTCCGGGGCGGGTGCGGCGCTCACAGGTGCGCGCACAGGCTTCGGCTCCCTCACCGGGCGCGCGGTCGCACGCTCCTGACTCTGCCGGCGGGGAGTTCCCTCCGTCGGCTTTTCCTCCCGCGCTTCAGGCTCAGAGACCGGCTGCGGCGGGAGCTCCTCTGCGGCCGCGGGGGGAGCAGAAGGGGCTTCCTCCTGAGGGGCGGAGCCGTCGAATTCCGCGAGTATCGAATCAAGATCGAACGTGCTGTCGAAATCGTCATTCATGCGTGCCCCTCCTTTCAGTAGCCTGCTCCGCCGTTGAGGGCCTTGAGCAGGGAATTGTTCATTATGAGCTGCCATCTGCCGTCCGTGTAATTGAGGGCGAGTGAAATTTCCTCTGTGGTGTAATAGTCCGCAGCGTGCTCCAAAACCAGCTCAAGCGCCTGAAGATAGGCGCGCTCGGTGACTTCGGGCAGATAGTTGTTGTTCTGGTCGTAGACCTCACTTGACGGGAGCTGCTGCACAAGGTGCTTGAGCTGTGTCTGCGTCTCATCGGCGACGGCGGCTTCGAGCGCTGGGAGCGAAAGATAGGTGAAGCTGACCTTCTGCGCGGCGTCTAGCTTGTCGACCTCCGCGCTGCCGATAAGCTCATAGCCGTAGCTGGCATGCAGGGCGGCATACGCCATCTTCCCGGATTCGGTGCTCGGCTCGTTCTCAAGACCAAGGCTCGTGTAATCGCGCACCCGGTCATAGGCCAAGGTATAGTTCCCGGCAATGAGCGAATCAAAGAAACCGGTGACGGCATCCTGCGGCTCTCCCGTGGGCTTTGCGATGACCGTGCCGCCGAAGCAGCCCGCGACGGCAAGGAGCATCCCCGCCGCGCACAGCAGCACCGTGATGAGCGTCAGCTTCAGGTCGGCGTTATATTTTTTCTTGAGCGTTACTGCCCCGAATATGCCCGCGGCGAGGAAGAGGGCGATGAACAGGAGGGCGGCAAGCGGAGTTGCAGTCTTGGCTGGCTCAGACTCCGGCGTGGCCGACACGGGTGTGGGATCGGCCGAAGCGGTGACGGCGGGCACGGTGGGCGTGGGCTCGGCTGTCGGTTCAGGCGTCGGCGTAGCGGGCGGGTTTGCGACGGTGTAGTTCGTGTACTCGCATACGGCGGTGCAGTACGCCGTCAGCAGTTCCTCGGCGTTATCGACGTTATCGGTGAACATCACCAGCGCGATCGGCTGGGAGGTGAAGGCAAGGCCGCAGTCATTCATGAACGAATGGCCGTTTTCGGAAATGTAGCCGTACTTGTGGGCGATCTTGAAGCGCGGCTCACGCAGCATGAAGAAGCGCTCCTGCTCGGTCTGCTGCATAGTCTCGATGATGCCGGGGAAACGATCCTGCTCGTTATACAGCAGCTTCAGACAGTTGATGAACTGACGGGCGGTATAGATATTGTCGCTGTAATAATTGTCCGGCACGTCGTTCAGGTCGACGCCCATATAGGGAGCGGTAAGCTCGCGGAACTTGGAGTACCCGCCGATGACGCTGCTGCTCCAAAGGAACATCGACCAATCGTTATCCGAGTAGATAAGTGACGCGTCACGCACATATTCATAGGTGACGTTCGGATAGTAGCTGTCCCAATCGAACCGGCCGCTCTGGATAAGGTCGGTGAAATACATATTGAGCGGGAGCTTGTACATGCTGGCGGCGGTCTTGTATTCATCGCCGTTTATGTAGTGCTCCTCCCCGGTGACGAGATTGCAGTACCCGGCGGTGATCTGGTCACGCGACACATCGCACTCTTCGAGCACCCGGTCGACTACCTCCTCCCAGGTTTTCCCGGCGTACAGAGCGTCGTCATCGCCGTCTGCGAGGGCGGAAAAGCCGAGCGACAGGCACAGGGTCAGCGCCGCAGCCGCGGCAATTGCTTTTTTGAGGATCTTCATTGCTCTCTCCAAAAAATAAACAGTTAAAATCTTTTTTATTATATGCAAAATGCGCTCTGTTTTCAAGAGCAAAGTGCAAATTTGGGGGATATCGGACGTCCCGGAGCTATGTTCCCGATGGCTGCGGCACGTGAAAGTATTTGTTGATAAGAGAGGCGGCTTATGATATGATATAACAAAAAATACGGTAAATGAGGAAAGCACATATGCTGTTCAATTCTCTGGAATACATGATTTTCCTACCGGTCGTCCTGACGGTATATTACATAATACCCGACAAACTGAAGCCTGCATGGCTGCTCATATGCAGCTATTTTTTCTATATGTGCTGGAACGCGGTTTACGCGCTGCTCATCCTGTTCTCCACTGCGGCGACCTATCTGTGCGCACTGCTGCTCGAACGGGCGAGAGCGTCCGCGGGGAACAAGGATCGGCGGCTTGAAAAGCTCAGCCTTGTACTGTGCCTTGTACTGAATCTCGGGATACTGTTCTATTTCAAGTATTTTAACTTTGCGATTACGAGCATCAATGAGGTGCTCGCGGGCTGCGGGTTCACGTTCAGCTGCCCGACCTTCGATATAGTTCTGCCGGTAGGCATATCATTCTATACGTTTCAGGCTCTCGGCTACACGATAGACGTGTACCGCGGAGAGATATACGCCGAGAAGAGCTTCCTGCGCTATGCGCTGTTCGTGTCGTTCTTCCCGCAGCTCGTCGCTGGGCCGATAGAGCGCTCGAAGAACCTGCTCAAGCAGCTTGCCGTGCCTAAAAAGGCAGACTTCAACACCATGCGAGAGGGCGTACTGCTTATCCTGTGGGGCTTTTTCCTCAAGGTGGTGCTTTCGGACAGAATTGCCATTTTTGTCGACACGGTATATGGCGACAGCGCAACATACGGCGGCTGGTACACGATCATCGCAACGCTGCTTTTCGCTGTACAGATATACTGCGATTTCGGCGGCTATTCAACGATAGCGGTCGGCTCGGCGAAGATGCTCGGAGTCGAGCTTATGGAGAACTTTAACACGCCGTACCTGTCTATGAGTACGGCGGAGTTCTGGAGACGCTGGCACATATCGCTCTCTACGTGGTTCCGTGACTATGTATATATTCCTCTCGGCGGCAACAGAAAAGGCAAGGCAAGAAAATATCTGAATATCATGATAACCTTCGGCCTGAGCGGACTGTGGCACGGCGCGCAGTGGACGTATGTGTTCTGGGGGCTACTCAACGGCTTCTATCAGGTGATCGGCGATATGCTCAAGCCGCTGCGCGATTGGAGCGTAAAGACGTTTGACCTTCACCGGGATAGTCTCGGGCATAAGACCGTGAAGGTGCTGGTGACCTTCCTGCTCATTAACTTTGCATGGGTGTTTTTCAGAGCGCCGCAGCTCTCAGATGCCTTCGATATGGTGCGCGGGGCATTCACGGCAGCGAACCCGTGGATACTATTTGACGGTTCGCTGTACGAGTGCGGGCTCGACCGGCCAAACTTTGACCTCATGCTGGCCGGTATCGCGCTGCTCATAGGCGCGGATATCTGCAAGTACCGCGGCATAAAGCTCAGGGAGCTTATCGTGAAGCAGGATGCATGGTGCCAGTCCCTGGTGATAGCGCTTTCGGTGTCGCTTATACTTCTGTTTGGAATATTCGGCGGCAATGAGGCGGCTAATTTTATCTACTTCCAGTTCTGAGGGGGCGGCACGGTGAAAGAGAATCTTAAAAGAGCCATATGGATAGCAGTGACAGCGGCGATGATCGCCGGGCTCATTGCCGCAATGACGTACGTCACCAAGAACAAAGAACCGTGTCGGCTGTATTCGTCCTATTTTACAGAGCAGGAAAGCTTTGACGTGCTGTATTTCGGGTCGAGCCATACGATGTGCAGCGTCATGCCATTGGAGCAGTGGCGGGAATACGGGATAGCATCATATAATTTGGGGATGTCGGCAAGCATGATGCCGGAGACATACTGGACTATCGTTAATGCTCTGGACTATAACACCCCAAAGCTTATTGTTCTCGACTGCTATTTGATGACCAGTCAGGAGAAGACTTATTCGATAGGACAGGTACATTCGTTTCTCGACGCCTTTCCGATGACGCTCAACAAGCTGCGTGCCATACATAGCCTGAGCGGAGATAACCAGTATATTTCAAGAATGGACGAGCTTGGCCTGATATTCAAATTTCTGGCGTACCGGCAGAACTGGAGCGCTATAAATAAAGACAGCTTTAATATGACTCCAAGTACGGAAAAAGGCGGACACATGCTGACCCACGTCTCTGCACCGGAGCCGATCGAAAAAACGGATAAGCTGCCGGAGCTTGAAGAGAGCGTGCTCGGCGTCGAGTATCTGTATAAAATAATCGAACTGTGCAGGGAAAAGGACATAGACCTCCTGCTGACGTACTTCCCGTTCCCGGCTTGGGAGGAGCGCTATGAAGAAGCCAATCTTGCGGGACTCATCGCACAGGAGGAGGGGATCAACTACATAAACTTCCTCGACAACGGAGTCGTGGACTACGACATAGACTGCAACGATTCAAACTCCCATCTCAATGCTGCCGGTGCAAAAAAGGTCTCAAGCTGGCTTGGGAAATATATCCTGGATAACTATGATATACCCGACCGGCGCGGGGACGCCGCCTATGCTTACTGGGACGGCGATTATGAGCGTTACGCCGAGTATAAGCGCAGCTGCGCTGCGGATGCATGGAATGTGTACGATTACCTCATGCTCATAAATGATGCGGATCTGTCTGTGAGTTATGCGCTCAGGGACGGCTCATGGATAGCCGGGAACAAAAACATTCAAAAGCTGCTTGCCGCGCTGCCGCAGAACGGCCGGGACGAACCGGTCCTGCCGGAGGGTGTGTCTCTATATGTTGAAGTTGCCGATCAAAGTGGGACGGTTCTTGAAGAACTGAGCAGATCTTTTACAGATTATGAGCTTCCTTCGCTCAACAGGAACCGGGTCGTAGGAAACTAAAGCCCTTATTTGCTGCCGCGGCGTCTCGGCTGCTCCGCCCTCAAAACTTTGTGCCCCTTTTCCCTCTCGCTGCATAAGATGTGCAGTGAGAGGGAAAACTTGAACGGGGGGCTGAGAGCATGAACGTACCTAACATGATAAGCATAGTCAGAATACTGCTGACGCCGGTTTTTGCGGTGCTGTATGTCAGGGGCGCACTCTGGCAGGCGATGGGCGTGCTGCTGCTTTGCGCCGTGTCCGACGTGCTTGACGGCGCGATAGCCCGCCGCTTCAATATGGTGACCGATCTCGGCAAGGCACTCGACCCGGCGGCGGATAAGCTTATCCAGATCGCCATGATGCTCTGCGCCGCGACGCGCACCAAGACCGCGTGGCTGCTGCTGGCACTGCACCTTGTCCGCGAGCTGAGCCTTGCGGTGCTTGGGACACGTGTGCTGCAATGCACAGGCAAAGTATACTCCGCGCGCTGGTACGGAAAGCTCTGCACGGCGGTGATATACATCGTTATGGCGGGCGTGCTGTTCTGGCGGGATATACCGGTGAAGCTCATGAACGGCGGGATCGCCCTGTGCGCTGTGCTCGTATGCCTGTGCCTGCTGCTGTACGGAGCGAAATATCTGCGCCTATTAAGGCAGAGCGCGCAGAAAAGCAACGATACGGAGATTAAATCCTCTCGGACTGTATGATCCGGGAGGATTTGAATTTATTTGTTGTCGAGCTTCGAGAGCGCCTTTGACAGGAAGCGCTCGGAATTTATTATGCAGCGCTTATGTGTGCCTTTACCGATAAGCTCGCCGCCGGCGTAGGAGCGGACGGAGAACGTGAGGACACGCCCGTCTATTTCCGTAAGCTCGCTCTCGGTGCGCACGTGCATCCCGATAGGCGAGGCGGCGAGATGCTCGGCATTCAGCAGAATGCCGACCGTGCCGCAGCCCTCGTCGAGATAGGGCTGCACCGATGTATATGCGGCCTTTTCCATCGACGCGAGCATGGCGGGCGTCGCAAATACGGGGAGCGTCCCGCTGCCGACGGACTCGGCGGTGTTTGCCTGCGTGACTTCAACTTCGTCAACGCCTGTTATTCCGGTGTGCAGTTCCATAATGAATACTCCTTTGTTGGGGGATAAATATTTTGCGCGCCGTCAATCCGGCAGCCTGCGCATGAAGAAGCACATATCGTCCTCCTCAAAGCTGAAGCCGTGCTCCGCTGCCCAGTCTGCCGCGGCATCGCTTTCAAGCTCCGGCAGGATCGCTTTTTCAATCACTATCGTGTCGGGGCGCTTATCCGGGTTGAGACTGTAATAAGCCTCGAGGCGCGAGGGTGTAGAGTCGATATTGAATGACAGCCACGCGGAATACTGCGCAAGGCCTGTGTCCGTGCAGAGATAGAACAGCGGATCGGTCGCCAGAAACAGAGTGCTTCCGTCTGCGTCAAAGCTCTTGCTATTCATGGATAAGGAAACCGAATCGCAGCGTGCGGCATCGTCCTCAGCGGCGTAAATACCGGCTGCGGGGCCTGAAATGCACTGAGTGTCAAATTGGCTCACGGGCGGGGACATGAAGCAATAGCCCGCACGGACATACAGGAGGAGCGCTGCGCTGACGGCCGTGCATATAAACACCGGAACTGCCTTGGCGCGGCCAAGGGATGAGCAGTATTTTATGCTGAGCATTATCGAAGCGAGACAGGCGGGCAGCAGCGCGACGGAGAAAACATTGCCGCCCTGGTTCGAGGTCAGGAAGGACAGCGCATGCAGAAAGCCGAGCGCATAAAACAGAGAGAGCTGCCAACGTTCGCTCTTCGTCAGAAGCGGCATCAGGCATACACCGTGGAGCAGCCATGGGAACAGCAGGTAATTTACATACGATATGTAGGTCGATCTATACGGATACAGCAGCGTGTACGCCGCCGCGATCAGGGCGCAGAGAAGGGTTGATAGGGAAAGGTACAGCGCCGCGCGCCTGCAGCGGCCGCGGTCGAGGCAGGCTGCCGCACATATCGGGACAAACCCCATATAGAGCACCTTGAGCGTTGAGCGGGAGACAAACCTGAGCCCTGCCGGCATCTCCGGCAGATAGTAGTCAACTATCGATCTATAGATAAAGGACACGGACAGCAGCTCACCCATGTCATGCTCGGGATCGCTCATCATCAGGGGGAGCGCAGCAAGGATATTTGAAATGCCGACGGAGAAAATGAAATAGACGAGGACCGGCGCTGCCAAAATCGCGCAGCCGAGGAGGAACCACAGCAGCCCGCGCAGCAGCTCACGCCGCTTGAGGATGAGCGAAATGCAGATGAGCACCGGATACACGACGGCAAACTCCGCCAGCATGAGCGGCTGGCACAGAACAAGCCCTGCGAAGAACAGCCCGGCGATAGTATAGTCGGAGCGAAGAACAGCCCGGCCATAGTATAGTCGGAATTTTTTTGCGGCGGCCGCAAGATAGACGGCGCACAAAAAGCCGCAGAGCAGCCCCAAAGAGTTATACGACAGAGCCATTATGTTATACGGCGCATAGAGCAGATACAGAAGTACCGCGACCGCAGCGCCGACGCCGTGCTTTTTCAGCCTGCGGTACGCGAGGAGACCGGCGGCAAAATTGACGGCAATATAAATACGGCGGAAATCGAGAACGATGCCATCGGTGCCGGGATGTACCAGCAGATAGAGCTTCATCAGCGGGTACTGGAGCAGCGCGGACAGCTGAGACACGTGCCATTCATTAAGGAACAGCTTGTCTCCATGACACATGCGGTATGGGATCGTCAGATAGAAGGACTCGTCATAGATACCGAGACCGTATCGGCTTTTCCACAGGGAAAATAACAGCAGCAGAACAGTACCGGCAATGAAAAAACCGTCACGGAGCGCCGAATGTTTTTTGATTCTGGAATCCATTATGATCCTCCTGTTTTTTTGCTGTGATATCCTTGAGTAATCGCATGACGCGGTGTTATAATAAGAAGCAATATACGATATACGAAACGGAGGCTGCGGCATGAGCAACGCTTTGATAAATGAGAGATCCCCGTATCTGAGGCAGCACGCCCAAAACCCGGTAGACTGGCTGCCGTGGGGCGAGGCGGCGTTTGAGAAGGCGCGCCGCGAGGATAAGCCCGTGTTTCTCAGCATAGGTTATTCCACCTGTCACTGGTGCCATGTGATGGCGCGGGAGTCGTTCGAGGACAAGGCGCTTGCCGAAATTCTAAACCATTATTATGTCTCTGTCAAGGTCGACCGCGAGGAACGGCCGGATATCGACAGCGTGTATATGAAGGTCTGCACCGCGCTCAACGGCAGCGGCGGCTGGCCGCTGACCGTTATAATGACGCCGGAGCAGCAGCCGTTTTTCGTGAGCACCTATCTTCCGCGCGAGAGCAGCGGCGGGCGCATGGGTCTGCGCGAGCTGCTGCTGACTGTAGCAGATAAGTGGCGCGGCAGCAGAGCGGAGCTGACAAAGACCGCCGGGGAGATCACCGCGTGGCTGCGGCAGAAGACCGCGCCGGCGGCAGAGGTGGAGCTTTCCGCGCTCACAAAGGCGGCAGAGACACAGCTTGAGGAGTCCTACGACGAGGAGTACGGCGGCTTCGGCACGGCGCCGAAGTTCCCGTCTGCGCATAACCTCATTTTTCTTATGGAGTATGCGCAGCTTAAAAACGAGAAAAAGCCGCGGCAGATGGTCGAGAACACGCTGCGGCAGATGTACAAGGGCGGCATTTATGACCACATCGGCGGGGGCTTTGCCCGCTACTCCACCGACCGCGAGTGGCTCGCACCGCATTTTGAAAAGACGCTCTATGACAACGCCCTGCTTGCCCTCGCCTATACCGAAGCGTGGCAGGACGGGCACATGGCGCTGTGGCGCACGGTTGCCGAGGACACGCTCGACTACTGCCTGCGCGAGCTCAAGGCTCCGGGCGGCGGCTTCTTCAGCGGGCAGGACGCTGACAGCGGCGGGGACGAGGGCGCGTACTATCTCTTCACGCCCGACGAGGTGAAGCAGGTGCTCGGCGATGAGGGCGGGCACTTCTGCGAGTGCTACGATATCACGACGGAGGGGAATTTCCACGGGAAAAGCATCCCGAACCTGCTGCTGAACACCCGCTGGGCATTTCTCCCGGAGGGCTATGACGGCTTCTGCGAGCGCCTGCGCATCAGCCGCGAGGAGCGCATGACGCTCGGCACAGACACTAAGATTCTCACCGCGTGGAACGGGCTCATGCTCATGGCGCTCTCCCGTGCGGCAAGAGCGTTTTCCGACCGGCGCTATCTCATGGAGGCGGAGGAGCTGGCGGGGTTCATGGCGGCGTCCCTGCATGAGGGCGGCGCGCTCATGGCGCGGCTGTGCGAGGGCGAGCTCAAATACGCCGCGCAGCTTGACGACTATGCCTTCTATGCCCTCGGCCTGCTGGAGCTATATTCGGCGGACTTTGACCCTGCGCATATCCTGAAGGCGGAGGAGCTGGCGGAGAATATCCGCAACCGCTTTGCCGATGCGGAGGGCGGATATTTCCGCACGGCCATCGATGCGGAAAAGCTCATAATTCGCCCGAAGGAGATATTCGACGGGGCAATGCCGTCAGGCAACAGCGCCGCGGCGGTGCTCTTTGACAGGCTTTTCAGACTGATGGGAAAAGAAGCATGGCGAGCTGCCTCCGAGGATCAGCGGAGTTTTATCGCCCGCAGCGCGGGACAGTACCCCGCGGGCTGCTGCTATGCGCTCACGGCCATGCTCACAACGGGCGCGTCGCGCGAGCTTGTCTGTGTGACACCGGATGAGACACTGCCGGAGACGCTCCGTGCCGTGCTCTCGCGCTACGCCCCGGAGCTGACGGTGCTGGTGAAGACGCCGGGAAACGCCGAAGCTCTCGAAGCTGCCGCGCCATACACTGCGGATATGCAGCCCAAGAACGGCAAGCCCGCATATTACGTCTGCACCGGCGGCAGCTGCGCGCTGCCGGTGGATATGGGGTGACGGCAGCAAGCAAAGAGCCGGCAGATCACGGACTGAGCTTGTTGATTTATTCGACGCAGAAAGTTATAATAAGTTATAATTAAAACTAAGTTCCTTATAAACACTTCAGGAGGTACGGTCATGTACTACAACGACAGCGACCAGGCGCGGGAGAGCGGGCTGAGACGTGCTTTTGTTGAAAGTATGCAGGAGCTTATGAAATGCGTGAACACGCTGGCAGCGGGGGCGGCAAAGAAAGCTTACTGTTACCTGAACATCTGCGGGATGGATGTGTTCACGGGCTGCTTCTTCGTTGACGGGGACGGCAGGGCGACTCTTGCCCCGGCTCTGCTGGGCGGGAAGCAGGGAATATTCGAGACCGTCATGACCGCGCAGGCAAGAAAGCTGCGCGGAGCGTACATAGAATATGCCGACGATATCCCCGGCGAGTTCTTTCTGGACTTCGATATCGGTGCCAAGAAGCCGCACTGCCTTACCGGGAAGGAAAAATAACCGAAGCATGATGAGGCGCTGCCGTATGTCGAATTCGTACACCCGACGGAAAAGGCCGAGGAGATGAACCTCAAGTGGTACAGCTCTAAGGCAAAGAGAATAGCCGAGGCAAAGGAGAAGTATGACGGCAGCGAACCGTCCGACGCGGTGTACGGCGACGGATGGCTTGCCATAGAGAAAGAGTTCGAGCGCATCTATCCCGGTCAGACGGAGCCGAAGCACTATGCGCCGCTCATAAAGTTCGAGTTCGGCGGCAGGGATCCGCTGGACGGCATAAGCGTGTACGACGGTGGGGACTGCTGGCACTTCGTGTCGTTCGGACTGAGCGCGCTTGCCGAACCGGACATTGAGAGCGACGAGGGCGTCAGCGGTTACGGCATGGAGTTCACGCTCCGGCTGAAAAAGCAGGACTTCGCCGATGAAGAGCTGGAGCTGGAGAATATCTGCGGTATCTTCCAGCAGATCGCCGCTGTCACGTTCGAGACGAACGAGCTGTTCCTGCCGTATGAGTACCTCAGCTCCGGGCAGACCGCGGGCGTGGACGCGGAGCACAAGTCGGGCATAACCGGCTTCATCACCGTGCCGGACGTCAAGGCACAGCCTATCACAACGCCGTTCGGCGCACTGGAATTTGTCGAGTTCGTCGGCGTGACCAAGGCGGAGCTTGACGCGGTGCAGAATAAGTGCCTGACGGTCGAGGAGCTGTACGGGAAGCTTGGCCGCGACCTCACCGACTACCGGCGCGAGAGCGTCATATGATATAAAAAGAGCCGCAGCGGAAAGAAAATTCGCTGCGGCTCTTTTTGCTTGTCACAGGATCATTTCAGCGTCTCACGCACGATCTTATCCGCGACGTCGATGCAGATCGCGGATGCGCGGCCAAGCTCCTTCTCAAATTCCGCCGCGCCGCCTTCCACGCCGTCGGAGACGGTTTTGATAATAAGGCAGGGTACGCCTGCGCGCGCCGCGGTGATGACGATGCCCGCCGTTTCCATGTCGCATATATGCGCGCCGAAGCTGCGGTTGAGAAACCGCTTTTTATCCGGTTCGTCAACGAACTTATCCGCCGAGGCGCAGACGACCGCTTTCAGCTCCGGCTGTATTTCGAGTGCCTTTGCCACAAGCTCCGGTGAGGTCGGTACAAGCCTGTCAGGGAAATCGGGATACTGTCCCGGCTCTCCCCAGCCGATCTGATGCGCGTCAAAATCATAGTGCACAACGCCCTCTACCACTGCCGTCTTTGCCAGCGCCATCTCAGGCGTCAGCCCGCCGACTACACCGAAGTTGATTATCAGCTCCGCACCGTAATGCCCGATAAGCAGTGCGGTCGCGGCAGCTGCGGCGATCTCTCCCGGCCCGGAATGCGCCACGTACAGAGTACCGTATTCGGTGCGGTACTCCATGAAGGTTACTCCTGCAAGCTTCTCCTCGCGCACCGCTTTCCCGTACCGGTCAAGCACCGCGTCCACTTCTATCGCCACTACCATTCCCACTGCTGCCATATCGCGCTTCTCCCTTGCACACCGTTTTTATGCAGACATTCTATCAGACCGCACCGTTTTTTTCAATCCGGCCGGGAAAATCAAAAACGCCGCGCCGGAAGTTTTCCGGGGCGGCGTTAAATCTTATTTTCAGTTCACGACGTGGATAACGCCGAAGGTCAGAGCGGTCATTATCGCGGCGGCAAGGAGCACACCGAGGAAGATGCACGGGATCGCGGACTTGGGCTTGAGTTCAAGCAGCGCCGCGATGAGCGAGCCTGTCCATGCGCCGGTGCCGGGGAGCGGGATGCCGACGAACAGCAGCAGCGCGATGGGGCCGTACTTCTGCACCTTTTCACCCTTGAGGTGCGCCTTGGCTTCTAGCTTCGTAATGAAGCTGTCCATCTTCGGCCAGTGCCTGCGCAGCCATATGAACACGCGCTGGATGAAAATGATTATGAACGGCACGGGAACCATGTTCCCGATGACCGCCGCCGTCAGTGCCAGCGGGTAATCAAGGCCGAGGGCAATGCCGGAGGGCAGCCCCGCGCGCAGCTCCACAACAGGCAGCATGGATATGAAAAAGGTCGATATAAATTTACCGGCGGTCGTGCCGGCGATCCACTCAAACATACGTTATCTCCGTGCAAAAACATATCAAAATAATGCTTTGCTATTATAGCAGGTGCGCAAGCCCCACGCAAGACGGCTTAAGAAAAATTAACGCAGAATTATTACCATCAATTGACAAGGACACACACGGTTTTGACGGGCAGAAAAATGCCCATGCTGCTTCAAAGCCCTTGCCAATACACAAAGTATTGCCTGCGGGCTTTTCATTGCCTGAGCGCATTTCTGCTCCGGCAAAACTGCTTGCACCTGACAGTGATGGATTTTTGTGTGATTTTTGGTTTTTGAGACGCAGACGGGCTGACGCCCGTCAAGGCGAAAAGGACAAAAAGCACCGGAAAGACACGCTGTCAGGCGTGTGTGCTCTTGTCAATTGATGGTAAACTCATAAAATTAATTTATAAGCGCAGCGGCGGCAGCACCCGGAAGCGTCGTCTCCTGTCCTACCCTCAGAACGAAGTGGACTCCGGCCTCTTTGCCGTATTCCTCCAGCAGGCGCTCAAGCTCCGGACGGTAGATACGGCTCTTCTGCACGAGCGAGCCCTCCGCCAGCACACACAGCGGCCTATCTGCGTTCTTCCCCGCACCGGTGAGCATCGCGAGCGCGAGAAGGTCAGTACACATGCAGCGCGCCGAGCGCTTGAACAAAGCTCGGCTGAGCCGGGAAGCGAAGGCAAGGTCGGCTTCCGCGCCGCCCAACAGCTCTCCGCGCTCCATGCACGCCCAGGCATCGATAACGGCGGAGTCGATATCCTCAAGCCGCCGCGCGCCCTCGCCCGCCGCGCGGGAGATGAGCCCCTCATCCGCCGCGGCGATGAGCATCAGGCGGCAAAGCTGGCCGAGATAGACCCCGGCGGTGAGCTTTTCAAAGGCTTTGAGACCGGGATTGTTGCTTGCGGAATCGAGCATGAGATCGAAGCTGCCGCGCGGGATGCCGGTATAGAGCCCAGCCTCCATGTTGATTATCATGCCGCGCTCTTCGCTGCTTCCGAGCTTGCCGATAAGGCGCTCCGGCAGGGAGACGCAGGTGTTCGTGCCCGTGCCGCTCACCTGACCGATGAAGCCGCTGTACGCGCGCTTATCCAGCCCCGCCGCGCCGCCGAGGAGAACGGCGACAGTGTCGTTAAGGATGACGACGCGCTTGCCGGTAATGCCGCGGCGTTCAAGCTCCGCCCTGAGAGACGCGCCGATAAGCTTGTCCTCGGAGCCTGTGACCACGACCTCTTTATCGATGCGGATGACGCGGCCGTCCATATCCGGGGTGATGTCCGCAGAGTAAGAAAAGCAGAAGCCGATGCTCTCTGCCCTGTACATCAGCGGCTCTATCCTGTCAGCGACGAAGGAAATGAATTCACCCCATGTGCAGGGCTTGCCGACGCCGGGCATTCTGCATTTATTCAGCTCGGACACATGGCAGCCGTCCTCCTCGAAGCGCACGAGCGCGGAGCGGAAATTCGTCCCGCCGGCGTCAATGACCGCGACGCTGCGGCCAAGCGGGAGCTGGGCGTCGTTGCTGAGATATGTAGGGATCATGGGCATGTCGCTCTTCTCCCCGGCAAGGCCGCGGCGCATATCCTCAAGCATCAGCGCGGCTTCGCGCCTGGGGTCGACGCGCTCCGGCTCCATGCCGTGCGCCTCAAGAAAATCCTGCACCCTGTCGTAGTCCACCATTGTCCTCTTCCTTTCATATAAACAGACCGGCGATATGAAATTCATACGCCGGTCTGAGTAAAATTAGATTTTGCAGTTTACTCCTCAGCCTTTACGTCACCCTTGACGGCTTCGACAAGACCGCTGGCAAGACCTGCCACGCCCTGTATCTCGCTGGGGATAATGATCTTCGTGGCCTTGCCGTTTGCCGCCGCGCTGAAGGCTTCCATCGCCTTGATCTTGATGACGGCTTCGGAGGGATCGGCTTCGTTGATGAGCCTGATGCCCTCGGCGGTGGCTTTCTGAACCTTGAGGATAGCCTCGGCTTCGCCCTCGGCCTCAAGGATCTGCTGCTGCTTCTTTGCGTCGGCGCGGAGAATGGCGGATTCCTTCTCACCCTCGGCTTCGAGGATCGCGGCGCGCTTTTCACCCTCTGCGCGCAGGATGGCTTCACGGCGTTCACGCTCGGCCTTCATCTGCTTCTCCATTGCGTTCTGGATCTCCTTGGGCGGCAGGATGTTCTTGAGCTCGACGCGGTTGACCTTGATGCCCCACGGGTCGGTGGCTTCGTCAAGGATGGTGCGCATCTTGGTGTTGATGATATCGCGGCTGGTAAGGCACTGGTCGAGTTCGAGATCGCCGATGATGTTTCTCAGTGTGGTGGCGGAGAGGTTCTCGATGGCGACCATGGGCTGCTCAATGCCGTAGGTGTAGAGCTTGGGGTCGGTGATCTGGAAATAGACGACGGTGTCTATCTGCATGGTGACGTTATCCTTGGTGATAACGGGCTGGGGCGGGAAGTCTGCGACCTGCTCCTTGAGCGTGACCACCTTGGCGACCTTCTCGACAAAGGGGATCTTGAAATGCAGGCCGACGTTCCACGTCGTCTTATACGCGCCGAGGAACTCGATGACGTAGGCCTTTGCCTGCTGCACGATGCGAATGCAGCGGACAAGGATAAAGATAACGACGAGCAGCAGAATCGCGATGGAAATGATCTCTGGCATGGTTTCTCCTCCTGAATATTGATTAAAAATTTTTACTTTACTATGAGCTTTACGCCCTCTATTTTCACAACGGTCATGACCTTGCCGGTCTCGGCCTTGCCGTCCGGCTCCTCGGTGCGGGCAGTCCACACCTTGCCGCCGACGGTCACAGCGCCGGTGCCGAGGACATTGTCGATCGCCTCAGTGACGACGCACTCCTTGCCGATGAGCATATCCGCGTTCGTCGGCGTGGCGCGGGAGTTGACGTATTTCTTCGCAAACGGCCTTGTCAGGCACAGCGTCAGGATCGACACGGCGAAGAACCAGAGCACCTGGAGCCAGAGCGGCGCGCCGAGGATCGCAGAGATCATGGCGGCAAACGCGCCAATCGCGAACCATATCGACACAAGCCCCGGTACGATACCCTCGATTATCAGCAGAACGATCATCGCGACCAGCCACACGGCCGTCATACTAAACCCGCCGGGATAAAAAAGCATACAGCGTCTCCGATCCGCCGCCGCGGCTCACGCGCCGGGCGGCTGCAATTATTACTTACATTATATCTTGTCCGCAAATTTTACGCAAGAGCCATTATCAGGCATATGTTAAATTTTGTGTAAACAGCCCCGCTGCCCTTTACAATTTCCCTTTTATGATGTAAAGTACGAATCAGATAAAGCGTGAAACAACATGGTTTGACCGGGGAGGTAAAAATGAATAAGACCCAGAAAAAAGAACGCAACGAGGACATGTATAAGGCGATACTGTCACTGAGAACGCTTGATGAGTGCATGCGCTTCTTTGACGATCTGTGCACCGCGCCGGAGCTTATCGCGATGGAGCAGCGCTTCCGGGTCGCGGACTGCCTGAATAACGGCATGATCTATAACGATATCCTCGCCGAGACCGGCGCGTCGAGCGCGACCATCAGCCGCGTCAACCGCTCCCTCCAGTACGGTGCGGGCGGCTATGAGCTCGCATTTGAGCGCCTGAAGGAGAGCGGGAAGTGAGCTGCTACAATGGCCTTGCTCCGTGGTACGATAAGCTGACCGGGGATGTCCCATACGGGAGCTTTGCCGATTTTTACGAGGAAGAGTTCCGCAGCGACGGCGGGGAGTTCTCGATGCTGCTCGATCTCTGTTGCGGCACGGGGACGCTCACATGGGAGCTTGCGCGGCGCGGCTATGAGATGATCGCGGTGGATCAGTCGCCGGATATGCTGATGGAGGCGCAGTCCAAGGCTGTGCCCGGCGTCACGCCGCCGCTGTTTATCTGTCAGGAGGCCGGGGAGCTTGACCTTTACGGCACGGTGGACGCGGCGGTCTGCTCGCTCGACGGGATGAATTATATCCCCGCAGAGGAGCTGCCGGAGCTGTTTCACCGGCTGCACCTGTTCATCCGCCCGGAGGGGCTGCTGATCTTCGATATCCGCGCGCCGGAGTTCCTGCGCGCGCTCGACGGGGATATCTTCGTCGATGAGAAAGAGGACGTGCTCTGCCTCTGGCGCGCTGATTTCGACGAGGAGCTTTCGGCCATCGTCTACGGCATGGATATCTTCTCGCTCGAAAGGCGCGGCCTGTGGTCGCGGGAGAGCGAGGAGCATATTGAATATGCGCACACGCCGGAAAAGCTGCGCGCACTGCTTGAAGCGGCGGGCTTCGGCGATGTTGCCGTAAGACACGACTGCCCGCAGGGCAACGCGGGGAGAATATTTATCACTGCAAAAAGGAAGTAAACGGAGATTTTATGGACAGAATAATCAGAGCGACCGCCGGTGACGGCGCGATAAAGATGGCGGTAATAAACGCACGCGACACTGTGGAGCGCGCAAGGCAGATACACGGCTGCGCGCCGACGGCCTGCGCCGCGCTTGGGCGCACGCTGTGCGCAGCCTCGCTCATGGGGCAGGATATGAAGGAAGAGAACGCCGCGCTCACGATACGCATTAACGGCGGCGGCCCGCTGGGCGGCATCGTCGCCGTGTCCGACTGCGAGGGCAATGTGCGCGGCTATGTGGGCAACCCTGCGACGGAGCTTCCGCTGCGCAGCGACGGCAAGCTCAATGTCGGCGCCGCCGTCGGACGGGACGGCATGTTCACCGTCAGCCGTGACATTGGGCTCAAAGAGCCGTATATCGGTTCGGTCGAGCTCGTCAGCGGCGAGATCGCCGAGGATCTGACGGCGTATCTGCTGGAGAGCGAGCAGGTGCCGTCCGCGTGCGCGCTTGGTGTGCTCGTGGATACAGACTGCACGGTAAAGGCGGCGGGCGGCTTCATCGTCCAGCTCATGCCCGGCGCGGAGGAGGAGATCATCTCCCGGCTCGAAGACAATATCTTCATGATGGATCAGCTGACCACCATACTCAGCGAGGACGGCGAGGAGGAGCTTTTCCGTCAGGTGCTCAAGGGCTTTGACTACCACACCGTGGGCGAGCACCCGATCGGGTACCGCTGCTACTGCAGCCGCGAGCGTGTGCTTGACGCGCTGCGCTGCGTGAGCGCGGAGGAGATAGAGGAGATCGCGGCTGAGGGGAAGGATGTTTCCGTCAGCTGCCAGTTCTGCGATAAAGTCTATGACTTTACGCCCGACGAGCTGAGAGAAATAAGCACTCCGGAAAAAACTTGAAGAAATTTGAAATAGGATATTGACAACTCGGCTTTTTTTTAGTATTATAACCTAGCTGTCACGCGGGAGCATAGCTCAGCTGGTTAGAGCACCTGCCTTACAAGCAGGGGGTCACTGGTTCGAGTCCAGTTGTTCCCACCATCCTGTTTCATATTTGCCTCGGTAGCTCAGTTGGTAGAGCAGCGGACTGAAAATCCGCGTGTCGCCAGTTCGATTCTGGCCTGAGGCACCACTCGTCTGATTCCAGACGAGTCATGCGGGCATAGCTCATCCGGTAGAGCGCCACCTTGCCAAGGTGGAGGTAGCGAGTTCGAGCCTCGTTGCCCGCTCCATTTATATCAGCTCTGTTTATGCAGGGCTGCATATGGCGCCATAGCCAAGTGGTAAGGCAGCGGACTGCAAATCCGCGACCCCCAGTTCAAGTCTGGGTGGCGCCTCCATCATTGTCAGCCAATTTTGAGGACATTGCGTCAAACGCAGTGTCCTCAAGGCTTTCCGGGCACAAAAGGCCCGGAAAATTTTTTTGTTTTTCCATTGATGACAGACCCTGTTCTCCCAGACTTGAACAGGGTCTTTTCCATATTTTAGGTAATATAGCTACTGTGTTCTCCTGCTGCGCGACCGAAATACAAACATGTACCGAAATTTTCAAAAAATAAATATCACAAAAATTCAAGCGTCGGATTGTTGGTTTTGTAGAATTAACGATCCGGCGCTTTTGCCATAGCCGGAGGTAAGTTAATGAGCAAGTAATTTGGATAGACAACAAAATATTAAATCAGCAACACTTGGCTGTACGAAGGCAAGCAGATAGCGCTCACAAATGCGGCGGCATACGAGCAGCCTGCATTCATCCTTACACAGTACGGCTTGCAGGATGAGACCTTCGGGATAATCTACATTCCGAAGCTTGAGGTGACCTTACCGTTGTATCTCGGCGCGAACGATGAGAACATGGCAAATGGCGCGGCAGTTCTTGGACAGACGAGTGTTCCCATCGGCGGGGTCAATACCAATTCCGTGATCGCCGGTCATCGCGGCTGGAACGGATACCCGTATTTTCTGAATCTCGATGAGCTTCAGATTGGCGACACTGTTTACATAGATAACGTATGGACGCTGATGAAGTACGAGGTGGCGGATATACAGGTCATCTCGCCGGACGATGTTGATGCGATAAAGATACAGGAGGGACGCGACCTTGTGACTCTCCTGACCTGCCATCCGCCGAACACCGGTGGGCGGCAGAGGCTTCTCGTTTTCTGCGAGAGAGTAAGTGAATAAAAAAGCAGTGAACTCTGGATCAAATAGAGTTCACTGCTGCTTGAATCAAATTATTCCTCAGTACTGAATGGCCTCCCTATGCTCTAATATACCGTGACGCTCGTCCTGTGCCTATCCGCTTTGCGGCACCCGCACGAACCATTTCGCCGAGAACTGCCTCAACTGTCGTCGGGCTGACATCGGGGAGAATTCTGCATATCTCAGCTTTCGATATCGGTGTCAGGCTGTTCAGAACAGTCGCTTCAATGCGGGTTTTCTTTGTTACCTTCTTCCCGTGAACAACAGCAAAGCGCTTGTCCAGCTCCTTATAGCACATATACAGAGTTGAGAGAAAATTCTCTATGAACGGGAAATAGGAGTTTTCATTCGTGTCCCACCCCGCCGATGACTGCCGCAGCGCCTCATAATAATATGCCTTGTAATCGTTGATCTGTTCCTCAAAGGACACATACTTACCGGCATCAAAGCCATTCTTATATAGCAGCAGAAGTGAGAGCAGACGGGACATCCGGCCATTGCCGTCTCTGAACGGATGGATGCAGAGAAAGTCCAGAATCACACATGGGATCAGCAAAAGCTGGTTGATGTTTGCGTCGCTTCGAGCGTCCAGATAAGCGAGTTCCAACTGCTCCATTGCTTCCGGGGTCTCGATTGCGGGAGTCGGACGGAAGCGAACGCGGCGGTTCCCATCAGCGTCAATCTCCAGAATCACATTGTCGTCTGTCTTATACTTCCCGCCGTATTCATAGCCTGTAAAGCCCATCATCATTTCGTGCAGCCGAAGAATATCTCTCTGGCGGAAGTCGATATGCTCATACCCCAGATGGATCTCATTCAGGGCGTCTCTGTACCCGGCAATCTCTGCTTCGTTGTGGTTCAGCGGAGCGCTGTTCTGATTGACGATAGCAGCAATACGCTCGTCGCTTGTTACGATGCCCTCGATAGCATTGGAGCTTTTGATCGACTGTATCTTTGCGACAGCTTCCAACTCTGTAAAGATCTTCGAGTATTCTTCCTTGCGCACGCCTGCCATAGTTTTCAGCGCGGCAATGTTTGAAGTCAGATTCACGAGATTTGCGGGCAGCAGCCCATTATTCAAAAAAGAGTAATCAAATTTTCTCATACAGCGCCAACCTTTCTGCACCTAAATATAACATATTATATGCAGAAAAGCAAGCACGTATTGCTGATAGCTGCACATAATCAAGATATAATATGTGCAGCTACTCATGTTAATCACAATATAACGAAAGGAATTGAGATATCCAATGACAGCAGACATAGACCTGTGGGTAACGGCGACGATCCTCAGAGAGCTGCGAAACAACGGTCTGATAACGCAGAAAGAGGCTGAAAAGATACTTTCCCACGTTGCAAAACAGACCGGCGCTACACTTATTATTTCTGTCTGAAAATGCTCATGTTTCAGTAGCTTTGTGAAAGGTGTTGTGGTATTGTGTGTTGCTGCAGAGGGAGGTGAACCGACGCATGGCACAGGAAAACACCGCGAGAGTTATAACGATAGCGGCAACAGAGCAGCCGCAGGATATACGGCTGAGAGTCGCAGCCTACGCTCGAGTCAGTTCATCATCTGACGAACAGCTAAACTCCTTTGCTGCACAGAACCGATACTACACAGAACTCATATCCGGCAAGGATAACTGGCAGCTCGTAGACATCTACGCCGATGAGGGTATTACAGGCACTTCAATAGAAAAACGCGACGACTTCAAGCGTATGCTCCGCGACTGCGAGCGCGGGCTCATAGACAAGATACTCGTGAAGTCCATATCCAGATTTGCGAGGAACACCACCGAGTGCCTCGAAACGGTACGTTCTCTGAAAGCTCGCGGCGTAAGCGTATACTTTGAAAAAGAGGGCATTGACACCGGCAAAGTCTCCGGCGAGATGCTCACCGCCGTGTTCGCATCGCTGGCACAGGCCGAGAGCGAGTCCATATCTAAGAATGTCAAGTGGGGCATAGGAAAAAGAATGCGTGACGGAACGTTCAATACCTGCTGTGCTCCGGTCGGATTTCATCTTGAAAACGGCAAATTGGCTGTAGTTGAGGAAGCGCGTCATGTAATTGCCAAAATATATGAGGACTACCTTAACGGGCTGAATTCAAGGGAGATAGCTGCCGCATTGAATCGCGAAAACATGCTTGACCGCCGATGGTCAAGAGAACTTGTGGATTACATTCTTACCAATGAACGGTATGCCGGTAATGCATTGCTTCAAAAGCGCTATACGACAGCGACCCTGCCGAAAACAGCTCCTCGAAATCATGGTGAACGAGAGATGTTCTTCGTCACAGGCAGTAATCCGGCGATCATCACAGAGGAAACATTCAACCGCGCTAAGTCTCTGAGGGCACAGCGAAAAGTATCTCAAGCGGCTACAGACAGACCGTTAAGTAAGAAAGTGCGCTGCATATGCAGCTCGCGCTGTCGGTGCAAGTCCAACGCCGGTACTTGGAAGTGGGTATGCGTCGTCCATGATGAGGGAGGTAAATGTCCCAATAAAGCAATTCCGGAACTTGAAATATACGATGCGTTTCAACGTCTATATTTCAAGTTGAAGTCGAATCCAGATATATTATCCCAAGTGCTCCGCGGGCTTATAGAAATACGTAATCGTAGAATGCTGTGGAGCATAGATGTCATAGAAATCAACAAGAAAATATCCGATGTACTAAGTCAGAATCAGATGTTGGCCGTGCTTAAACAGCAGGGGCTCGTTGATCCTGACA
>CAKTPR010000026.1 GCA_934591725.1 uncultured Oscillospiraceae bacterium
GCCGCGGTAGCTGCTTTCCCGGTCGATGACCACCATCGTCGTCGCGGTGCCCATGTCGATGACTATGAGCGGCGCGCCGTAGCATGCGATTGCGGCGACGCTGCCGACAACGAGGTCGCCCGCCATGGTCGACGGATCGTCTATCCTGACGTTCATACCGGTTTTCATTCCCGGCGCGACGATCAGCGGCTTCTTGCCGATAAGGCTCTCCACCGCAAGACGCAGCGACTCCGTGACCGGAGGCACGACCGAGGAAATGATCGCCCCCTCGAAGCTCTTGAGGTCGATCCCGTAGAAGTCCGTGACCTGCCGCAGCTTTATCGCGTACTCCGTCCCCGTCTCGCGCAGATCGGTATGGATGCGCACGACGTTCTGAATTTCCCCATTCTCTATTATGCCGAGGACGATATTGGTGTTGCCGACGTCAATTGCGAGGATCATATTCAGCTCCTGCCCTTCCCTGCGTATTTGATAACGGAAGTGATGCCCGACGAGAGGACGAGGTTCACGAGCAGTTCGACCACGAAGTTTATGCCCATCAGTCCGAAAATGACATAGTACAGCATATTCTGGCCGCCCGCCCAGCTCTGGATCGTGGAATTGAAGAACAGGAGCAGGCCGATCACCAGTATCCCGGTGTTCACAATGGGGCAGACGACGCCCGCGGTAACAACGCCCGCAAGCTCGCTCTTCTTTGCAAGCAGCCTGTACACAAGGCCGGATATCCAGCCTGCCGCTGCGCCCTTGCCGATGCAGATGATGATGCAGGCAATGGGATTGATACCCATCAGCAGCATGACTACGCCGCCGTCCCACCCGGCAATGCCGGTCAGGAGCACTACTGTTCCGAATACTCCGCCGAGCAATGCTCCGGCAGAGCTTCCGTACACCGCAGCTCCGATGATGATCGGCGCGAGAGCCAGCGTTATCGGGAACGGGCCGAAGCGCACGAAGTTGCTGAGAACCTGCAGTACGACGATGATGGATGCGAACAGGGCAAGTCCGGTCTGTCTCCGGAGCCCTTTGCGGGGTGTTGCGTTACTCATATTAAATTCCTTCCTGCTGTCGCTCCGCTCAAGGCGGATGCGGCGCAGCTTGATTATATACACGGATGCCGCATCTGTCAACTAAAAGGCACGGCGGTTTTCCGCCGTGCCTTTGGCTATGCTGTTTTGCTTTCCGAATCAGGATATGTCAATTTCTCCGCCGTCTTCGCTGTTTTCTGCAATTACTGTGTCTCTCACCGTAACTTCTGCGGTATCACCTTCTACTTTTATGACAATGTCATTTTTACTGCCATCCTCATTCACCGAAGGCTCATACACCACATTATAATCTTCCTTATTATCAGGTTCCTCATAGCCGTCCGGCGCAGCATCTATTAACAGTCCTTCTTTGTCGTATAAATCTTTCTGTTTCGCAGTCCCATCCTTTAGATCAATGGTCATAACGATTCCGTCGTCAGTTCCATCCGTAGACACAATAATTCTATCCGCAAGCTCGCCGTCTTTATTTCCTATGATACTGACAAGCATTCCATCAAAATCATCAGGATTAGCGGAGGGATCAACTTTTGACAGATCGCCTATCTGCACATATTCCCCGCCGCCATCGCCATTGAGTCCGATGACTTTTATATAGTACTTTGTATTGTCGTCTTTTGCATTTGCGATGCCTACCCAACCACTTTTATTCGTGTGCGTCAAAAGTGCATCGCCATCATCCGCCGGCTGATCATTGTCCGTCTCTAAAGAATACTTTGGCGGTGTCCAGTCCGAATAGTACTCTGTAGTCCCGCCGTAGATAATAAACACCGTGGTTCTCTCGATTTTGGAAACTGCATCCATACCCTTCTTGATGGTTGCTTCCATATCTGTTTCCCCGTTTTCGGTCACTACGCCGATTCCCTTGACATCAAGGCCGCTCTTGGATGCTTCCGTCTCCTGCGCGCCGGTCACGAACCCCGTGACCACGACCTGGAGCTTCACGTCCCCGCCGTTACCGACATTGAACCTGTCGCCCGCAACGACGCCTATGACCGCTGCGTAGGTGAGCTTATCAAGCTTTGTACGCAGCTCCTCCGCCTCGGCGGTAGGAACATCCTCCTTGACCTGTATCAGGCCGTTTTCGATATAAAGCTTCGCATAGTCTATCCCAAGCTCCTCGGCCTCGCCCGTGCAGCCGCGCAGCAGCTTCGCCGCAGCAAGATCAAGGATGTGGACATATAGCTTATCCTCCGACGTCTTGGGCTTCCAGCTCACGCCGTCTATCGTGATGTCGTCATCGCCGAGTTCGTGCCTGTCAACTCCCGGCGCATCGGGGAGCCCGACACCGTAGGTGACGTATTCGACAGGCAGCTCGCTGTCCGTCTTGTCGGCAAATGCCGCCGTCCCCATGGAGAGCATCAGCGCAAGCATCAGCATCACGGAGAGCATATAGCGCAGTGGTTTCTTCATAAGCATGACCTCCCGATCAATATAATTTGTCCGCCAGGCGCATTCATATGTCCGTGCGGTTTTACACAAATCCAGTATATCTTATGACACAGCTTTTGTCAATGTCATTTCGGTATTCGTACCAGTCAAGAATTATTAATGATCCCACCGGAAAAATCCGGTGGGATCATACTGTAATCATAATTCGGTTTTCAGTCAGCCTTTTCTTCCGGTACGGCAGACGGCTCCGGAGTCTCGACCACTACCGGCTTTTCGGTACTGGCCGCAGGCAGTGTCACCGCCGCGCCGTTTACGGTCATGTCCGGCAGCGTGATCGCCTTGACGCTGTTCACGCCCGTCACCGTGAGCTCGGTCGGGACGCTCTGGATCTTCAGATTGGGATAGAAGCCGAAGCCCGACTCAGCTATGAGATACTTCAGCAGCGGCGCAAGGTCGGCGCTGATGCGCGTCGGAATGTGTGTTTCTTTATCTATGTTCACCGATATGGGGATGTTGTCCATCTTGCTCTTGTGCGGCCCGTTCCCGCTTATGGCGTTCATGAGCATCTTGCCGGGCAGCTCAAGCGTCAGCGGGATGACCGTGGACTCCTCAAGTTTCTCCTCGTCCGACATTGAGACAGGCTGCGTGTTGTTCTCGAACATTGCGATAATGCTCGCCACATCTATCTGCGCAGCCTCACCGTCGGACTCGACATCCACCGCCATCCATACCGGTTCATCGCCGCCGAGGCTGTATCCGAAATACAGCTCCAGCTGCTCGCCCTCCATCGCGATGTACATCGGCAGATTGATCCGTCCCATCCTGCCGAGGGAAGCCGTCGCATCTATCTTCATCGTGAACGGATCGAGTATCCATTCGCAGCTGGCCTTGACAGTCGCCTTGATAGGCTCCCCGTTTGAGGTTCCGTTGGCAGTCGATTTGAGGTCAAAGCTCATGCTCTGGAGCTCCGCAATGGCTCTGTACGTTTTCTTGACGATGAGCATAGCGCTCAGGCTCTTTGAGCAGCCCGTCAGCCCAAAGCACATCACAAGGCACAGAACAACGGCAATTATTCTCACAAGCCTCTTCTTCAAATCGCATCCGTTCCTTTCAGCTGCCGCAGTACGGCATTTTTTTCACATACATTCACTTGATAAGTATAAATACTCTTTACGCAAAAATCAAGCGTCACATATTCACGCGGTGTAAATAAAATGTTAACGCGAATTATTAAGAGCTTTATTAATTATATAAGGAAAGGCACCCATCACCTTGCGGTGACGGGTGCCTTTTAATTATGCGGTAATTGCCCTTTCGGGAATTACATCTCCTTGATTGCGGCCTGTGCAGCTGCAAGGCGGGCGATAGGAACGCGGAACGGGCTGCAGGACACGTAGTCCAGACCGACCTTGTGGCAGAACTCGACGGAGCTGGGGTCGCCGCCGTGCTCGCCGCAGATGCCGAGGTGGATCTCCGGACGGGTCTCACGGCCGAGCTTTGCAGCCATGGCAACCAGCTTGCCTACGCCGACCTGGTCGAGACGTGCAAACGGATCGCTCTCGTAGATCTTGTTGTCGTAGTAAGCGCCGAGGAACTTGCCGGCGTCGTCACGGCTGAAGCCGAAGGTCATCTGGGTCAGGTCGTTGGTGCCGAAGGAGAAGAACTGAGCCTCGGTGGCGATCTGGTCAGCGGTCAGAGCGGCGCGCGGGATCTCGATCATGGTACCGACGAGGTACTTCATGTCGGAGCCGGCATCGGCAATGAGCTTATCCGCAACTGCGGTGACAACATCCTTGACGAACTTGAGCTCCTTGACCTCGCCGACCAGCGGGATCATGATCTCGGGAACGAGCTTCCACTCGGGGTGACGTGCCTGAACGGCGAGAGCCGCCTTGATAACGGCACGGGTCTGCATCTCGGCGATCTCCGGGAAGGTGACAGCCAGACGGCAGCCGCGGTGACCCATCATGGGGTTGAACTCGTGCAGGGAAGCGATGATGTTCTTGATCTGCTCAACGGTCTTGCCCTGAGCCTTTGCAAGAGCCTCAATGTCGGCTTCCTCGGTGGGAACGAACTCATGGAGAGGAGGATCGAGGAAGCGGATGGTTACGGGGTAGCCGCCCATTGCTTCGTAGATGCCCTCGAAGTCTTCCTGCTGCATCGGCTCAAGCTTTGCAAGAGCTGCAACGCGCTCTTCCTTGGTGTCGGAGCAGATCATCTCACGGAAGGCAGCGATACGGTCGCTGTTGAAGAACATGTGCTCGGTACGGGTCAGGCCGATGCCCTGTGCGCCAAGCTCACGTGCCTTGCGTGCATCGTGAGGAGTATCGGCGTTGGTGCGCACCTGGAGACGGCGGTACTTGTCAGCCCAGCCCATGATGCGGCCGAACTCGCCTGCGATGGTAGCGTCGACAGTGGGGATAAGACCGTCATAGATGTTGCCGGTGGAGCCGTCGATGGAGATATAATCGCCCTCGTGGTAGGTCTTGCCTGCGAGGGTGAACTTCTTGTTTGCCTCGTCCATGGCGATAGCGCCGCAGCCGGAGACGCAGCACTTGCCCATGCCGCGGGCGACAACTGCCGCGTGGCTGGTCATGCCGCCGCGAACGGTCAGGATGCCCTGTGCGGCCTTCATGCCTTCGATATCCTCAGGGCTGGTCTCAAGACGGACGAGAACGACCTTCTCCTTGCGGGCAGCCCATTCCTTGGCCTCTTCAGCGGAGAAGACGATCTTGCCGCAGGCAGCGCCGGGGGATGCGCCGAGGCCCTTGCCGATGGGAGTTGCGGCCTTGAGGGCGGCGGTGTCGAACTGCGGGTGGAGCAGAGTGTCGAGGTTTCTCGGGTCGATCATCAGAACGGCCTTCTTCTCATCGATCATGCCCTCGTCAACGAGGTCGCATGCGATCTTGAGAGCGGCCTGAGCGGTACGCTTGCCGTTGCGGCACTGGAGCATGTAGAGCTTGCCGTTCTCGACGGTGAACTCCATGTCCTGCATGTCGCGGTAGTGCTCCTCGAGAATGCTGCAGACCTTAACGAAGTCGGCATATGCCTCGGGGAACTGCTCTGCCATCTGGGCGATGGGCATCGGGGTGCGGACGCCGGCGACGACGTCTTCGCCCTGTGCATTGACGAGGAACTCGCCCATGAGCTTCTTCTCGCCGGTGGCGGGGTCACGGGTGAATGCGACGCCGGTGCCGGAGTTCTCATTGAGGTTGCCGAACACCATGGGCATGACGTTGACAGCGGTGCCCCAGGAGTAGGGGATATCGTTGTCGCGGCGGTAGACGTTTGCTCTGGGGTTGTCCCAGGAACGGAAGACCGCACGGATAGCTTCGTAGAGCTGGACTTTCGGGTCGGAGGGGAAGTCCTCGCCGATCTGCTTCTTGTACTCTGCCTTGAACTGCTCAGCGAGCTTCTTGAGGTCGGAAGCATCGAGCTCCAGGTCGGAGGTGACGCCCTTCTCGGCCTTCATCTTGTCGATGAGCTGCTCGAAGTACTTCTTGCCGACTTCCATAACGACGTCGGAGAACATCTGGATGAAGCGGCGGTAGGAGTCGTAAACGAAACGCTCGAACTTGGGATCGGGGTTGCCCTTGATCATGGCGGCGACGACGTCGTCATTCAGGCCGAGGTTCAGGATAGTGTCCATCATGCCGGGCATGGAGGCGCGGGCGCCGGAACGCACGGAGACGAGCATGGGGTTCTGGAGGTCGCCGAACTTCTTGCCGTTCATTTCCTCCATCTTTGCGACGTACTGCATGATCTCAGCCATGATCTCATCATTGATCTGACGGCCGTCCTCATAGTACTGGGTGCAGGCTTCGGTGGTGATGGTGAAGCCCTGGGGAACAGGCAGACCGATGTTGGTCATCTCGGCCAGGTTTGCACCCTTGCCGCCCAGCAGCTCACGCATGTTTGCGTTGCCTTCGGAAAACAGGTAGACGTATTTCTTGCTCATCTTTTTTATCCTTTCTATGGTAAATTAAGATTTGGCAGATAACAGTGAATGCAGTATCTTCTGCACTCCTTAGGATATCACATAAAGCGCCATTTTTTCAATACATTTTAATCACAAATCTGTATTTATTATAGCCAATATTTTGTCTGAGATTTTCGCAAAACCACTAATATCCAATACTTCTCCGCGGATCCGCGGATCGTATCCGCATTCGGTGAGCGCGCGCTCGGCCCGTTCCTTGGTGATTTCGCCTAACTGAGAGCTTATCGCATTCACAAGGGTCTTGCGTCTCTGGTTGAATGCGGCGCGGATGATGCGGAACATGAGCTTTTCATCCATGACCGCGGCGGGGTGCTCCTCGCGCCTTTTCAGGCGGATGACGCTCGATGTAACCTTCGGCTGCGGGACGAAGCAGGACGGCGGCACATCGAACAGCAGCTCCGGTTCTTCATACCATTGCACGAAGATACCGAACGCGCCGTAATCCGCCATGCCGGGCTTTGAGCATATCCGCCGCGCGACCTCGCGCTGGATCATGACGGTGATGCTCTCAAAGCAGCCGGCCTCGATAAGCGCCGTGAGGAGCGGAGAGGTGACATTATACGGCAGATTTGCACATACCACGGGGCGCAGCCCCGGAAGCTTTTCCGCGACAAGTGCCGGGATATCCTGCTTGAGAATGTCCCCGTAGACCATCTCGACGTTTTTGCAGCCGATGAGCGTCTCGGCAAGAATCGGTTCGAGCGCGCGGTCAAGCTCGACGCACACTACCTTTCCCGCTCTCGCCGAAAGCTCGCGCGTAAGGCAGCCGACGCCCGCGCCGATCTCCAGCACGCCTGTATTCTCATTAAGCCCCGCGGACTCGGCAATGTCCTCCGGCACCCATGAGGCCGTGAGGAAGTTCTGCCCAAGCGACTTTGAGAAGCGGAAGCCGTGCCGCGCGAGCAGGTCATGTATATAATTGATGTCCGTCAGCAGATTCATTTCTTGTCCTTCAGCATTTTTTCAAAGGCCTGCCGGTGCGGGTCGTGCCCCGGCTCGCCGGTGATGAGGATATTTCCCCGGTAACGGTAGCCGCTGCTGCGCAGCAGCTTCTGCATGGGCTTGTTGTTGCGGTGCGTGTCGATCCTGATATAGCGCCGCCCATGGCTGCGCGTCAGCTCCTCAACACATTTAATAAGGTAGCCCGACAGGCCGCTGCCGCGGTACTCCTCGGCTATGGCGCTGCGGTGCATTACGCAGTAGGGCGCGTCGGAGCTCCACTTGCCGTCGGTGATATCGGCATAGGTCGGCTCCTCGCGGTCGGAGAGCATGAAGAAGCCCGCGAGGTCGTCCCCGTGCATGAGCTTATAGAGCTCGCCGCGTTCTATATCGCCCTCGAAGGCCGCCCTGTCGGGATAGTCGCCCTGCCACTGGTCGACATGCAGCGCCCTGAGCGACCTGCGCGCGTAGGCGACGATCTCCATGATGCGGTCGACGTCCTCTTTTTCCGCCGGAATGCACGCCAGTTTCTCCGTGAGCTTTATGCGCCCGTCGCTGCGCTCGACGTCCTTCATGAGCTTTCTGTCCGTCTCGTCCTGCGGCTCGAATTTTTCGTACATATCCGGTCTTTTCTCCTTTGTTCTCTCCAGCTGCTGGCGGCGGCGCCACAGCTCTACCCGGCTGTGATCTCCGTTCAGCAGCACCTCCGGCACGGTGCGCCCCTCCCAGACCTCCGGGCGCGTATACTGCGGGTACTCCAGCAGCCCGTCCCAGTGGCTCTCGCCGGTGTAGCACTGCTCATCGGCAAGCACCCCCGGCACAAGGCGGCACACCGAATCTGCCACGGCCATCGCCGCGATCTCGCCGCCGGTGAGGACAAAGTCGCCGAGCGATATCTCCTCATCGACGCACTCCTCGATGAAGCGCTCGTCCACGCCCTCATAGTGCCCGCAGACGAGCACGAGGTGATCGTAATCACGCTTGAGGCGCTTTGCCGTCTCCTGAGTGTAGGGCTTGCCCTGCGGGGACATATATATCACGCGGCGGCGCATCCCCTCCGTCTGCGCCTTTATCGCGTCGAGACAGCTCTTGAGCGGCTGCGCCATCATCACGCAGCCGAAGCCGCCGCCGTAGGGGTAATCGTCCACCTGGTTCTGCTTGTTCTCGGTATAGTCGCGTATCTGCACGCAGTTTATTTCAACTATGCCCTTCTTCGCCGCGCGGCCTATTATGCTCTCATGGAGCACTGCATCGACCGTTGCGGGGAAAAGCGTCATTATATCTATGCGCATTGCCTTACATCCCCTCGATGAGCCTTACGGTTATGACGCCGTTATCCGCATCCGTCGCCAGCACGAACTCCGGCACCGCGGGGATCAGGTGCTCCGTCTCGCCCTTTACGACGTACACATTCGACGCCGGGCGCTCCATTATCTCGACAAGCTCGCCTATCTCGTTCCCGTTCTCGTCCACGACGCGCGCGCCGAGGATGTCCTGCAAAAAGAACGCCCCATGCGGCAGCGCCGCATCCTCGCGGCGGACTGTTACCTCGCGCCCCTTGAGGGCCATCGCGGCGTTTATATCGTCGATGCCCTCAAGCTTCGCGATGATGAAGTCCTTATGCGTCCTTGCGGAGACGACCTTCATCTCCTGCTCGCCGAGGTATATGCGCTTGAAGCTCCGAAAGAACTTCGGCGAATCCAGCCAGACCTCTATCTTCACCTCGCCCGCAACGCCGTGCGTGTTCACGATGCGTCCCGCGTCGATAAATTCACGTTTTTCCATATCTCAAATGCGCTGCGCGTACCGCGCCGCTCCTCCGTTGTATAAGTAACTATGGTATTATACCATGCGCCGCCGCCTTTGCCAACAAAATCTTGCGCAAAAGGCCGCCTTATGTAATGATCCGATTAGGCAGCCGCGGGTAATCGTCGGTCTTGATAAGGCTGCAAATTTCTGCTATAATATATAAATTAAGACTAACAATCATCCCCGGCACACGCCGGGGTAAAGGATGGATAAATGGGACTTTCTGCAAAACTTGTCAGGTCGCAGCTCAATTTCTTCAAGCCCTTTGTCGCCTCATGCTCGCTTGAGGTGACGCGCAAGGGGCAGGACAAGCTCGGCGAGCTTATGGAGGTCATCCACCGGCACAACGTCATCGTGAAGGATCACCCCTTTGAGGGCTTTGAGGGCGCGTGGATAATCCCCAAGGAGGAGCGGCGCTCCGGCGTCGTGCTCTATCTGCACGGCGGCGGGTACACCTGCGGCGACCTTGAATATGCCAAGGGCTTCGGCTCGACGCTCGCGGCGGAGTGCGGAGTGCGCGTGTTCTGCGCGGCATACCGTCTCGCGCCCGAAGCCCCTTACCCCGCCGCAGTTGACGACGCGGAGGAGAGCTACCGCTATCTGCTGTCCAAGGGCTACACGCCGGGACAGATATGCCTGTGCGGCGAGAGCGCGGGCGGCGGGCTCATCTACGCGCTGTGCCTGCGCCTGAAGTCAAAGCGCATGACGCTGCCCTGCGGCATCATCGCCATCTCGCCGTGGACGGATCTCACCTGCTCCGGCGAGAGCTACGCGGTGAACCGCGACAACGACCCCTCGCTTACCGAGGAGCTGCTGAATTTCTATTCCGGGTGCTACACCGGAGGCGTGACGCCGAAGGATGCACCGGAGGTGTCCCCGCTCTTCGGCGACCTCACGGGTCTGCCGCCGTCGCTAATATTCGTCGGCGGGGACGAGATACTGCTGGACGACTCACGCAGGATGCACGAGAAGCTGCTGGAAGCCGGGTGCTCAAGCCAGATGATCATAGCGCCCGAACGCTGGCACGCTTATGTGCTCTATATGCTCAATGAGAATATGTCCGACTTTGAGGATATGAACAAGTTCCTCACGAAGGTCATGGCCGCGGAGCAGAAGCAGAAATGGCTGCGGCTGGATAATGCGGCGAAGATATACCCTGCCGCGCGGCGCAAGAAATGGAGCAACGTTTTCCGCCTGTCCGCAACGCTCACGGAGCCTGTCGACAAGGAGGTGCTGCGCACGGCGCTCGACGTCACGCTGCGCCGCTTCCCGTCCATCGGCGTGCGGCTGCGGCGCGGGCTGTTCTGGTTCTATCTCGAACGCGTACCTGAGGTGCCGGAGATACAGAGCGAGCAGGCCTATCCCCTTGCGCACATGTCGCATAAGGATATACGTCAGTGCGCCTTCCGCGTTATCGCCTATAAGAACCGCATAGCCGTTGAGATATTCCACGCGCTCACCGACGGCACGGGCGGGATGATATTCCTCAAGACCCTCGTCGCCGAGTACCTGACGCGCAAATACGGCATCAGTATCCCGGCGGAAAACGGCGTGCTCGGCAGACTCGAAGAGCCGTCGCCGGAGGAGCTGGAGGACAGCTTTCTCAAGAACTGCGGTCCCTACGCTGCAAGCCGCAAGGAGGCCACTGCCTACACGCTCAAGGGCGAGACGGAGCCGGACGGCTTTGTACACCTGACGACCTTTATGCTTGATTCGGACGCCGTGCGCAAAAAGGCGCACGAGTATAACGCGACGGTCACGGAGTTTCTGACGGCGGCGATGATGCAGGCGATACTCCGCCTGCAGGCCGAGCGCGTACCGTTCCGCCGTCTGCGCAGGCCGGTCAAGGTGCTGGTGCCGGTCAATCTGCGCAGCCTGTTCCCAAGCAAGACCATGCGCAACTTCGCACTCTATGTGACGCCGGAGATAGACCCCAAGCTCGGCGAATACAGCTTTGCGGAGATATGCAACAATGTCCATCACCGCATGGGCATGGAGGTCACGGCAAAGCAGATGAGCACCAAGATCGCCACGAACGTCAACAGCGAAAAGTCGCCGATACTCAAGGTGATGCCGCTGGTGGTAAAGAACGCGGCGATGAAGGCGGTGTTCGACGCGGTGGGCGAATGCAAGTCCTGCCTGTGTATGTCGAACCTCGGCCTTGTGAAGCTGCCGGAGATCATGCAGCAGTATGTGACGCGCATGGACTTCATCATAGGCGTGCCGTCAAGGACGGCGTACAACTGCGCGCTGCTGTCCTACGGCGGGACGATATACCTCAACCTCGTGCGCTCGATCACCGAGCCGGAGCTTGAGATGCACTTCTACAAGGTGCTGCGCGAGCTTTGCGTTCACGTCAAGGTCGAGAGCAACGAACGCTGACGCGCGGAAAGGAATGAGAGATAGATGTACTGTATAAAATGCGGAGTCGAGCTGGCTGACAGCGAGAAGAAATGCCCCCTGTGCGGGACTGTTGTTTTTAACCCGGAGCTTAGCCGCCCGGACGGCGAGCCGCAATATCCGCGCATGCCCGCGGCAGAGCCGGAAAAAGTGAACCACTCAGGCATAATGTTCGTCGTGACGATGCTGTTCCTGCTGCCGATAGTCACCACGCTCCTGTGTGACTGGCAGATAAACGGGAAGATAATCTGGTCGGGCTATGCCGTGGGTGCGGTCGTACTGCTCTATACGCTTGTAGTCCTGCCGCTGTGGTTCCGGTACCCGAACCCCGTTATATTCATCCCGATAGATTTCGCGATGACGGCGCTGTACCTGCTGTATATAAACTGTGCGACCGGCGGGCACTGGTTTTTGAGCTTTGCCCTGCCCGTGACGGCGGCGGCCGGGCTTATCCTCACCGCGGCGGTCACGCTGCTCAAGTACCTGCGCAAGGGCTACCTGTTCATCTTCGGCGGGACTATAATCCTTTCGGGCGCGTACACGGTGCTGGTGGAGTTCCTGCTGAACCTGAACTTCCATGTACACGATGAGTTCATCTGGTCGTTCTATCCGTTCTCGGTGAGCTTCATCCTCGGCGTGATGCTGATAGTTATCGGCATATGCCGCCCGCTCAGAGAATCGCTGCATAAGAAATTCTTCCTGTAAAGGAGCAGTCATTATGAAAGAGATCAAAAATCCCAAGAGACCGCTTGTATACTATGCCGTCGTCGCCATGCTGGCGGTGCTGCTGTTTAACCTTCTCGCTGTGCCCGCGATGGCGAACGCCGCCGTCAAGGAGGTCGATTACGGTACCTTTATGGACATGACCGAAAAGGGCGATATAGGCAAGGTCGAGATCGAAACTAACCAGATCATCTTCACCGACAAGGCAGGGCAGAACTTCTATAAGACCGGCCTCATGGACGACCCCGACCGCACCGAGCGCCTGTATAAAGCCGGTGCGGAGTTCTCGAGCGAGATCATCGAGCAGACCTCGCCGCTTCTCAGCTTCGTGCTGACATGGGTGCTGCCGATACTTATCTTCGTCTGGATCGGCGATGTGATGAGCAAGAAGATGATGAACGGCGGGCCGAACTCCCTGATGTTCAACATGGGCGGTTCGAGCGCGAAGGTCTATGTCAAGTCCGCAGACGGCATAAGGTTTGACGATGTTGCCGGTGAGGAGGAAGCCAAGGAGAACCTCGCCGAGATCGTCGAATACCTGCACAACCCCGAAAAGTACCGCGAGGTCGGCGCGAACATGCCCAAGGGCGTGCTGCTCGTAGGCCCTCCGGGAACCGGTAAGACTATGCTGGCAAAGGCCGTCGCGGGCGAAGCGAACGTGCCGTTCTTCTCCATGTCGGGCTCCGAGTTTGTGGAGATGTTCGTCGGCATGGGCGCGAGCAAGGTGCGCGATCTGTTCAAGCAGGCCAAGGAAAAGGCGCCCTGCATCGTGTTCATCGACGAGATAGACGCGATAGGCAAGAAGCGTCAGGGCAACGTCATGGGCAACGATGAGCGCGAGCAGACCCTCAACCAGCTGCTGACCGAGATGGACGGCTTTGAGGGCAACAACGGCGTTATCATCCTTGCCGCGACGAACCAGCCCGACGCCCTCGACCCGGCGCTGACGCGTCCCGGCCGTTTCGACCGCCGCGTACCGGTCGAGCTGCCTGACCTCAAGGGCAGAGAGGAGATACTCAAGGTACACGCGAAGAAGATAAAGCTTGCCGACAATGTCGACTTCAACAAGATCGCGCGCATGGCCTCCGGCGCTTCCGGCGCGGAGCTTGCGAACATCGTGAACGAAGCAGCGCTGCGCGCTGTCAGAAACGGGCGCAAGATAGTCGAGGAGGCTGACCTTGAGGAGAGCATCGAGGTCGTCATCGCGGGCTACCAGAAGAAGAACGCGATACTCACCGACCACGAAAAGCACATCGTCGCCTACCATGAGATAGGCCACGCGCTCGTCGCGGCAAAGCAGACAAACTCCGCCCCCGTGCAGAAGATAACCATCGTCCCCAGAACCTCCGGTGCGCTCGGCTACACGATGCAGGTCGACGAGGGCAATCACTATCTCATGACGAAGGACGAGCTTATAAACAAGATCGCAACGCTCACCGGCGGCCGCGCGGCGGAGGAGCTTATCTTTGGCTCCATTACGACCGGCGCGTCGAACGACATTGAGCAGGCCACGAAGCTTGCCCGCGCGATGATTACCCGCTACGGCATGAGCAACGAGTTCGACATGGTCGCGCTCGAAACGGTGACAAACCAGTACCTCGGCGGGGACACCTCGCTCGCCTGCTCCGCGGACACCCAGCGCGAGATCGACCGCGAGGTCGTGGAGCTGGTGAAGACACAGCACGAAAAGGCGCTGAAGATACTCACCGACAACCGCGAGAAGCTCGACGAGCTCGCAAAGTACCTCTACGAGAAAGAGACCATCACCGGCGAGGAGTTCATGAGCATCCTCAACGGCTGATAATAATACACACGGAAAACGGACGTACCTTACTTGGTACGTCCGTTTTGCATATCAAAGGTTTCACCGCTCCTGCGCTTTGATGAGGTTCTGATAGAAGCTCACCGCGCCGGGCAGGCAGTTGTATTCGATGTTCTCATTCAGGCCGTGCATACCCTTCATCTGCTCAGGGCCGTAGATAACGGGCGCAAAGCGGATGCAGCTTGGGCATATCGGCTGATAGAACTGCGCGTCGGTCGCGCCGGTCATTACGTAGGGGCTGACGGGCAGGCCGGGGAAGGTCTCGCCGATGACCTTTTCGACGAGACTGAAAGCCTCGCCGTTTATGTCGACAGGCTCGGTATAGTCGTTGGAGTGGACTATCTCCGTCTCAAGGCCGTGCTTTGCGGCAAGCGCTTTGATAATTTCAAGGCTCTCCTTTTCGCCCTGGTGCGGGATGAAGCGCATATTTGCGCCGAGCGTCGCCTCCTGCGGGAGGACGTTATAAGCGTCTGAGCCGGACTGCATGGTAAAGGCGATGGTCGTCTGGAGCATCGCGCCGGCCTGCGCGCTTATCCTGCCGAGGACAGGCTTCATTATCGGGGCGAACAGCCAGAGGTTCCCCATGACGAGCTTGAGCCCGAACGGAGCGTAGGGCGCAAGGCGCGCAAACATCGCGCTCACCTCAGGCAGGAACTTTCTTCTAAACGGCGTGTGCGTCTCGACCTCGTTCACGAACGCGGCAAGGCGCGCGATAGGCGTGTTCTTCGCCGGGGCGCTGGCATGCCCGCCGGTGGAGCGCGCGGTGAACTTCACATCGGCCTTGCCCTTCTCGAACACGCCGACCATGGCGAAATTTCCCTTTATGCCGCCGATGGGCTCGGAAATTATGCCGCCGCCCTCGTCGCAGACGATGAACAGCTCAACGCCGCGGCGCTTGAGCTCCTCGACGATCTTCGGCGCGCCGTCCCCCGCCCACTCCTCGGTGCAGGAGGAGGCAAGGTACACGTCGCACTCTGGGGTATAGCCCTCGCGCAGCAGCTCCTCGACCGCCTCGAAAAAGGCCATGACCGAGCATTTGGTGTCGGACGCGCCGCGCCCCCAGACCTTGCCGTCGGCAATGTCGCCGGAGAACGGCTCGTGCAGCCACTCGCCCTCGGCGGGGACAACGTCCTGATGGCTCATGAGAAGGATGGGCTTTTCGCTGCTCTTCCCCTTCCAATAGTACAGGAGGTTTCCGTCAATTACGGTGCGCTCAAGCTTTTCATGCACCAGCGGGAACAGCTCTTCGAGCACCTTATGAAAGCCGAGGAACTTCTCTTCCTCGTGGACGTTCGCGTGCGATGTCGTGTCATACCGGATCATCTTCGAGAGCTTCTGCGCAAGGAGCATCGCCTTATCGTCCGCCTCAGGGGCGGCGTAGTCGGAGCGCTTATTGGGCATGAGCAGCGTGCGCACAACGGCAATGAGCAAAAGCAGCACCAGCAGCGCCGGGATCAGCAGAAGATATTTCATGCCTTCGCCCCCTTCTTATAGAGCAGGTACGCGATGCCGATGGCCATCGCGCCGGACGGGATTATCATGAAGCTCGTCGACGCGGTGAGCGACGGGACGAACACGAACAGCATACTCATGATAAACAGCGGCGCTGCCGCGATCTTCATATTGCCGCGGAAATATTTATACGCCATCGCGCCGAAAAGCGCGGGGACTACGTTTTCAAACGCAGGCTGGAGCGCTGGGCTCTGGAGCACCGGCTGGAGCGGCACGAGCAGCAGCACGCCGAGCGCGAGCACAACTATCGTCACGAGTGAAGAGGTCGCGATCGAGAGCGTGGAGATGATCTCATTTTCAGGCGTGCCTGTCTTTGCGCCGACGATATCACGCGCGTTGACAGCGCAGGGTATCTTCATGTTTATGAGGTTGCCGGTAATGAACGCGAGGTATCCGCCGCCCGCGCCGAGCATCGGCGTGTAGACGAGAAATTCCACGACGCTGCTCACCGTCCACACAAGGCCGACGGAGATAAAGGCCTTGGCCGCCGCGCCGAGGTCTGGCATCGCGCCGAGGTAAGCGCCGATGAGAAACGGCGCGCCGACGAGCATTATGAGTACGATAACGGAGCTCACGCGCCCGATGGTATGCGTGCGGGAATTGTAGCGCTCAAAGTAATTTTTATCCATATCCGCACCTCCTTAAAGCTTTATGAGCACGGCAGCCGCCATGCCGATGAGCATGCTCCCGGCAACGGAGAAGCTGTCGACCCAGCCCTGCTTTTTCTTTTCCGCAAGGTACACGAAAAGCGCCATCACCGCGCCTGATACGACCGCCACAATAAGCGGCATGACGTTGCCGGTAAAGGTAAACAGGCCGCTGCCCGAAACGATGGTGCCGATATAGCTGCCTATGTACGCCGAGACAAGGCCGATGAACATCGCGGTCATAGCGATATCGCCGAAGCCCGCGCCGCCTGTACCGGTCTTTTTGCCGCCGAGACGGCCGAGATAGCGCTTGTTGAAGAACACCGACAGCACCATGCCCCACATGATGCACACGCTCATCAGCAGCGCAATGGTGGAAAAGGCCTGCGCGGTCATATCCGCCGCGGAAAGTCCGCCTATACCGACGGCTTCAGCCGCCGCCTGCGCGACCTGCGTCTCATAATGCAGCGCGCCGATGACGGACAGGCGCAGCCACGGCCACGGTGTGCCGAGGCTTCCGGAGAGCGCAATGACTCCCAGAAGGATACCGACGCTCGGCAGGACAGAGAATGTGGCGCTGGAGGTGATCGCGCGCTTGAGCTTCACCGGATCCATCCCCATGGCGATGCCGGCGCGGTAGGCGCGAACCATGAACACGATGCACACAGCGGCGACAAAGGCAATTATCCCCCCGCAGATGGCATACATCGGAGCGCTGTTGAGCAGTGAAAGAATACCCATATGCTATCCCTCTTTTATATAAGATCGTCTTAATAATATCACTGCCGTGCTCCGGTGTCAAAAAGTCTTTTGCTTGCGCGGCCATACGGTTCTGTGCTAAAATACTTATAAATAAGGAAAGAGAAAGAGTACGCACAGATGACGCAGACTGAAAAGCAGAAGATGATGCTCACTGCCCCTGTTGAGGGGCTTATTTGCCGCATGGCCGTGCCGACGATAATAAGCATGCTAGTAACGGCGCTGTATAATATGGCCGACACCTACTTTGTCGGCAAGCTCGGCTCCAACGCCGCGACAGGCGCGGTGGGCGTCGCGCTGCCGCTGATGGCAATTATCCAGGCGACGGGCTTTTTCTTCGGCCACGGTTCGGGCAACTCCATCTCCCGGCACCTCGGCGCGGGAGACGTGGAGGATGCGGAGACGCTGGCCGTCTGCGGCTTTGCGGGAGCCATAGGCGCGGGGCTTATAATATGCGTCCTCGGTCATCTGCTTCTCGAACCGCTCTCTCTGCTCCTCGGCTCGACAGCTACGATACTGCCCTACGCCAAGGAGTATATGCGATATATCCTTTTTGCCGCGCCATATATGACGGCGGCGATCGTGCTCAATAACCAGCTCCGTCTTCAGGGCAATGCAAACTTTGCTATGATCGGCATCACCTCAGGCGCGGTGCTCAATGTCGCGCTCGACCCGCTGTTCATCTTCACCTTTGATATGGGCGTTGCGGGCGCTGCGGCGGCTACCGCGCTCAGCCAGCTCGTGAGCTTTGTGATACTGCTCTGGGCGCTCAAGCGTGCGGGCTGCGTGCCGCTCCGGTTCAGATACGTGCGCTGTATGCCGTCCGTAATGGGGCAGATATTCGGCGGCGGGCTGCCCTCGCTTGTGCGTCAGGGGCTTGGCAGTCTCTCGGTCATGATGCTCAACCGCGCCGCCGGGCCTTATGGGGACGCGGCTATCGCGGCGATGTCCATCGTCGGGCGCATAAGCCAGTTCGCAGGCTCGGCGGTGATAGGCTTCGGTCAGGGCTTCCAGCCGGTCTGCGGCTTCAATTACGGTGCGGGTAAGCGTGAGCGTGTAGAGAAAGCGTTCTGGTTCGGCGTCAAGGTCGCGTCGGTCGTCCTGCTGGTGACAGCGGCACTGGGCTTTGTGTTCTCCGACAGGCTCATCGCTCTGTTCCGTCAGGGCGACGCCGAGGTCATTGCAATCGGCTCCTTTGCTCTGCGCTGCCAGTGCGTGACGCTCCCGCTCGTCGGCTGGGTGATAATGAACAACATGATGTTCCAGACCTGCGGCTACACCAGCCCCGCAAGTCTCCTTGCCGCCGCGCGTCAGGGGCTGTTCTTTATCCCCGCGGTCATACTGCTGCCGCTGTTTCTCGGTCTGCTCGGCGTGCAGATGAGCCAGAGCATCTCCGACCTGCTGGCTTTCTCCCTCGCGGTGTATATGTACAAAAAGTACGAACCCCGTATGTGGGAAATGTACAAGGCATAGCTAATATAAAGAAACACCGGATGCAGCCGACCGTACTGATCGGCTGTATCCGGTGTTTTACATCACCACGTCAGCGACATTTCCACAAGCTCCGGGCTGTTGGGGCGGCCTATCAAAGGCAGCGCCTTGTCCGCCGCGCGGAGCAGCGCCAGTTCATCTTCGGTGAGCCTGAAATCGAATATATCGAAGTTCTCCCGGATGTGCTCCGGTCTGCTGCTCCTCGGAATAGCGGCAATGCCCTGCTGGGTCAGGAACCGCAGCATGATCTGCGCCGGGGTCTTGCCGTTGGCCGAGCGGAATATACGCCATGTGTGCGACGTTCTTTTTCTCAAGCCATTTATGCTCCGTGCGCCGTGCCGCTCGCTTTTATTCCGAGCCCGACCCCGGCCTCGTTGCCGTAGGCCTCCGCTGTGTCGATGAGCCGGCAGCCGCAGCGTATCGCCTCGGCGACCGAGTCCTCACACGCCGTGCCGCCAAGCATGAACGTACCGAAGCCGAGCACCGGCATATCCATCCCGTTATTCAGCTTTATGTATTCCATAATGTGACCTCCAAAATCAGATGCGCAAGTGCTCTGCCTGTGCTATAATAAGCATAGCAGGTTCGAGTTACTCGAAGTCAAGACCTTTTTCGGTGGAAAGTATGCGCTATACGATAAAGCAAGATCGCGGAAATGTTCGGCGTGACGGAGCACACGATACGGTTCTACACGGACAGCGGCCTGCTGCCCTGCGGACGCGACGCCGCGAATAAGCGCGTGTTCGATGAGGAGTCCCTCAATTGGATGCAGGGCATAAGTTGTCTGAAGCACTGCGGCGCATCCTTGGAGGATATTCGGGAATACTGCGAACTGTGCAGGCAGCCGGAGTCGGAAAAAAATCTCCATGCGCGCTATGAGATCATCCTTCGCCAGCGCGAGCAGGCGTATAAGCGTCTCGACGAAGCGAAAGCGACGGTCGAATACATGGAGATAAAAGTCCGGCATTATGAGGCTGTGCTGGCCGGTACAATACCCGACGACACGAATCCCGGCACATGGAACGGCGGGAACAGGCCGAAGAAGCACGAAACATAATCGTTATAACAGGAGGAAACTTAAATGAGCAACAAATTAGTCGTCTATTTTTCCGCAAGCGGCGTCACGAAAAATGCCGCAGAGAAGCTCGCCAAAGCGGCGGGAGCGGATATCTTTGAAATAAGACCCGCTGTCCTCTACACGCGCGCAGACCTCAACTGGATGGATAAGAACAGCCGCAGCAGCAAAGAGATGAACGACCCTGCTTCCCGTCCGGAGATCGCTGCGCTGCCGCAGGACATGAGCGGGTATGACACGGTGTTCATCGGCTTTCCGATCTGGTGGTACACCGCCCCGCGCATCATAGAGACGTTTCTTGACAGCTACGACCTCTCCGGGAAGACCGCCGTCTGCTTCGCTACCTCCGGCGGGAGCACCGTGGCAAAGGCCGAGAAGGAGCTGAATGCAAAGTACCCCGCCGTGATTTGGAAGCCCGGCAAGATGCTGAACGGTGCATCCGACAGCGCCATCGCCGCCTTGCTCAGCCAGCTCTGAGACTCGGCGCACGGCACCATCCGCTTGACATCAATCGAATAATTGTCGCCTGACAGGCGACCAAACCCTCCTTCCGTTTCGCTACAATGCAAGCGTAATCAAACGAAGGAGGGTTTCTCATTATGACAGAATTGGTTTTTATTTTGGATCGCAGCGGCTCTATGTCAGGACTGGAGTCGGACACCATCGGCGGCTTTAATTCCATGATCGCGAAGCAGAAGAAAGAAGCCGGCGAGGCGTATGTCTCCACAATACTCTTCGACAACGAAAGCACCGTCATCCATGACCGCCTGCCGCTCGGCGAAGTGCCGCCCATGACGGAGAAGGAATATTTCACCCGCGGCTGCACGGCGCTGTTGGACGCTGTCGGCGGAGCTATCCACCACATTGGGAATATCCATAAGTATGCCCGCCCAGAGGACGTACCGGAAAAGACGCTCTTCGTCATCACTACCGACGGTCAGGAAAATTCCAGCCGATGTTACGACTATGAGACGGTGCGCCGCATGATCGATCACGAAAAGGAAAAGTACGGCTGGGAGTTTCTTTTCCTCGGCGCGAATATCGACGCGGCAAAGGAAGCCGCACGCTTCGGAATCAGCGCCGACCGCGCCGTGACCTACAAATGCGACAAAGTCGGCACTGCGCTGAACTATGATGTCATCGGCGAGACAGTCGCCTGCTTCTGTGCCTCCCAGCCCCTCAGTGCAGACTGGAAAGCCGATATTGAAGAGGACGTTCGCAAACGCGGCAGATGACACAGAACCCACAAAAATCGCCGCAAGCGTCATTTCGCTTGCGGCGATTTGGTTGTGTCAGCCAACTTTGAGGACAGATAGAAACTGGAGATTATAAGCAATTATTAGGTTGATGAAGGCAATTCTTTAATTAATTCGGCTTCTTTTAGCACATGGAGTTGATATTGTGCAATTTCCTGCAGGCGCTTAAACCGTTCAGCTTTCGTCAGTCCCTGCTTTATTAGTTCCGCGTTGTGGGTTTCCAAATTCGACAATACCGTCAATTCGGCAATAGAGGCATAGTCACGTATATTACTGTTTTTTGCAAGATCCGAATTTGCCTCGCGCCATGCCTTGGCTGTGCAGCCGAACAAAGCCACATTCAGCAAATCTGCTTCGTCAGCATAAGCCAGCCACTCGTTAGACTTTGTGTAATTGCTCTGCGGCAAGACATAGTTTTTGACTGCATCTGTATGTATAAGGTAATTGTTCTTGGATAGGAATCTCTTTGCACTCCATTCAATTTTGAGCCTGTCGTTTTCATCGTCTTTAAGACGCTGATACTCTTTCAGCAGATATAGCTTGAAAACGGGGCTTATAGCAGAACCAAATTCAAATGCAATATCTTTGTGTGCATAAGTGCCGCCGTAACGTCCGGATTGAACATAGATTCCGATAGCATTCGTCTTTTCAATCCACTCTTTTGCACTGAGCGTAAATGTATGCAAACCGGCTTCACTCTTAAAGTGGTCGAATTCGACCACTTTGAAATCTGGGTTATACATGACTTCCCATGTGCCGAGAAACTCCAACGTAGAACGGGCACGCAGCCAGTTCTTGATGACATCCGCGGCTCTTGCTGCATCGGTGCGGGCCTTTGCCATATCCGTTAGGCTTATGTAATCACGCTGGTCGATGCTCATAACCGTAACAGGAATCTACTGCACGGTAATCAGAGATGTTTTCTTCTCTCCGCTCATCATATTACCTCTTATATATCATATTTTTGCTTGCTGTAACACAGTGTGTTTAGCGGTATTCATCAGCATGATAGCATTTTTATAGTAACATACTTTCTGAAAAAGGAAAAGAGAAAAATACAGCCTGCGCAAGTTGCTCCGCTTCACATATGTTTTTTACCGATGCAATATTCTGAATTATTATGTACTACGTTTTTTAATCTTCCCCTTCATTTTCTGCACTTGGTCAAATACTTCCCGTTCAATAATTGCCTCGTGCGCGTTCTCAACAAGATACATTCCGAGCTTGTTGTCATTCTTCTCTTGCTTTCCGGTCAGATAATTTGGCGTGTAAGTTTTCTGCATCAGCACTTGGCCGATATATTTCTCGTCGCTTAGTATGCGGTCGATCGTCGATGTACTCCATTCAGATCTGCCGGTTACTGTTTTGATTCCGTTCTCCTCCAGATAGCGTTTAATCTTACGAACGCCGTTTCCCTGCACATACAGCTCGAATATTTTACGAACTATCGTGGCTTCTTCCGGCGCTACTTTGAGTGCACCGTCAGCGCCCTTTGTGTAACCGAGGAATTGCGTGTGGTTCAGAATTGTTTTTCCCTCCTTCATCCGCTGCCGGATTCCGAATTTGATGTTTTGGCTTTTTGACAGGCTCTCTTCTTGATCTCTTGCTGCCCAGATGCTGAGCAGTACATCCGGCGTGTCGAGCGTGTTCATTCCTATGTTTTCCACATAAACTCCTATGTTCATCTGCTTTAATCTCCTTATCTGTGAAATAGTTTCTAATGTATCCCGTCCAAACCTGCTGAGCGCTTTTACAATGATCAGATCGATTTTTCGTTTTCTGCAATCCAGGAGCAGCTTTTGGTAACCCGGACGTTTTTGGGCACTTAGCCCTGATGCTCTGTCCGCATATATTGCTGTGAAAGTCCAATTGGGATTTTCTTTAATGTACCGTGTGTAATATGTGATCTGGCTCTCGAGGCTTTGCGTTTGCTCATCATGTTTTGTGCTGACTCTGCAATATGCTGCGACACGTAGCTTCTGAACTGCAACATCTTTATTTTCATACTTCTGCGGAATTTCAATTACATAGCTGGTCATAGAAAAACCTCCATGATAAAACTGCTGCCAGTTTATCATGGAGGTCAATAAAAAAGCTACATCCCAGTTTCCACTGAAATGTAGCTTTTAACTTGGTGGAGAGTGGCGGACTCGAACCGTCGACCTTCCGCGTGTGAGGCGGACGCTCTAACCAGCTGAGCTAACCCTCCAAAGCTTTATTATAATAACATAAGAGTCGGCGGATTTCAAGAGCAACTTTTTTACTTGAACCATATTTTTGAAAAAAAGAGAAAGAAAAACTAAAATTTATGTTGACAAGCCGCGGTCATTCTGGTACAATTCGTATGCTGTTCAAAAGAGCAGAGATGGCGGCATAGCTCAGTTGGCTAGAGCATGCGGTTCATACCCGCAGTGTCCCCGGTTCGAATCCAGGTGCCGCTACCAAAAAAGGCGCAGCCTTTTGACTGCGCCTTTTATATGGCCCGTTGGTCAAGTGGTTAAGACACCGCCCTTTCACGGCGGTAACATGGGTTCGAGTCCCGTACGGGTCACCAAAAAGATCAGTCCACCAAAGGTGGGCTGATTCTTTTTGCATACTCCCCGCGGGACTCGAAGGGAGCGGGAGTGAATGACGTGCCGGGGGCACGTCAGAGCCGCGACCCGGCTCGCCCACAGGCGAGGAGTCCCGTACGGGTCACCACGTCGGAGCAAAGTCCGCTCCTCTTGGCTTCAAGTTGGT
>CAKTPR010000027.1 GCA_934591725.1 uncultured Oscillospiraceae bacterium
TATGAAGAGACTGCAAATTTTTTGCGGTCTCTTCATATTTTATGCTTGATTATACAATGCCGAGGGATTATCATGTTTTACCGTACAAAGAGACAAATACAGTGGGAGGTACAAACATGAGCTATATTCCTACAGTTGAGCAGGCACATGAACTGCTTGAGCGCTATAACAAGGAGCCGTTCCATATCCAGCACGGCGAGACCGTATCCAAGGTCATGGGCGAATTCGCCAAGGAGTACGACCCGGAGAATGTGGAATTCTGGAAGGCTGTCGGCATGCTCCACGACATAGATTTTGAGCTGTATCCTGAGCAGCACTGCGTCAAGGCAAATGAGATACTGCATGAGCTGGACATTGACGAGGACATGATACATGCGATAATCAGCCACGGCTACGGCATCTGCATCGACGTTGAGCCGACGAAGTACATGGAAAAGGTGCTGTTCGCGACCGACGAGCTTACCGGGCTTATCGGGGCTTTCGCCCTTATGAGACCGACGGGCATATCCGACATGGAGACAAAGTCCGTGATGAAGAAGTTCAAGGACAAGAAGTTTGCCGCGGGCTGCTCGCGTGACGTTATCCGTCAGGGCGCGGAGATGCTCGGTATGGAGCTCAGCGAGCTTATCGGCAAGACGATAGACGCAATGCGCGCCTGATGCTGAAAGTGTTTTATGCCGGCGTCAACGGACTTACCGCTGACGCCGTTTTACATACGCTATCGGATTACAGGCTCAGTCGTCTTGAGAAAACTGCACGTCCTGAAGCGAGGGCGCAGAGCCTAGGCGCAGAGCTGCTGCTCATCCATGCAGTGCGCTCGGTATATCCGGTGGCTTCGCTCCCGCTGAAAATTACAGTCGGCGAATTCGGCAAGCCTGAGCTGTGCGGCATCGGGCTTGAATTCAGCCTGTCGCACTCGGCGGATATGGCACTGTGCGCAGTAAGCAATAAGTGTGTCGGCGCGGATATCCAGAGGCGCGCAGCATATAAAGCCGCGCTTGCGGAGAGGTTCTTCACCAAAAAAGAAGCCGCCGCCGTAGTGCAGGCGGCGGATAAGGGCAAGATGTTCACGCAGACTTGGGCGGTCAAGGAAAGCTATCTGAAGCTGCTCGGAACGGGTATGCACAGGCCGCTCCGCTCCTTTGACGTGAAATGCGATAACGGATGCTTTTCAATAGACGGAGCACCGGAGTGCAGCGTTTCAGTCACGGAGCGCGGGGATTATACTCTCGCCGTGTCCTCGCTCACGGACGAAGTACCGGAGTTCATTGAAGTCAGACTATAAGCGGCTCACACGCTTATGCCGACGTCACGCATCGCTTTTAGGAGGGTTTCAAAGCTTTCCTGACTTATCTCGGTGAGCGGGAGACGGAGAATTCCGCTGTCCATGCCCATCATCTTCATTGCGGCCTTGACGGGTATCGGGTTTGTCTCGATGAACAGCGCGGAGAAGAGCGAAGCGTATTTTGCATACAGCTCCGTCGCCTCGGCATAGCTGCCCTCAAGGCAGAGCGCGCAGAGCTTTGCAACGGCGCCGGGGACGATGTTGCTCGCGACGGAGATGACACCGAGTGCGCCGAGGGACATAAGCGGTATGGTGCAGTCGTCATTACCGCTCCAAATATAAAGATCGTTCCCGCACAGGCTGCGTATCTTGGCGGCCAGGGCGATGTCCCCGGAGGCTTCCTTTATGCCGTTGATGTTTGGGTGCTGAGAGAGCGCTTTGCAGGTATCGGCAGAGATGCCGATGCCGGTGCGGCTGGGGACGTTATACAGGATCATGGGGATATCCACACGGTCGGCAACATAGCTGAAGTGCTCGACAAGCCCTTTCTGGGTGGTCTTGTTATAATAGGGAGTGACCATGAGGACGGCGTCAGCACCGGAGAATTTTGCGTTTTCGGCCGCGCGCAGGGCATTTCCGGTGTTGTTGCTGCCTATCCCAGCAATCACCTTCATGCGTCCGTTGACGGTGCGCACCGTCACGCGGACAAGCTCGTCATGCTCATTAGGCGTATGCGTCGCGTTTTCGCCGGTCGTGCCGCAGACCACGATGGCCGAGGTTCCGTTTTCATACTGGAACTCAATATTCTTTTTAAGTCTCTCATAGTCCACGCCGTGCTCATTGAAAGGCGTAACTATTGCCGTGCACGAACCTTTGAAAACAGGTACTTTAACCATAACAGCCTCCACATAGAAGATTTCATCACACAATGTATTAACTTGTTCCGTGATTTATTACCGTGGGGCTGTCAGGTTCATTGAAAAACACTGCGGGGAGTGCTATAATAAAGCGTATAAAAACTGTGCTGAAAGAGGAAAAACACTTGAAAAAGTCGGATTTTTATTTTGATCTGCCGCAGGAGCTGATCGCCCAGACCCCGCTTGAGAGGCGTGACGGGTCGAGACTGCTGCTGCTTGATAAGGCTTCCGGAGAGATCGAGCACCACCATTTTTACGAGCTGCCGGATTTTCTGAATCCCGGAGACTGCCTTGTTCTTAACGATTCGCGCGTGCTTCCGGCGAGACTTATCGGGACGCGCTCGACAGGCGGGAGTGTAGAGCTGGTGCTGCTGCGCGACCTCGGCGAGGGGCGCTGGGAGTGCCTGAGCCGTCCGGGGCGCAAGACAAAGCCGGGTACTGAGCTGAACTTCGGAGACGGACAGCTCACCGCCGTTGTGGAACAGGTAGCGGAGGGCGGCAACCGCATAGTAAAATTCAACTACGAGGGCATATTCCTCGAAGTGCTGGAGCGTCTCGGCAAGATGCCGCTGCCTCCCTACATAAAGGAGGAGCTTCAGGACTCGGAGCGCTATCAGACGGTGTACTCAAGAGAGCTTGGGAGCGCCGCCGCACCGACCGCGGGGCTGCACTTCACTAAGGAGCTGCTGGAAAAGATAGCGGCGAAGGGAGTAAAGGTCTGCTACGTGACGCTGCATGTTGGGCTTGGCACTTTCCGTCCGGTAAAGGAGGACGAAATCGAAGCGCACGAGATGCACTCGGAATTCTGCATCGTCCCGGAAGAGACCGCCGCAGCAGTGAACGAGACAAAGAAAAACGGCGGGCGTGTTATCGCCGTCGGTACGACCTCATGCCGCACACTTGAAAGCTTCGCGAAAGATGACGGGACGCTTGAAGCCTGCTCCGGCTGGACAAATATTTTCATTTATCCGGGCTATCGCTTCAAGTGCATAGATGCACTTGTCACAAACTTCCATCTGCCAGAGAGCACGCTTATAATGCTGGTGTCCGCGTTGGCTGGACGCGAGCATATCATGAACGCGTACAATACCGCGGTGAGGGAGAAATACCGTTTCTTCTCATTCGGGGACGCTATGTTCATTAAGTAAGGAAATGCGATTTGTTTCCAAAACACGCAAAACCGCATGAAATATATGGCAAAGGCGTGGGCGGTACACCGCTCACGCCTTTGCCATATATTTTTATTATATCCTGCCCGAACTATTGACATGGAGTCTATATACTCAGTATTCAAAATCCGGGAAGTAATGACCGTAAAACTCCTCATAGCAGAGCCCGTTTTCCATGATGAAGGTCGCGACCTCCTTGCCGACATATCGGTAGTGCCACGGCTCGTCCCAGCCGGTGAGGAGTAGCTTGCGTGTCGGATAGCGCTTTATGAAGCCGTACTCGGCGCAGTGCTCGTCAAGCCACGCGAAAAGCTCCTGATTCATTTCACTGTACACAAGCCTTGAACGGTTCTGGTCAAAAATATCTATCGCAACGCCGAGCTGGTGCTCGCTGCTGCCGGGGTACATAACTATCGTCTTGGCCTTTTCGACCGCCTCCTGATACTTGGGGTCGAGATAGTCGGCAGACAGCCCCATTTCATATGCGATCTGGCTTGCCTTGGAGTTGAACAGATGCGTCTGGAAGCTGTACTCTCTGAACGCCGCGCCGATGAAATACTCAAAACCCGCGTCCTCTATCGCATCGAGAAACGCATCAAGCTCATCCATATATTCAGTGCTGTACATCATATAGCGCGTCCGGCTTATTTTTGCTATATCGGGCTTATACGCGGATGACAGCAGGCTGTTTTCCCTGACCATCCAGAGGCAGTGGTTCTCTTCAAAATCGTCTGTTGTGAGCTTCGGCCAGATATCCACAGTCGGCTCCGGCGTCTCGGTCGCGCTCAGGTCGGTAAAATTCATGCTGTCCGTTCTGACAAAAGCATCCTCGGCTCCGCCGAAGATAACGTTGGTGCTGCTCTCCATTCTGGAGACGACTATCGTATAAAGCACAAGGCACAGTCCAAGCATAGTTATGATCCACATTGTTTTCTTCTTCATTCTCGCACTGTCCTTTCTTTCGAGATTGGCAACATCTTATGCCTGTCAATGGATTATAGCACCAATTTGCAGTAAATTCAAGTCTGCCGGATGAACGCGTCCTCCACCGCACCTCCCCGCTATTGAAACGGAGCCGCAGTTATGGTAAAATTATTTGAGTATTCCGCCGCGTAAGGAGCGTGTCCGCCTTGAAGCTGAGCATTATAGTCCCCGTATACAACACCGCAGAATATCTGCCGAAGTGCCTTGACTCTGTCATCTGCCCCGGCATCGACGGCTATGAAATAATCATTGTGAACGACGGCTCTATCGATTCATCAGAAGCTGTTGCTAAAAGTTATGTTAACCAGCATCCCGAGCTTATCCGCCTCATCACTACCGGGAACGGCGGACTCGGTCAGGCGCGCAACACCGGCATTGAGAACGCACATGGAGAGTATCTGCTTTTCCTTGACAGCGACGATTCGCTTAGTGACAATGCTGTGCCGGAGATCATGGAAACGCTGCGGCAGGACTATGATATTTTTATATACGACTTTGTGTTTGTGAACCCAGACGGCGCTGTTCTGAGTACTGAACCCGGCTGCCGCAGGCATGGCACGGTCAGCCTCGAAAGCTACCCCGGATTGCTGCTGGAATACCCCTCCGGCTGCAACAAGATATGCCGCCGCAGTCTCTTCACCGACAGCGGGCTGCGCTTCCCCGGACGGGTATGGTACGAAGATCTGCGCACGATGCCGAAGCTCTACACCATGACGGATAAAATTTACGCCACGGGAAAGCCGTGGTACGTCTATCTCCAGCGCCCCGGCTCGATAACGAACGCCGCAAAGCTCGACAGGAACATCGAGATAATCGACGCTGTTGACGACCTCACGGAGTTCTATAAGGGGCGCGGCCTGTGTGAGCGCTATAAAAACGAGCTGGAGTATATCCGCTTCTATAATGAATTCCTGACAGCTTCGGCGAGAATATGCCCGGCTGACAGCCGCCATCCCCTGCTCAAAACGCTGCGCGAGGATTTCCTCGCCAAGTGCCCCGGATATAAAAGCAACCCCTACATCCGCGCCATGCCGCCGAAGCATAAGCTGCTGTGCTCGCTTTTCATGCGCGGAAGATACAGCGAGGCCGGCGCGTTGCTGCGGCTGAATAACGCACGGAAAGGAGCGCAGAAATGATCAGGCTCAGTGTAATTATCCCGGTCTATAACGTGGAGGACTATGTCGCCAAGTGTCTCGATTCTCTCATCCCGCCCGCTGAAGAAGCTATCTCACGTGGGGAAGAACCGGGATATGAGATCATCGCCGTCAACGATGGTTCGACTGATTCCTCGCCCGCGATCGTTCAGAATTATGTAAACTGCTATCCGCAGTTCATCCGTCTTATCACGACCGAGAACATGGGACAGGGACACGCGCGGAACGTCGGCATTGATGTAGCGCAGGGCGAGTATCTCTACTTCATCGACAGCGACGACTATCTTGCTCCCGGCGCGATGGGCGAGATGCTCAATGCGCTTGACGGTTCTTTTGATATCCTCATTTTCGATTCTATAGCTGTGAATGTGGACGGCGGTGAAATAAGCTATTACCGCGGGTGCAGCAGGACGAAAAATATCGATCTCAAAAATTTTCCAGAGCTGCTTCTTGAAAACCCGATATGCGGCGGCAGCATTTGCAGGAAAAGCGTTTATACCGATAATGTGATACGCTTCCCCTCAAGAGTATGGTTTGAGGATTTCCGCACGCTTCTCAAGCTCTACGCTTTTACGGACAAGATCGCATACACTCAAAAGGCGTGGCACAGATACTTACAGCGTTCCGGCTCGGTAACGAACAACAAAAACGCGGAGCGCAACCTTGAGATAATCCCTGCTGTTGACGATCTGATAGACTTCTATACCGGTCTTGGACGCGGTGAGGAGCTGGCCGGCGTTCTGGAATACATGGCGTTCCACCATGAGTTCCTGACTGCATCCGTAAGAGTGAATCTTGCCGACTGGCACAGCGCTGCACAGGACAGACTGAGGGAGGATTTCCTCGGAAAGTTCCCTGATTACGCGTCAAACCCCTATGTGCGCACGATGAGCCGCAAGCACAAGCTGCTGACGGCGCTTCTCATGCACCGGCAGTATCTCGCGGTGCATGTTATCATGAAGCTCAACAACCGGCTCAAAGCGAAAAAAGTATAGGCATATAAAAATCAACCCTCGGCAAAGAATTTTCTGCCGAGGGTTCAATTTTTAGTTGCCGTGAAGCTTTTGATTTACTTTCAGGATAGACTGCCCCGCGTCCTCAAGCCCGTGGTAGTTCATCCACATTATCAGCCTGCGCTTGCGGCTCTCCTTTTTGTAGCTGCTGCATCCGGAAAGCTTGGGTATCTTCGCCTGCACATATTGGCGCAGTTTTCCGATGACCTCTTTGCGTTCCGGCGCATCCTGATTTGCAAGCCTGCTTATCGAATCGAGCAGCACATGGTTCACAAGGAAGAACTCAAAATCATCCTTATACCCTGCCGGTACCATTTCCTTTTCCAGCATATCCATGATCGTCAGCATATCGAGGTTCTTCGCGGCATTGTTGTTGTGCATCGTGGATTCCTGCCCGCGGCGGTAGATATACAGCGGCTCCGCGATAAACTCCGTATGCTTCGAGCGCAGCAGCATCACCGCCGAAAAATAGAAATCCTCATACCACAGCCCCACCGGGAAGCGCAACTCGCCGACAAGTGAGCGGCGGAACAGCTTATTGCAGGACGAACCTGCCGAGCCGAGCCAATTATCCTGAAGCGAGGCCGGGAGCACGCTTTCGCGTCCGTCAGCAAAGCGCTCCATAAAGTCGCAGACGACTACGTCCGCGCCCGTTTCCGCAGCGCGGGCATACATCTTCTCGTACATATCGTGTGTCACCCAGTCGTCGCTGTCGACAAAGCCGACAAAATCGCCCTTGGCGATATCCAGCGCAAAGTTTCTCGCTCTCCCCTGCCCGCCGTTATCGATGTGAAGGACACGTATCATGTCCGGGTTTGCCGCGGCGTATTCGTCGGCGATCTTCCCGGAGTTATCAGGCGAGCCGTCGTCCACGAGAATTATCTCATAATCGTCTATCGTCTGAGAAAGCAGCGAGTCGATACATTCGCCGAGGTATTCCTCCACCTTATATACCGGCACGATTATGCTCAGCTTCATATCCACTCACCTCTCCAGCTCGTGATCCTGCTGCTGGGGTTCACCGCCGTCTGATAGTGTATCAGGCCGAGGACGAGCGCAAGATATATCGAGACATTCGGGCGTCTGAGCACCGCGCCGGAATACTGCGCGAGCCCTATCAGGAGCGCAAAGGTGACGAGCAGGATAAAGTTATCCGCCGTGAAGGAGCCCTTGAAATCTCTGCGCAGCCGCCTGATTATCAGGTACACGAAGTACAGGATGAACGCCGCGTAGGCTGCAAAGCCCACATAGCCGTAATAGTACCGTATCGCAGGCCAGTCGTTTTCAAGATCCATTCCACCCGTGAGCCAGATATCCGAAATGTCGATGCCGAAAAGCTTCGTCAGAGTGTCGCTGTGATCCCACATCAGGGAGGCATAGGCGTTCTTTATCGTGCGCGTGTCGATAAGCGTCGCGGCGTCGGTCGTGAGATCGTACTTGAGCATGATCTCGTCTATGTCAAAGCGCTCGAACATGTTCGGCGTGATGATCCACAGGCACTTCCAGTAGTAATCCTCAAGCGCTGTGTGTATCTCCGGATTTGAGAGCTTCTCCTCATTGCTCATGGAATCCAGATCGTAGCCGAGCGCGCCGATACCCTCGTCAAAATCATCCTGAGTAAGCTCGGCGAAGTCACTCTGGGTCTGCTTTATTTTATATTTCGGCGTAAGCGGGTACGCTGCCGCCGATGCTATCGCGGCAGCGACCAGCACTATCACCGCAAGCCGGTTGAGCTTGCAGCCGCGTATTTTCTTTTCGAGCAGCAGGAACACAGCAAAGCCGATGAAGATCACGAAGATCGACATATAGCAGGTCATCGTGCCGTTTGCGATGAGCACGACCGCCGCGATGACAGGGACGGCAATGTTAATAATCGGCTTGTCGGACTTCACGGCGCAGAATATCGAGAACGCCGCCAGCGTGACAAGGATGATGCTGTTTGCGCAGCGGTTATCGTCAATGACCCAGCCGCTCACGCCGAGTCCCTCGCCGTAGGTGCAGTTCGCCGTACCGGTCAGCACCGACAGGCCGAGCGCCGCGGCAGTGATTCCGGCTGCAAAGAACAGCCCCCAGTACGCCTGGTTTCTCGTCTGGTCGTTTTTGATGCTGTACATGAAGCAGACGGCGAGTACCGGCATCTGCGCGACCTTTGCGGTATATGAAATGTCAAAGCCGAGGCTCACGGGGCCTGTGCGGATAGTGTTCGCGATGTGCAGCGCACATACAAGGCCGATCCCCAGCATCCAGAATATAAAGCTCTTTCTCTCACTGCCGCGCAGGGTAAAGAGCAGATACAGCGGCAGGCAGACCATGATGAGAAGCCGTACATAACCGGCCAGCGTGCCGTCAGGGTTCTTCGTCCAGAACGCGATTATATCAAGCAGCGGCTGTATCACAATCAGCGCCATCAGCCAGTGGTTGCGCACGAATGCGGTGCGGGCGTTATTGTTTATGCTGTTGTTCATTCTATCACCTCATACCACTTTTCTGCGACCTTCTCCTCTGAGAACTCTCTGATCGCCGCCGTCGCGTTTGCCGACATTTTTTCTCTCAGCTCCGGTTTATCCATAAGCTCGCAGAGCTTATCCTCATACTGCTGCCGCTCCCCCTCCGGTACGAGCACGCCGTCCTCACCGTCATGCACGACGGCTCCGGGGCCGACGCGTACATCATATGCAATTATCGGCAGGCCGCAGCTCTGCGCTTCCATGAGCACGAACGGGAAGCCCTCGGAGCGCGAACTCATGGCAAATATCGACGCCGAGAGCATTTCGCTTTCAACCTCGTCTCCGTTCTTTCTGCCGGTGAGCGTGATATAATCCCCCGCTCCGAGCTTCGCGATCTGCTCTACAAGCTTTGACCTGTCCTCGCCGTCGCCGAGTATGCGAAGCTTCCATTCCGGCTCGTGCTCATGGATATGCGCAAACTGCTCGATAAGCAGGTCAAAGCGCTTGACTTCGGTTAGTCTCCCCGCGGCGAGCACGATCTTTTCTCTGACCGCAGCGTCGACATTTTCCGGGAAGCGCGTAAGGAAGTTCGGGATATACACGACTTTGGTATGCCCGTTATAGCCGCGCATCAGCTCCTGCGCTTCTTCTGTGAGCTTCGGAGTGAGCATCGCGAGATAATCTATATTCCTATAACCGCACCTGAAGCCGCGCACATATTTGCGCTTGAAGTCATGGTCATGGTGCAGCTGGGCGATCTTTACAACGCCCGCATTGCCGTATTTTGAAAGCTTCAGGTTATCCTCATGCCGGGTGCAGATGAGTACGCCAGCCTTGATGGCCTTGACCGTTCTTATGACCGCGAGTTTTTTTCCGATAAGTATCCTGACGCTGCGGAAGCTCTCTTTTATAAACTGCACGACGGCAAATTTTCTCGCCGCGGTCTTCCATTCCTCGCGGTTCGGCGTGTCATGCAGCAGGTACTGTAACCTTACCCTATCGTCAAGCGGAACGGACGGCGAGCCCGGCATTTTATACACACTGTATAGATACACCTCATAGCGCTCGGCAAAGAGATTGGCCATGCTGATGATGGCTTTTTCCACGCCGCCCATGCCGAGGTGCAGCGCGATTATGCTCACGCGCTTTTTCTGCGTCTCCGGTTCGGGCGCGTCCGTGTGCTCCGCCAGCGCCTTTATGCCGTTTATGATCTCGGTATTGTATTCGTGCAGGTCGTCCCGGTGCTTCGGTTCCTTTTGCGCGTGGACTATCGCGTCGACAATATCCTCGCGTCCCTCAAGCCCCTTGCTGTATATCTCAAGGTTCTTCGTGCAGTAGAGCGGAAGCCCGACCGCGCGCGCCTCCATGATGTTCAGCGGCTGACCCTCGTAGCGCGAGGTGGAGACGAATGCGTCCATCTTATCCATATACACAAAGGGATTCGCGCGCTGCCCTAAAAACGTCACCTTATCGGTAAGGCCGAGACTGTCGCGCATATATTCCAGCGACAGCCGCTTGTCACCGTCGCCGATGATATACAGGTGCAGATCGTCACGGTACTTCGACGCTTCGCAGAAGTCGTTCAGCATGATGTCATAGCCCTTCTGGTGGCACAGCCGACCGATGGCGACGAAGTTCATCTTGCTGCTGTCGACCTCAAAGTCGGTCTCTTCCTCTGCTTTCTGGTATATCTCGTTTGTGTCGATTACGTTCTGGATAACGTTGAAGGGCTTGTCGTATACCCCGCTGCACTCCTTGAACGGCCTGATAACGCCCTCCGAGACGCCGACGAACTCATCGTAATACTTGAACTTATCCTTGAAGTTCGACCAGAGCACACGGTACTTCCACTCATTCTGAAGCTTCACGCTGACGTTGTTGTGGATCCACATAACGCGGCGCTTTGCCGGCACGGTGAGTGCGCCGAGGGCGCAGGAAAACTGATAGGAATTGAAGTCTATCGCAAGATCATACTCCTCACAGTCAGAGAAATCCAGATGCACGAGCTTCTTTGCCGTGTCAAAGGGCATGAAGGAATATATCCGTGGTATATGCGGGAGGTATTTGATAGTGAGCTGCTCCGGGAAATCGACGTGCCAGAAGCTCTTTCTGTCGGAAAGGTACAGATCGACCTGATAGCCCTCATAGTCGAAGTTCCTCAGGAGGTTCATTATTGATTTCTGAATACCGCCGACATCCAGATTATCCTGAAAAAAAGCGATCCTCTTCATGTGCCGAATCCTCTCGTCCGTCGTTTCCGACGGCAATGTTTACTGATAGTTTATTTTATCTCAAAACCGGCGATATGTAAAGCGCGAATCAAAACCACCGGTTGAACCGGTGTTTTGAATAGGCCCTATAAGGGTCTATCTCCTGAGGCTTTTCCTGTATATGCTTTAAGTTCTTTTTATCGATCCCCAGTTGAACTGGGGGGTATTTACGCTAAAGCTCCAAACAAAATGCCACGGCAGCACTTTTCCCGCTGCCGTGGCCTTTTCAGATTCAATTATTTCCCCGCCCGGTTCACGAGCTTCGCTATCGCGATCACCGCGCCGTAGAGCACACCGGCGATAGCCCAGATGAACCAGCTGTACTGCGCCTGTCCGTTGCCGTTCGGGCCGAAGGTGTAGAACAGGAATATCGCCGTCACCGCCAGCCAGTATATCGTGCTGACCTTGCCGCTGATATGGCTGCGCGCCTTGCTGCTGCGGGTGTAGTCGCCCTCCTCAAGCAGGCGATCCATGCCCGCGGTGTACGTGCCTATGTACACGAACATGATGCAGGCGATGCCGACCAGCAGGAGCAGCGCGCATACTGCCGCGACGCATATGATATCCGTCGGATTAATGAACAGCGCCGCAAACAGTGGAATGACTGAAAGGATACAGAGCACCGTACCGATCATATTGAGCCTTGTGCGGCTGTCCTCTATCTCCTTCCTGCGCTCCTTCACCATGCCGCTGACGCCGTACTCCGTCTCGAACGGCTCGCTTTCAAGAAATTCATAAGCGCGCTCCTTCGCGGCGCAGGCCATGAACAGCATGACCGCGACAGCCACGAGCACGATAAGCACGCACAGGCCGATCCCCGCCGCGGCGTTCTCGCTTATGCCGAAGCTCGATACCTCGCTCAGCGCCGCAAGCATGATGAGCGTGATGGGTGAAATGACGCACAGAAAGGTTGCGACAGCTCTCTTCGGCGCAGCTTTCTTTCTGAGCCTGAGATACTCGGACGCTTCCGCCAGTGTGACCCGGCGCAGCGCCTGCGCATCCTCCTCTGCCGTCGCAGCAAGCTCCGGTTCCTCTAATTCATCCTTGAGCAGATAGTCTGTCGAGACACCGAACAGCCGGCTCATCTGGAGTATCTTATCTATATCCGGTACGGACTGCGCGCCCTCCCATTTGGATACGGACTGCCGCGTCACATTGAGCTGCTGCGCAAGCTCCTCCTGCGACCAGCCCGATTTTTTCCTGAGTGCGACTATCTTGTCAGCCAATATCATTTTTCAAATCCTCCGTTTCTGAGCGCCTTACCGCGCTTTCGTTGTCCGGATACTATCATTTTCATCGGTTGCATGCCAGAAAGTCCACTGTCAAATTTGTCAACCACCGGTTGCATTGGCAATTTTTTTGCATTGAAATCCACCTCAAGGGGCTGTATTCTCTCCTTGAGGTGTTTTTCTTGAAGCTTTTATCGGTTATCCGGCGGATGCTGCGTATGTGTCCGCCCGCATGGTACATATTCATCCGCTCCGTCCAGCTCACGGGCTTTCTCCTGCTGTGCGCGTTCGTTCTCCTGCTCAGCTGGAACGGCAGCATGATAAACGGTTACGGCAGCTACATGACCGCCGTCACGCTCTATGAGACGGGGCAGGCCGTGCTGCTGATCGGCGGGCTGTTTTCGGTGCTTATCGAGGATGTCCATACTCAGACTTGAAGCATCAGAAACTCCTCCCGGCTCATCGTCGCGTTCAGCACGTCGAGCAGGCCGTCTGCCGTCAGGCGCTCCGGAAGGCCGAGCTGTCTTATGAGCCGTGCCCGTTTCTCCGCGCTCCCCTCGCGCCCGCTCAGTCCGTGCGCGTACATATCCGCCTTGCTTATCCGCGGGGCGGATTTTTTATTCTCTTCGTCGTCAAACGTCGCCCCGGCTCTTATGAGCGCGTCGAGCAGCACCTGCGGCTTCATCCCCTCTACGCCGAGCTTCCCCTCACGTGAAGGCGCGCTTTTGCGGCGTTCCTTGCCGTAGATATCCGGGATATATGCGTGCTTCACAAGCTTCGGATCGACGCAGCCCTTGATGTAATTTCTTATCACAAAGCCCGCGCCGTCAGAGTCCGTCAGCACAATAAGCCCTCGCGCCGCCGCCATCGTCTGCAAAAGCTTCCGCTTTTCCGCGTCGTTGAATATCCTGAAGCCGGAGGTCTCTATGATGACAGCATCGACCACCTGACTGAGCGTGTTTTTATCGTAGCGCCCCTCGACGACTATTACTTCCCTTACGCTGTGCATTTGCTCTCACCCGCGGCGATGCGCGCTACTGCCTCCTTGAGAAGCTCCCGCGCGTCCAGCCCGCTGCTCTTCATCCTGTAATCCGCCTCGCCGCACAGCTCCACCGCGCGGATAAGCTGCGGCAGCGTGAAGCCGCGCGCCGCCGCCATTAGCTTTGAGGCGATGTAATCGTACTTTATCGCGCAGATCTCCATCACGTATTTGCTGCCCAGCTCCTGCTCTATCGCAAGGCGCGCGGCATAGAGCTTGCGCATCTGCAGGCCGAGCATGGCCGTCATGGCTATCGGCTCGTTGTTCTTATCCGACAGCAGCTCTGCCAGTACGCTCATCGCGGAGTTATACTTTTTCTGCGATATAAGCTCTGTCATCTCGAATATAACGGCCTCCGGGATGTGACTCGCCACAGCGTCGACGTCCTTCACCGTGACTCTCTCGCCCTTCGCGTAGGCTGCGATCTTGTCTATCTCCGGAATGAGCCTGCTCATAAGGTCGCCGCTTATGAAGATGAGCCGCTGCGCCGCGTCAAGCTCTATGCTCTTCCCGGCGGCGGCAAAGCGGCGGACTATCCAGTCCGTCAGCATTCCCTGCGACTGCTGCGTGAACTTCAGCTCCTTCGCTTCCCCGCGCAGCGCCTTGACGAATTTCAGCCGCCCGTCCGGTTCAAACTGCGCGCTCTGCACAAAGGCCACCGTGCAGTAATCCGGGATATCCTCCAGCAGCTTCATGCACTCGTCGGCATTAGCGAGCTTGTTTATGTCGACATTGCGCAGTTCCACAAAGCTGCGCTCACTCATGAACGGTATCGCGTCCAGCGCCTCGCGCAGCCGCGTCGGGTCAAGCCCAGGGCCGTCCATGCGCTTGTAGCTGAAGTCGTCTTCCCCTTCCGGCAGGCATATTTTTTTCAGCTGTGCAAGATACTGCTCGCGCAGATAGTCCTCCGGCCCCCAGAGCAGGTACAGCCGCTCCGGGCCGTCTGCCTTGAGCTCCCGCACCGCCGCGGAATAATTCAGTTTTTCCTCGTCCTTGCCGCGTTTCTTAGCCATTATCCTGTCCTATCCGTATCTCTATCGTTCCGTCCTCGTCGGTTCTGAGGACATTATACCCGTAAGCCGCCAGACGTTCAAGTGTTTCCTGCGCAGGCTGACCGTAGTTGTTGTAGCCCACGCTTATGACGGCAAGCGAACCGTCCACCGCGCCGAGAAGTTCATCTCCGCTTGAATACTTTGATCCGTGGTGCCCGACGATAAGCGTCTCTATACCGTCGGTGTCGTGCTCATTCACGAACCTTTTCTCCAGCTTTTCCGGCGCATCCGCCGTGACAAGCACATCATAGCTGCCGATACTCAGCCTTGACATCAGGCACCGTTCGTTCTCTCCGCCGTTCAGATACGCGTAAAGCTCCATGCCTATATCGCCGCACGTGACCGTCATGTCGCCCTTTGCGGTGATGACCTCCGTTGCGTGCCTTGCGGCGCTGTCAAGTATCTCCTCATACAGCGTGTCCCCGCGCTCCTCCGGCAATATCAGCGTTTCGATATCGTACATTTCCATCAGCCGCGGCACGCCGTCAGCATGATCCTCATGCAGATGCGTCAGCACCAGCAGGTCTATCCTGTCCCTGCCGCAGCTGTGCAGATAGGCCGCCGCGAGGTCGCCCGCGTCGGAGAGATTATAGGTGTTGCCGCAGTCTATCATCACCGTCGCGTCCCCGGCAAAGGCCGTGATGCACTGCCCTTGACCGACGTCCAGCACGCTTACCGTGTCGGTATTCCTGTAAAACTGCCGGTTCAGAATAAGCAGCGCCGCCAGTGCAGATACCGAGACGATACTTGCCGCGCTCACCCAGAGGACGCGGCGCTTTCTTATCACGCAGGCAGCGAATATCAGCACATAGCTGCCGATCATCCACGCTTCCGCACCTGTGCTGCCCATATAGAGCACTGCAAACGGAACGCCGGAAATGAGCTTCGCGACGAGCACGATATACCTCGCGAGCCATGAGCACAGCCACGCCGCGGCCTTACCCAGCACCGGCACGACTGACAGCGCGCAGGACAGCCAGCCTCCGCCGAAGCAGAGCGACACTGCCCACAGCCCAAGTATGTTCGTCAGGAATGACAGCAGCGATACATAGCCGAAGTGCAGCGCCGTAATTGGCAGCGTGAATACCGTCACCCCGGCGGACATTGTCACCGAGGCGAGCACATATCTCACCGGCCGGCACTTCATGCGCTTCGGGAGCTTATTCATCGCTGCCTCGTAAAGCTTACCGGAAAAGCAGATTATCCCGGCCATTGCGCCGAAGCTCAGTTGCAAGCTGATGCTTGCCGCGGCAAATGGGTTTGAGAGCAGGATAAGCGCAAGAATAGCCGAAAGTGAAGTTATCGCGTCGTTCTCACGGCGCAGTACCGGTGCCATCAGCAGCATCGACTGCATGAAGCCTGCCCTCACCGCTGATGGGCTTGCACCTGTTATTAGTACGAAAAGCCACACCAGCGCGATGCAGACAACAGCGCTCCTTCTTCCGCGGCCAAGGATGAATTGCAGCAGCCCGACAAGGAAGGAAACGTGCATCCCGGACACCGCGACGATGTGCATGAACCCGGCGCGTGACATTGCGCAGTAGAGCGCATCGTCGTTATAGAAATCCGATTTATCGCCGAGCATAAGTGATTTCATAAATATCGCTGTGTCCGCCGGGAATATTTCCTCCACACTTTCGCTCAGAAAACGGCTCAGCCGCACCGGTACGCTGCGCAGGTCAAAGCCTGTGTTTTCAACGCTTACGGCGCTTTTCGCGCTTATTTTGAAGAAGATTCCCTTGGCGTGGTAATTGTCATAGCTCTCGCCGAAAAGAGTGTCGGCAGCACTGAGCTTGCCGGTGAAGCTGATATAGTCTCCGGGCTCGGCACTCATAAGTCCCTCATCGGCATAGACTATCGCCTTGAGCTTTGGCAGACCGTCACAGTCGAGCTTTATCTCAGTGCGGCAGTACGTACCGTAATCTATCGGGCAGGTCAGCACGTGGCCGCCGACCACAGTGGTCTCGTCGGAATGGAGCTGCGCCTGTGCCGCGGTGCGCTCGTTATAGGCAGAGAAATAAACCAGCCCAAGCGCCAGAAACACAAGGGCGAGCGCCGCCTGACGCAGCCGCACTTTGCGCGACGCGGCAAGAGCCGCACCGAGCACCGCCGCAATAACGGCAATGGTGGTCAGCCGGTCAAGGGGCAGTATGTAATTTGCCGCGAATATCGCCGCGCAAAAGGCAGTCGCCGCCGTCGCAAGCTTCCTCATTGCCGCCTCCATAGCAAAATACCGCGGAGGCAAAATGTCTCCGCGGTATTCAGAATCATATCATCTTATCGCTGAACTTCTCTCCGCCGAGGATATGGAAGTGCAGGTGCATGACGGTCTGGCCGCCGTCCGCGCCGCAGTTATTGATGACGCGGTAGCCGCTGCCGAGACCTTCGACCTTAGCGATCTTCGCGATGGCTTCAAAGCAGCGCGCGACCCACACGCTGTTCTCCGCGGTTATCTCGTCGGCGCAGGCAATGTGAGCCTTGGGAACGACGAGGATATGCACCGGAGCCTGGGGGTTGATGTCACGGAAAGCGTAGACATACTCATCCTCATAGACCTTTGCGCTGGGGATATCCCCGGCGATTATCTTGCAGAACAGGCAATCGTCCATTTCAATATCTCCTTTTTTGAAATTAAAATCAGTCCTTGACGTTGGCGTTGACAAAATCGTCGACAGCTGCCATGGCGTCGTCAAGCTTGAGGATCTCCTTGCAGCCGCCCATTGCGGAATCGGGTTTGCCGCCGCCGGAGCCGCCGCAGATCCTGGTGATGTTCTTTATAAGGTCTCCGGCCTTGATGCCGCGGGCAACAGCGTTCTTGCCGCAGACGGCGAGCATGGTCGCCTTGTCCTCGGCGGTCGCCGCGAGGACTGCGACGATGTTCGGGAAGCGATCCTTGAGCTGGTCGCCCATACGGCGGATATCGGCGGCGTTGACCGGGCCGTTCGTGATGGTGATGACCTTGAGACCCTTGATATCCTTTGCGCCGTAGAGCATGCGCTCCGCCTCGCCGGACATGAGCTGATCCTTCATCTTATCAAGCTTCTGCTTCAGGTCGTGAATTTCAACAAGGTTATTTTCGACCTTGGTCATGATCTCAATGGGTCTGGCCTTGAGCTTATCCGCGACACGGCTGAGCATGCCGGACATTGCGGCGTAGCGCTCAATGACCTCCTTGCCGGTGATGGCCTCGATGCGGCGCACACCGGAAGCGACGGAGCCTTCAGAGGTGACAACGAACATGCCGACCTTTGCGGTATTATCAAGATGAGTGCCGCCGCAGAATTCCATGGAATAATCGCCCATCTTCACGACTCTGACGGTATCGCCGTACTTTTCGCCGAAGAGCGCGGTCGCGCCGAGCTTCTTTGCCTCGTCATAGGGCATGACCTTGGTCTCGATATCTGCGCCGTCAAGGATCATATCGGCCATGAGAGCGTTGACCTTGCCGATCTCCTCCGGGGTAAGTGCGGAGAAATGCGTGAAGTCAAAGCGCAGGCGGTCAGGCTCGACAAGAGAGCCCGCCTGATGGACATGGTCGCCGAGCACCTTGGTCAGAGCCGCCTGAAGCAGATGGGTCGCGCTGTGGGCGCGGCGGATGGCGCGGCGGCGCTCCTCGCAGTAGCTCGCGGTGACATGGTCACCGACTGCAAAATGACCCGATTTGACCACGCCGTAGTGCATGAACTTGCCGCCCTTGTTCTTCTGGACGTTGTTGACCTCAAATACGCAGTCGCCGCAGACGATCTTGCCGTGGTCGGCGACCTGACCGCCCATCTCGGCGTACATTACAGTCTTATCGAGAACGATTATCGCTTCGGCACCGGAGGCAACCTCCTGCTGCATCTCATCCTCGGAGACGATGGCGAGTATCTCCGCCTCGGTCTCTTTCCGGTCGTAGCCGACGAACTGGGTCTCCGGCATTTCCTGACCGAAGTTTATGCCCGTCCAGCCAAGATCGCCAAGAGCCTCTCTCGCCTTTCTCGCTCTGACGCGCTGCTCCTCCATAAGGGTCTTGAAAGCGTCCTCATCAACGGTCATGCCCTCATCGGAGCACATCTCTATCGTCAGGTCAAGCGGGAAGCCGTAGGTATCATAGAGCTTGAATGCGTCGGCACCGGAGAAAACGGTCTCGCCCTTTGCCTTGTGCTCAGCGAGAAGATCAGAGAAGATAGCCATACCGGCGTCGATAGTGCGCGCAAAGTTCTCTTCCTCGGTCTTGATGACGCGGGTGATGTACGCCTGCTTCTCGCGAAGCTCCGGGTACTGGCACTCGTTCTCATGGATGACGGTATCAATGACCTTGTAAAGGAACGGCTCATTGACGCCGAGGAGCTTGCCGTGGCGCGCGGCGCGGCGGAGCAGACGGCGCAGGACATAGCCGCGGCCCTCGTTGGAGGGCAGGACGCCGTCGCAGATCATGAAGGTGGCGCTTCTGATATGGTCGGTGATGACGCGCAGGGAAACGTCCATCTCATGGCTCTTGCCGTAATACGCGCCGGTCAGCTCGCTGACCTTATGGGTGATGTTCATAACGGTATCGACATCAAAGAGGGAGTCAACGCCCTGGCAGACGACTGCCAGACGCTCAAGACCCATGCCGGTGTCGATGTTCTTCTGCTTGAGCTCGGTATAGTGACCCTCGCCGTCATTATCGAACTGGGAGAAGACGTTGTTCCAGACCTCCATGTAGCGGTCGCAGTCACAGCCGACGGTGCAGCCGGGCTTGCCGCAGCCGTACTCCGGGCCGCGGTCATAGTATATCTCTGAGCAGGGGCCGCAGGGGCCTGCTCCGTGCTCCCAGAAGTTATCCTCCTTGCCGAAGCGGAAGATGCGCTCGGCGGGGATGCCGATCTCCTTGTTCCAGATCTCAAAGGCCTCATCGTCATCGACATAGATGGAGGGATAGAGACGGTCGGGATCGATGCCGACCCAGTCGGGCGAGGTCAGGAACTCCCAGCTCCATGCGATGGCTTCATGCTTGAAGTAATCGCCGAAGGAGAAGTTGCCGAGCATTTCAAAATATGTGCCGTGGCGGGCGGTCTTGCCGATGTTCTCGATATCGCCGGTGCGGATACACTTCTGGCAGGTGCAGACGCGGCGGCGCGGCGGCTCCTGCTCGCCCTTGAAATAGGGCTTCATGGGCGCCATGCCGGAGTTGATGAGCAGAAGGCTTGCGTCGTTCTGCGGGATGAGAGAGAAGCTGGGCAAACGAAGATGACCCTTGGTCTCAAAGAAGCTCAGGAACATCTCGCGCAGTTGGTTAAGGCCGAATTTTTCCATTTCATTTATCCTCCATATTATTGTTTCTGATACGCTCGGAAAAGCTTTCTTCCTCCTCATCGGCGGAGAAAAGCTCTATCTTTTTACAGTTCGGGCAGCGGAGTATCCTCACGCTGAGGGAACCGGAAAGCATATTGGACAGGTGTCCGGTAAAGAAGCCGTACTGGCCGAGCTGGATATCCTCACAGCCCAAGTCCTCCATACCGGCGCCGCAGCGCAGACAGTTCATATAAAAACCACCTCACATAAAAAATATACCTCCGCCCCTGTACAGGGGCGAAGGTCTGATCGCGGTACCACCCTGATTGCCGAAAAGCTTCGGCATCTCGTGCGCCCTTAACGCAGGCAGACGTCCCGGTCATCCCGGAAAGGCTCGGAAGCGGCTGTCAACTCCGGACATAGAGCCTCGCAGCAAACGGCTCCTCTCTGCAATGTCCTCGGCTGACTCTCTTCGTCACAGCCAAATCACACATATAACTTTTGTGATTTTACCATAAGCGCCGGATTTGTCAAGTGTTCAGCGGCATTTTCTGATGATAGACAGTCGCGGAGCGTACTTCGGCAGGCGCATATGTATCTCCATCATAGCATGGCGCGTGTCCGCTATCTCCTCGCCATCGGCATTATACATACGCTCAGGCGTGAATTTCACGGGTGCGCCGTCCGGTGTGAGCAGCTCAAGCTCATCACCGAGGGAAAATTTATTGCGCTGGCAGAGCACCGCTTCCCCGTTATCATCGCAGCTTTCGACCACGGCGGCGACGTCCGCGCCGGTAGTGTAGCTGGCTTCGGCGTAGTGCTGGCCGGGGTAGCCGTAATAAAAGCCGGTGGTATACGGGCGGTGGCTGACCTTCTCCGTCTCCTCTATCCAGAGCGGATCGATCGGTTTTCCTGACATAGCGTCGTCTATCGCGTGGCGGTAGGCATTCGTGACGACAGCGGCATAGTAGGCAGACTTCATGCGCCCTTCGATCTTGAAGCTCGTGACGCCGGCGTCGATAAGCTCAGGCAGGTGCCCGATCATGTTCATGTCGCGGGAGTTCAAGATATACGTCCCGCCGTCCTCGGTGATCTCAAAATACTCACCGGGGCGCTTTTCCTCGACAAGATGATACTTCCAGCGGCAGGGCTGGGCGCACTGGCCGCGGTTAGCGTCCCTGCCGGTGAGGTAATTCGACAGCAGGCAGCGCCCTGAGAAGGACACGCACATCGCCCCGTGGACGAAGGCTTCAAGCCGCAGCTCCTTGGGGGTGTTGGCGCGTATCTTGCGGATATCCTCAAGCGGAGTCTCGCGCGCAAGCACGACGGTGTCCGCCCCAAGATCATAAAGTGCATTTGCAGCGGCGCTGTTTATAACACCGAACTGCGTGCTGACATGCAGCTTCACGCGCGGGGCGTACTTTTTCGCCATGGCGATAACGCCCATATCGGCGACGATGACCGCGTCAACGCCTACGGCGTCAAGCATCTCCAGATACTCCGGCAGGCGCGCAAGCTCGTCCTCACGCGGGAGGGTGTTGCAGGTGACGTACACCTTACGTTCCATCGAGTGCGCAAGCGCGACGGCTTTCTGGAGTTGGTCGCTGTCAAAATTCCCGGCGGAGGCTCTCATGCCGAACTCGGTGCCCGCGAGGTACACGGCGTCCGCGCCGTAGCAGAGAGCCATTTCAAGCCGCTCCATGTCCCCCGCCGGGGAGAGGAGCTCAAGTTTATCATTCATAATTCTGCGTCGCAACAAAGTTGTTGAAGTCGCCTTCGTTCGTAAAGAACTGGTGCGTTCCGGTGGCGGTATCGAGGGCATAGTAGAAGTAATCCGTCGCATCCGGCCAAAGTGCGGCATTGATGGAGGCAATGCCGGGGTTGCTGATAGGCGTCGGCGGCAGGCCGAGCTTTATACGGGTGTTATAGGGATCGTCCTTGGCGAGCATTTCCGCCGTCGGCGCGCCCTCATGCTCAGGATAGGGATAGAGCACAGCGGCGTCTATGCCGAGGGGCATGTCATAGTTGAGACGGTTATATATAACGGAGGCAATGACAGGGCGCTCGGAATCGTTCGCGGCTTCCTTCTCGATAAGCGAGGCGGCGTTGACGATCTCGCCGATGCTCATGCCGAGCTCATCGAGACGCGCCTGCATATCCTCGGTTATCTTGCGGTTGAAGTTATCGAGCATCTTATTGATGGCGCTCGACGCCTGCATACCGACATAGAACTCATAGGTGTCCGGGAAGAGGTAGCCCTCAAGCCTGTACGCGCCGAGACTCTCGGTGCCCTCAAGGAAGCTGTAATTGAAGACCTCGTTTGCCGCGGCGTCCATCAGGTCGTTATAATCCGCGACGCCGTTCTCCTCAAGGCGCAGGAATATCTGGTGCATCGTGAAGCCCTCAGGTATCGTGACCTTCACGGTCGCGGCGGACGTGGAACCGGCGCGCATATTGGCCACAAGGGCGTGATAGTCAAAGGTCGAGCGCAGCTTATATTCGCCGGGGCTGACCTTGGTATCGGCATGGGTGAACTTGCAGTAGGTCTCAAAGAGCCATTTATACTGGATGAGTCCCGCGTCCTTCAGGGTGTTGGAGACATACTCCATATTGGCGTGGGTCACGCGCTTGGTGCCGACCTTATTGCCGTTATCGTCCAGCTTATCGACAGTCTCGGACTGGAAGATCGTGCTCGGCAGAGTGACGACCGCCTCAAACTCCTCCTTGTTGAGAGCAAGCATATCGCTTGCCGCCATCCAAGCCATGCAGGCAAGGACAATGCTGATGCAGACGATGAAGCCGAAATACATGAGCCCGCCGAGACAGCCGCTGCGGTATTCGTGGCTCTGGCGCACGGGGCGGTAGTCCCGCTCGGACTCGGCGTCGCCCGTATAATTGCGCTGCTCCTTGCCGTCGGAATCGGTAAGGAAACGGTCGACCTTCTTTATCGGGTCCTCTTTATTTTTAGAGCCGGACGCTGCGCCGGTGCTTTTCCCCTTGGCGCTCTTGGGCGCCGGGGCAGGCTCCGCCGCCGCGTCCGTGCTGCTTATCTGCTCATCATGGATGCGGAATATCTCATTGATTCTTTCGATATCGTCGGACATGGTAATCTCCTCTTACGTATGCGCTGAATTAATACCGGACAGTAGCACCCTGAGGTCAGGACGCATATTATGGCACGAGCGATGCGGTAAGAGCCGCGCCGCACGGCACACATACAGACGGCTGACTGCCGGAGACCCGCACTACCCGGCAGAACGGACATATTTCAAGTGCGGAGAAAGGGATCAACTATGTTCTG
>CAKTPR010000028.1 GCA_934591725.1 uncultured Oscillospiraceae bacterium
CTGGCGGCGGCGACGTTCAGAGAATCCACCCCGTGGGACATCGGGATGCGCACAGTATAGTCGCAGTGCTCGATGGTGTCATTGGCAAGCCCGTCGCCCTCGGTGCCGAGGACTACCGCAAGCTTTTCCTCCGCCGTGAGACGGGGATCGGCGATGCTCAGCGAGTCCTCCCGCAGTGCCATCGCGGCTGTTTTGAAGCCCAGCCCGTGCAGGAAATTGTGCCAGCCGTCCGGCAGATACGTCCACGGCACCTGAAATACCGTGCCCATGCTGACCCTTATCGCGCGGCGGTAAAGCGGGTCGCTCCCGGCGCTGGTGAGGAGCACGGCGTCCATTCCGAGCGCCGCGGCAGAGCGGAAGATCGCGCCGATGTTCGTCGGGTTCATGACGTTTTCAAGCACGGCAACGCGCGAAGCGCCGCGGCAAAGCTCCGCCGCCTCCGGCAGCTTCGGCCGGCGCATGGCGCAGAGCATACCGCGCGTGAGGTGAAAGCCGGTAAGCTCCGTCAGCACCTCAAGCGGCGCTGCGAAAACCGGAATATCACCGCAGCGCTCGACAAGCTCCCGTCCCTTTCCCTCGACGTGCTTTGTCTCCATCAGCATGGAGACCGGCACGCAGCCTGCGTCCAGCGCGCGTTCTATGACGATGGGGCTCTCGGCGATGAACAGGGCGTTTTCCGGATCGGCGCGATTCACCAGCTGGTTCTCGGTAAGGCGCGCGTATATATCCAGCTCCGGCGCGGAGAAATCGTTTATCTCAATAACATTCGGCATGGCAAAACCTGCTTTTCGTAAGACTTTGCGACAATTATATAAGCATACGCAGGATATTTCAATATTGAGAATTTACAAATTAATGTTGACTGAGCCGAAAGCTGTGTTAATATATCTTAAGATAAGAATTATTTTGAAGGTTTGGAAATGCAGAAGAAAAAGATAAAGATCTCCGTTATATCCCAGATACATTACGGTAAGCTCATCCTGCGCTCCCTGCTGCTCGCCGCGGCGCTCACGGCCTATATCGTCAGCCATCTCAACGGCAGCGGCTCCATGTTCGGCGGCTATGACAGCGTGTGGATATGGATCGCGGTGCTGGCAATATACGCCGTCGAGATGGTGCTGCGCTGCTTCCCGTCGGATTATGAGAGCATGGGCTGCCAGAAGCAGTTCAAAAAGAATTTCAAGCCGAACCAGTCTTTCGATAAAAAGGCTCTGCGGCGTGATTCGTATAAGAGCACCGTCCCGGTCATCATATTCTGGACGCTGCCGAACCTGCTGTTCATCTGGCTGTATAAGCAGGGCATCTTCGACTGGGGCATCATGGTGCTGCTGTCGATCTTCTACTCTGTGTGCGACATGATCTGCATCCTGTTCTTCTGCCCGTTCCAGACGTGGCTGATGAAGAACAAGTGCTGCAATACCTGCCGGATATATAACTGGGACTATATAATGATGTTCACGCCGCTGCTCGTCGTCGATAATCCCTACGCCAAGTGCCTTGTCGCACTGAGCCTGCTGCTGCTCATCCGCTGGGAGCTGAACTACTTCATGCACCCAGAGCGCTTTTACGAGCAGACGAACTGCGCCCTCTCCTGCGCCAACTGCAAAGAGAAGCTGTGCCACCACAAAAAGCAGCTGCGCAGCTTCCATAAAAAGCTGTTCTCCCAGCTGCACACCCACGGCAGCAGCGGTCTGCCGCAGCATTAATTCAATAAGCTGTATAACTAAAAGCTGCACGGTGATCGCCGTGCAGCTTTTAGTTTTATTCACTTCTTCGTAACGATGTGATCCTTATCCTTGTAGATGCTGTTCGCGGGGATAACGCCGCGCACGCAGGAGGTCGGATAAATGTTCGAGCAGCGGCCAACGACCGTGCCGGGATTGAGGACGCTGTTGCAGCCGACCTCGACGTTGTCGCCGAGCATCGCGCCGAACTTCTTGCGTCCGGTCTCGATAGGCGCGCCGGGAACCTTGACGGTGACAAGGGTCTTGTCGCTCTTGACATTGCTGGTTATCGAGCCTGCGCCCATGTGCGCCTTGTAGCCGAGGACGGAGTCGCCGACGTAGTTATAGTGCGGGGTCTGGACGTTGTCGAACAGGACGACGTTCTTGAGCTCAACGGAGTTGCCGACGACGGCGTTCTTGCCGACAATGGCGCTGCCGCGGATGAACGCGCAGTGGCGGATCTCCGCGCCGTGGTCTATGATGCAGGGCGCGCCGAGGTATGCCGAGGGGAACACCTTCGCGTCCTTCGCCACCCATACGCCCTCGCTGGGGTTATCGAATTCGTCCGGGTCGAGCGTGGGGCCGAGCTTGAGGATGAAATCCTTTATCCCGTCAAGAACCTCCCAGGGGTAGGTCTTGCCGTCGAACAGTTCCTTTGCGATAGTCTTATCCAGATCAAGAAGCTCTTTTATTTCAACCATTTTCCTTACCTCATTTGACTCTGACGAGCTTGCCCGCATCTGCCATTGCGGCGATTATGGCGTCTACCTTCTCCTCGCACAGCTCGTGCGTGGACGCTTCCGACATAACGCGCAGCAGCGGCTCGGTGCCGCTCTTGCGCAGCAGGACGCGGCCGTTGTCGCCAAGCTCAGCCTCGGCCTTCGCGACCGCCGCCTTGACCTTTTCGTCGTTGAGCGTCTCGTCCTTATCGGTGACGATGACGTTCTTCAGTACCTGCGGGTACATGGTCATACCTGAGGCGAGCACGGAGAGCGGCTCCTTCGTCTCGGTTATGGCTTCCATGACCTTAATTGCGGTCAGCAGGCCGTCGCCGGTGTTCGCGAGGCGGCCGAAGATGATGTGGCCGGACTGCTCGCCGCCGATCAGGTGGCCGTTCTGGCGCATATTCTCGGCAACGTACTTGTCGCCGACGGCGGTCTTTTCATAGCCGATGCCCAGCTCGTCGAGCGCCTTGTACAGGCCCATGTTGGACATGACGGTCGTGACGACCTTGGAGTTGCCGAAGGCGCCGCGCTCCTTCATGTACTTTGCGCAGACGTACATGATATGGTCGCCGTTTATCTCGTTGCCCTTCTCGTCGACGGCAAGGCAGCGGTCAGCGTCGCCGTCAAAGGCGAAGCCGACGTCAAGCCCGTTGTCGACAACGAACTTCTGGAGGTTATGTATATGCGTCGAGCCGCAGTCGACGTTGATGTTCAGACCGTCGGGCTTGTTTGCGAGCACGTAGGTGTCCGCGCCGAGGGCGTCGAACACGCTCTTTGCCATCTGCCATGTGCTGCCGTTGGCGCAGTCAAGGCCGATCCTGCGTCCCTTATAGGAGCGCGTCGCGAGGGAGATGAGGTAGCCTATATAGCGATTGCGTCCGGCGGCGTAGTCCACCGTGCAGCCGATCTGCTCGCGCTGGGCGTATGGCAGCTGCTCATCGGAGTCGAGGTATTCCTCTATCTTGTCGAGCAGGGACTCTTCCATCTTCTCGCCGTCGCCGTTGAGGAGCTTTATGCCGTTGTCGTAGTACGGATTGTGGCTTGCAGAGATCATGATGCCGCAGTCGAAATCGTCCGCGCGCGCGATGTAGGACACGCTCGGCGTGGAGGTGACGTGCAGCAGGTACGCGTCCGCACCGGAGGCCGTGAGCCCCGCGCAGAGCGCCGATTCAAACATATAGCTCGAACGGCGGGTGTCCTTGCCGATGACCACCTTTGCCCTGTGCGCCTTGCTGCTGTAGTACCAGCCGAGATAGCGGCCTATGCGGAAGGCGTGGTCGACCGTCAGATTTACGTTTGCTTCCCCGCGGAAGCCGTCAGTTCCGAAATATTTACCCATTGTTTCCTCCTGAATTAGAGTCTGGATGCCGCCGCGGTATCAAGATACACGGTGACCTCCGTAGGAATTTGCAAGAATGATGCAGGTATATATGTAATGGTCTTGCCATAAACCATCTCAAAAACGGCCGCGGCCTTATCCTCGCCCTCTGCAAGCAGGATGATATTCCTCGCCTCGGTCAGAGTTTTGATGCCCATCGTCACGGCGTATCCGGGCATGTTCGCCTCCGTATAGCCGCGCTCGGAGAGCTGGCGCTTTGTTCTGTCCGTCAGCTTCTGGACATGGGTATGCGAATCAAACGGCGTTGCAGGCTCGTTGTAGCCGATGTGCGCGTCCTGACCGATGCCGAGCACGGCAAAGTCGAGTCCGCCAAGGCGCTCTATGAGCTGGTCGTATTCCTCCGGTGCTTCCGCGTCCGGGAAAAAGCAGTTCTCAACGCTTATATCCGCCGCGCGCAGCAGCTGTTCTCTCAGGAACTCTTCGCAGTCATGTCTCCCGGAAAACTCCGCCACCGCGAAGATGCGCGCGTTTTTCAGACTGACCTCGCCCGCGGCGCACATTTCACCGAGCCGCTTATACAGCCCTTTCATATCGCGCCCCGCGGCGAGGGCTATCACCGCGTCAGGCTTTGCGCTGATGATATCCTTTATCTGCCGCGCGGCCTGTTCTTCTATTTTGGATGCTTCGCCTTTGATAATTTTCAATTCAGACATCCCCTATAATTTCACGCTCATCGGGAACACTACCAGAGTAAGTTTATCTGTCAGGAGCGTTCCCCATGGCAATAATAATCATCAGGACAATAATAATATATCTCGCGCTGCTCGTCACGATGCGTGTTCTCGGCAAACGGCAGCTCGGCGAATTGGAGCTGTCGGAGTTCGTCGTCGCCGCGCTCATCGCAGATCTCGCCTCGCACCCGCTCCAGGATCTCGGAATACCGATGATAAACGGCCTTGTGCCTATCTTCACGCTCTTCTGCTGCGAGGTGCTCATCACAGGGCTGAGTCTCAAAAGCATCCGCCTGCGCGGCTTTCTCTTCGGTAAGCCGAGCTTTCTCATCGTGCGCGGAAAGATCGATCAGGCGGAGATGCGCAAAAGCCGCTTCACATCTGAAGAGCTGATGCAGGAGCTGCGCAGCAAGAGCTGCACGGATATAAGCTCCGTCGAATACGGCATACTTGAGACGGACGGTACGCTGAACGTCATCCTCTTCCCTGCCGAGCGCCCCTCCACAGCCGGGCAGCTTGGGATAAGCACATCGGACGGCGGCTATCCGAGCATCGTCATAAGCGACGGGCGCGTGATAGATACGAACCTGCAAAAGCTCGGCCTTGACCGGAACTGGCTCAGCGCGGAGCTGAAGCGTCAGGGCAAGGGCAGCGAAAAGGACATTTTCCTCATGACCGTGAACCAGAGCCGCGAGGTCTATATCTCCGTAAAGGAGGCCGTGCAATGAAAAAGGAAGCCATCGCAGGTGCGGTGCTCACACTGCTCATCGCGCTGTCGGCATGGAACATATATTCCATTGACGCGCTGACCGACGGCATCGGCGATTCGCTGCGTATGTCGCAGGCGCTCGCGGACATCGGCGACTTTGACAGCGCCAAGACTGAGCTTGACAAAGGTCTGAAGCTCTGGCTGAACGCCGACGGCTATACCCATATCTTTCTCCGCCACCCGGAGATCGATTCGACCACCGACGCTTTTTATGAGCTTCAGGAGCTGCTGCTCGACGGCGGCGGCGACGGCTGTGCCGCGGCCTATGACAAGCTGCGCTATCACCTGGAGAGCATCCGCAGCATGGAGCATATCTCTGTCGGGAGCGTGCTGTGATTTATATGTATCACTTATCGGTGAGGAGCTTTGTCAGCTCCTCCATGAAGGTGTTGATATCCTTGAAGCTGCGGTAGACCGACGCGAAGCGGACATATGCCACCTCGTCCACGTTCTTGAGACGGGACATGACCATCTCGCCTATATCGACCGTCTTCACCTCGCGCTCAAGATTGCTCTGGAGCTCCTGCTCTATATCGTCTGCAATGCCCTCAAGCGTCGCGAGCGGGACAGGGCGCTTCTCGCAGGCTCTCACCATGCCGTTTATGAGCTTGACCTTATCGAAGGACTGGCGGCTCCCGTCGCGCTTGACGACGACCAGCGGCAGTCTCTCAATGATCTCATATGTAGTAAAGCGCTTCTGGCAGGCAAGGCACTCGCGGCGGCGGCGTATCGTTGCGCCCTCCTCTGCCGGGCGTGAATCGATGACCTTGCTCTCGGTATATCCGCAAAACGGGCATTTCATATATTTTTCTCTCCCAATCCCAAAAATAGCGACTGTATTATATCATAGGAAGTTCCGCATTTCCACAGTAATTATAAACAATTACGGCTTTCCTGTACAGTCAGCTTCCACAAAAGTTATGTAATTTAAGTTCCGTCAACTTTTTTACGTTAATTATATTAAGTAAATTAAATTACGTATACCTATATTCTCCCGTCATGCGCTGTACGCAAAACATCCCTGAGCTTCACCCGAAGCTCAGGGATGTTATAGGTCAATTCAGCATATTTTACTGGCAGCTTGGGCTATTTTCTTCCACCTCGAATGATCGCTCTTGATCTTTTCAGATGTTTTCTGAGCAATAGAGCACCTGTTCAGCGGTTCTGCCAGTCTGAAAAGCTCCGCCAATCTTCTGAACTCTTTCTTTCGTAAGGGGTCATCTATCATTTCTTCGCATTGGCAAAGCAGTTCATCGGCATAGTTTTCAAGAATAACAGCCGCCGCACCGTACATATCGTCTCTGTCCTCACTGTGCAGCGCAAGCTCAAGCAGCATATCAAAGCCCGGAAGCGGAGTCTTGTAGAATCCGTTTTCTTTTCCCCAGCCGAAGTCGTATAGCTCCGTCTTTACCCATACCGAATTATCGTTCGGATCAATCGCCGTGCCGGCGTCTTTCGGAACCAGCCCGAAATCAAGAGCGTTGCATTTATTGAATCTCACGCTCATCACAAAATATTTTCCCATCACTTCACCCATATTCATCGGTTTATCCGTTTCTCCGTGAACGTCATATTTTCTATCCACGGCTCAAGCTCCCGGTCTATCTGCTCCCGCCATTCCGCCGGGAAGTACTACTTTACCTCACCGTATATCTCAGGGCTGTACTGAAAATATGCTATGTAGTCATGCTTCTTCCCGAGCTTGCGCACAAAGTCACATTTCTCTTTTTCTCTGAGGCATCTCTTTGCAAAGTATATCCAGAACGTATTCTGTACATCCGGTGATGACACATCGAGAACGGCTATGCCATATCCACAAATTCATCCCACGAGAATTTGTACACACGCTTCGGCTCATACATGATTATTCCTGTCTGCGATATTGAAAACTTGTATGCTGATATGCTGGTGAACATGAGATAAATATCAAGAACTATGCCTATAAATATATCGGCAAAAATTACACATGCAGCCCAGTCCAATTCCATTTTTTCTAATACGGTGACTGCTGCAAAGAATCCCATGCACAGAAGCAAAAACACAAGCCCGGCTCTCTGTGCCGCCCCGGATATGTATGAGACTCTGTATTTTTTGACGCCGTCCTTATCATCTTTCCGCATACGGCTCACCCCCGATGTTTCCGTATCTACGCAGTTTCATAGTCTATGAAGCTCCTATATACCGTGCCGCAGGCGCGGCATTTGAGTGTGACCCATATCCATGTAAAGACATTGCCGGTCTCCGCTGTTCCAAGCTCTTTGAGTTCTTCGGTATCCTCCGGGTACTCATACGTGACGTCAACGGAAAAGCTTGTGCCGCGGCATTTTATGCACTCAACGTTTTTGCTCTGCGTATGCGCAGGCTGCCCGCTCCCGCACTTTTCATATCCGTCGCAGTTGTTGTCAAAGACTGGAATATCTCTGCCGCACTTTTTGCAGCGGGCATTTAACGCCAGCCTGTCATTTTCCGGGAGCAGGTATAATTTAGAGAACACGCCGCGTTTGATCTCTCCCTCTGCAAATACTTCAAAGTCATGTGAAGCGCAGCAGGTAAGTGTTCCCTTTATAAGCTCATTGCCGTCTTTATTTTTTCGGCATGACACTTCAAAGAACGGCCGTATCTTTTCAGGGATCAAGTCCTTCCCTCCTCGCTTGAACGGATTTCTATAACCTCAAATCACTTATATACTTGGTCAATAACTCTCGAAGCAATTGTCTCCCATTGCGGATAAGCGCTGAGTATTTCTTAATAAGATCGCGTAAGTACGCCTCCGGGGATAGCTCCGCTGTCCCTTGTTTTTTGTGAACCTAAAGAAAACAGTCTGAAGTTTTCCCGAATACTTGGATCAGAGAAATAATCCGTATCTATCTTGGCGGCTAAAAACTCAATGAACTCTTTGGCATGATCCTGCATTATCACCGCGGCCGCGCCGTATAAGTTGCTGCGCCAGATGTCAACCTGCATAAGCTCCTCATTTGTGCAGCGGCGGAACCGCTTCTTTTGAGGCAATGCCCCCGGCTGCTCGACTAATTTTATCAGTTCTTTAAAAGACAGCGGCGGCATCAGCTCGAACCCGCTTTCCTGTCCCCAGCCGAAATCATACAGTGCTCTTTTGCGGTATGTTTCTCCGGTTTCGGTGTTTATGTAAAGATCATCCTTAAGTCTGGCAAGCACTGTCCCCTCATACTCCGGTGAGAAATGAATAGTTATATAAAAGTACCTCTTCATAAGCTTCTCCGCTCTTGCATATCTTCCGCCACCTTACCGCAAAACCCCGGTCCCGCGCCAAAAACGCAGGGCTGGGGTTTTTACTGCATATCCGTTTATCTTCTCCTGTCGCGGCTGCTGACCATGATGATAAGCCGCAGCAGCTGCATGAGCGTCACGGCAAGCGCCGCGACATAGGTCATCGCCGCCGCGCGCAGCACGCGGCGCGCGCCCGTAAGCTCGTCGCCGTACAGGATGCCCATGCTCTCTATCGTCTGCATCGCGCGGCTGCTGGCATTGAACTCCACCGGCAGCGTCACGAACTGGAACACCGCGCACAGGGCGAAGCACGCAACCCCTATATACGCCAGATATATGAAGTCCGGCGCGACGGAGCACAGCAGCAGCCCTGCGAGCACGAGCGGCCAAGAGAGCTTCGAGCCGAAGTTCGTGACCGGGATGATAGCCGAGCGTATCTTCACCGGCACATAGTCCTGCGCGTACTGTATCGCATGGCCGACCTCGTGGCACGCAACGCCGATAGCCGCCGTCGACGTGCCGTTATACACGTCCGCCGACAGGCGGATCATGTTCGCCTTGGGGTCGTAGTGGTCGGTAAGCTCGCCGTCTATCTGCTGTATGGCGACGTTCTGAAGCCCGTTCGCATCCAGCACGCGGCGCGCGGCCTGAGCTCCGGTCATGCCGCGGGAGTTCTGCTGGCGGGAATATTTATTATAGGTAGATTTCACATTCGCGCTTGCCCACATCGTGAAGAGCACCGCGGGCAGCACAAGGATTATATATGTCCAGTCGATATACATTGTTTTCCTCCAAAGGCGGACTTGTCCGCCATAAAAGCTTTTTCATTTCTGAAAATATTATACCCTTTTCTCTTTACGCGCGCAAGCGGCACAGCGCGCCGTCTGCCGCATTTTGCGCTTCCGTCTTGTAATATTAAGGAAATGTTCACAGCTCCCGCTGCAATAACGACCGGCCTTTCGGACGGAGAGAATGTCGAAGTCCTCTCCGGGCTATCCGAGGGCGACACGGTATACTACCGCTACGCGGATATGCTGGAATACAGCTTTGTGAGATGAACAATGCCCCGCCGGTTTCCCGGCGGGGCATTAGCCTGTTTATCAGCTTTTCCTCAGTGGATCTGTACCAGCTTGCCGACGACGACATAGCGTCCGTCATCGATCTCATAGGTGCAGGTCGAGAGAGTGACGACCTTGTCCTCCGCCGAGACTTCAACGTCGGACTTGAAGGTGGACATGGACTTGATAGTCTCGATATAGTGCAGGAACTGCTCGTCCTCATCGAAGGTGTTGGCATACGCGAAGGACGTAGGCTCGGTCACAAAGCCCGCGATCAGGTCGAGACGGTAATGATAGTTCTCGGTGCTGATGTAAAGGCAGGGGTGATCGGGATAATAGCTCTCATCGCGGTAGTCTCTGAGGCTTGCGAACATTGAGCCGTCGTTCATGTTATGGCCGTAGACGAGCGTGTTCTTATCCGAGAAGTCAGACGCGCACTTGGTGTCGATAAAGATAGTGCCGTTTGCATTATAGGACTCATCATAAAGATGGTCGAGGTACCAGAAGTTATTGTCGGTATAGGCGATGGGGTAATTGATCTTCGTATTCGGGGAATATATCCAGCCAACGACATCGGGGTACTGCGCATGCAGAGCCGCAATATCCACATCGATGGGCGAGACCTCAGGGTCGATACCGTCGCCGACATCGGCGGAGGGCACAGGCGTCGGGGAGGCTGAGGTAGTATTCGTGAACTGCTGGGTAAGATCGGTATAAGACTTCTCGGCCTGCTTATAGCCGTTTATGGTGGAGACGATCTTATACGCGCTGAAGCCAAACACGCCGATGAAAACGACGCACAGAACTATGAGAATTATTTTAACGGGCTTTTTCAAAAACTTCGCCGTCCTTTACATCAAGAATTTATCATATTATACAGCAAAGCTCCCCAAAAGAAAAGCCCCCATTTATTCATAAATGGGGGCGAGGGATTAAGTCTTATTAAGATTTGCGCTGTGCTCGATCAGAAGAGAGCAACGACGGAGCCGTCGTAGGTCTCGGTGATGAACTGCTTGACAGCGTCAGACTGGAGAGCCTTGACGAGAGCCTGGATCTTCTCGCTGTTCTCATCGCCTGCGCGGACTGCGACTACGTTTGCATAGGTATCGGCAGCTTCACTGTCGGTGTTCTCGGTTGCGAGAGCGTCCTTAGCAACGCTGTAGCCTGCCTCAAGGGCGTAGTTGCCGTTGATGACGGCGATGGTGCCTTCGTCGCTGTTCTTGAGCTGTGCGGGAACGGTGTCAGCCTGGACAGCCTGGATATCATAGCCGTGGTCGTCAACGATGTCGAGAACGGTAACGCCCTTTTCAAGGGAAGCGTCCTCGGGCAGCTCTATCAGGCCTTCCTGCTGGAGAAGGAGAAGAGCGCGGGTGCCGTTGCTGTCGTCAGCGGGGATGATGATGGTTGCGCCTTCGGGAACTTCGGAGATGCTGGAAACGCCGTTGCCGTAGATGCCGAACGGCTCATAGTGGATAACTGCCGCGGAGACGAGGTCGGTGCCGTTGGACTCATTGTAGCTGTTGAGGTAGGGGCGGTGCTGGAAGTAGTTTGCATCGAGAGTGCCTTCGGCAAGAGCCTGGTTGGGCAGGACGTAATCGTCATAGATAACGATGTTCAGGGTGTAGCCCTCTTTTGCGAGAGCGTCCTTGACCTGCTCGAGGATCTCGGCATGAGGAACTGCGGTCGCACCGACGGTGATCTCGGACTTTGCTGAGGAGGAGCCGCATGCGGCAAGGCTGAATACTGCTGCGAGGGTCAGGATAAGAGCAATGATCTTTTTCATTTTTAATTTCTCCTTTAATCAGATAATTGATGGTTTGTTGGTTTGTGTGATGTGTTTTTCCTTTTCTGCGATTCAACAAGCGGCGGAGGGCCGCATTCGCAGGACATACAACTCAGGAAAGTTCATACTTTTTACCTCCGTACCGGGCGCATCACTTGATGCGCTTATCTGTTTTACGGGCTATATATGTTCCCACTATCTGGATTATCTGAACTATAACGACCGTCAGCAGGACGCATATCCAAGTGATATCGTCGTTGCTTCTCTGGTGGCCGTAGATGATGGCGATCTGGCCGAGGCCGGTGCCGCCGATGGTGGCAGCCATGGCCGAGTAGCCGAGAATCGTGACCATCGAAATGACCGCGCCCTGGATGAGAGCGGGCTTTGCTTCGGGCAGCAGCACATGGGTGACGATCTGCATATTCGTGCAGCCCATCGACTGCGCCGCTTCAATGACGCCGAAGCCGACTTCCTTGACGGAGCTTTCGACCATGCGCGCCACATATGGGGCGGCGGCGATAACTAGCATCACGATGACCGCGCCGTTGCCGAGGCTGGTGCCGACAACGAACTTTGCGACCGGCAGCATGGCGACCATGAGGATGATGAACGGGATGCTGCGGAAGAAGTTCACGACGAAGCCGAGGATGCGGTTGACCCAAGGGGTCGGGCGGATGCCGTTGGCGTCCGTGACGGAGAGGATCACGCCGAGGGGAAGTCCGATCACATAGGCGATCGCGGAGGAGATAAGAGTCATGTATATGGTTTCCCATACGCCGAGCTGGATAAGGCCGTTGTTCCAGAGCTTATAAAACATTTCGGAAAGCATTACTCTTCCTCCTTCCATGTGACGGGGCTGCTCCTGAGCCAGACGAGGATCTTGTCTGCCTGACGCTCATCGCTGGGCAGCTCGATTATCATGTGGCCGTATATCGCGCCGTCGAATTCGCGGGTATCGGCAAAGATTATATTCACCGGAGCCTGACACTCGAGCACGAGCTTGGAGATGAGCGGCTCCTGGGAGTACTGACCGTTGAAGATGAGACGGAGCTTCTTGCCGCCGGTGGTGTCGAGCGCCGCGCGATCCTGCGGGATGATGAGCTCGCGCGCGATCTCGGACTGGGGATTGGTGAACACGTCGCTGACCTTGCCCTCTTCGGCGATGCGGCTCTGGTCGATGACGGCGACGCGGTCGCATATCTGGTCGATGACCTTCATCTCATGCGTGATGACGATTATCGTGACGCCGAGGGACTGGTTTATCTCACGCAGCAGCTCGAGTATCGAGCGGGTGGTGTTCGGGTCAAGCGCGCTTGTCGCCTCGTCGCACAGGAGGTAGCGCGGGTTCGTCGCAAGCGCTCTCGCGATGGCGACGCGCTGCTTCTGGCCGCCGGAGAGCTGCGCGGGATAGGCGTTTGCCTTGCTCTCAAGGCCGACGAGCTTCAGCAGCTCAAGCGCGCGCTTCTTCGCTTCGCCGCTCTTCGTGCCTGACATCTCAAGCGGGAAGCAGACGTTTCTCAGAACGCTGCGCTGCTCAAGGAGGTTGAAGCCCTGGAAGATCATCGAAATGCTGCGGCGCATTTCCAGCAGCTCCTTACGGGGAAGGACGGTCATGTCCTTGCCGTCGATAATAACGTGGCCGGAGGTGGGGCGCTCAAGGAGGTTTATGCAGCGCACCAGAGTGCTCTTGCCTGCGCCGGACAGACCGATGATGCCGAATATCTCGCCGTCGTTTATGGTAAGGTTAATGTCGCGCAGAGCCTCGACCGTACCGGAGGCTGAGGAAAATGTTTTGCTCAGATCCTTGATCTCTATCATTGAGCCGCTTCCTTTCAACAAAAAACCGGACTTGGAAAACTCACTTTGTTTTCCAAGCCCGGTGTTAATCACGTTCTTATCAGGCGGGTATGAAACAAGGCGAGTCACATTTTTGCGCGCGCATCATCATGCACATGCTGAACATGCACATCATACCCATCATCATGCTGTTGGCGGTGAACTTACGCATATGACCCGTGTCTCCTTCTTTCTTTGATGGTGTGATTATATAACCGGTTTTTTCCGTTGTCAACAGGAAATTGCAAACTCTCCGAAAATAACAGAAAGCCTATCTGCTCACTCGGATTATATGTCACAATTCACAAAGCCGGTGCCTCGTATTTGGCGATTCTGCGAGAGCGCCGCCCATTACTCGTCTTTCTTATCGCACTTATCGCAGCTGTGACGGCAGCGCGCGCAGTCCCCGCAGCAGCCGGAGCCGCTGCCGCAGGAGCAGCCGCCCTTTTTATGCGCGGTGCGCCATGCGAGCACCAGCAGCACGGCAACGATGAGCAGTATGATTATATCCAGCGGCTTCACGCTATCACCCTTATCACGTTATAGATTACAAACGCCGTCAGCCACGCGACCGAGCACTGCATTATGACCACGCCTATGGTTTTCACGGCCGAGCCGAGCTCGCGCCGGATGGTCGCCACGGCGGCAACACAGGGAGTATACAGCAGCGTGAACACCAGAAAGCTCACCGCGGTTATGGGATTGAACACCGAGCCGAGAGCGGAGCTGAGATTTGCAACGTTTGTTCCGAGTAGCACCGCGAGTGTGGAGACGACGGCCTCCTTCGCCGTGAAGCCTGAGATCAGCGCCGTTACCATGCGCCAGTCGGCAAAGCCGAGGGGGCGGAACACCGGCGCGATAAGCTGCCCGATCAAGGCGAGCAGGCTGTCCGCGCTGTCGGCAACGACGTTGAGGCGCGTGTCAAAGGTCTGGAGGAACCAGATGAGCACGGTCGCCATAAAGATAACGGTGAAGGCGCGCTCAAGGAAATCCTTCGCCTTTTCCCAGAGCAGCAGCCCCACACTCTTGAGAGACGGCATGCGGTAATTCGGAAGCTCCATGACAAACGGCACAGGCTGGCCGCGGAAGGCCGTGCTCTTGAGGATGAGCGCGACGATGATGCCCATGACGATGCCGAGCGCGTACAGGCAGATCATCGCAAGGCCGCGGTTTTGCGGGAAGAATGCCGCGGCAAACACCGCGTATATCGGTATCTTCGCCGAGCAGCTCATATACGGCGTGAGGAGGATGGTCATCTTCCTGTCGCGGTCGGAGGAGACGGTGCGCGTCGCCATGATGGCGGGCACGGAGCAGCCGAAGCCGATGAGCATCGGCACGAAGCTGCGTCCCGAAAGGCCGAGCTTTCTCAAGGGCCTGTCCATAACGAAGGCCACGCGCGCCATATATCCCGTGTCCTCAAGGATGGAGAGGAAGAAGAACAGCGTCACGATTATCGGCAGGAACGACAGCACGCTCCCGACCCCGGCGAAGATGCCGTCGATCACCAGCGAGCGGACGACCGGGTTTATCCCGTAAGCCGTGAGGCCGTGGTCGACAAGGCCGGTCAGCGCGTCGATGCCGAGGCTCAGCCAGTTCGACAGCGCCGAACCGATGACGTTGAAGGTAAGATAAAAGATCAGGAACATTATCGCAAGGAAGGTCGGGATCGCCGTATACTTCCCGGTGAGCACCCTGTCCATGCGTACCGAGCGCGCATGCTCCCGGCTCTCATGGCATTTCACGACGGTCTTTGAAACGACGCCCTCAATGAAGCTGTAGCGCATATCGGCAAGCGCGGCGTTGCGGTCAAGCCCGGACTCGCTCTCCATCTGCACGATGCAGTGCTCCAGCAGCTCCCGCTCGTTCTCGTCAAGCTCCAGCCTGCCGGCAAGCTCCGGGTCGCCCTCGATGAGCTTCGCCGTGCAGAAGCGGGAGGATACGCCGAGCCTGTCGGCATGATCCTGAATGAGATGGATGACCGCATGGATGCAGCGGTGGACAGGTGAATCGTCCGCGCAGAAGTCCGTCACGCCGGGCAGCGCCTTTTTCCGCGCGGTATCGACTACGCGGTCGATAAGCTCGGACACGCCCTCGCCCTTCACGGCGCTGATGGGCACGACCGGTACTCCGATGAGGCGGCTGAGCTGCTGCACATCGACCGTGCCGCCGTTTGCGTAGACCTCGTCCATCATGTTGAGCGCGATGACCGTCGGCACGCGCAGCTCGAGCAGCTGGAGCGTGAGATAGAGGTTGCGTTCGATATTCGTCGCGTCGATTATATTGATGATGCAGTCTGGCTTCTGGTTGATGATGAAGTCGCGCGAGACTATCTCCTCCTGCGTATACGGGCGCAGGGAGTATATGCCCGGCAGGTCGACCACGGAGCAGTTCTTCACTCCCCTTACCTCGCCGGACTTCTGCTCGACGGTGACGCCGGGGAAGTTGCCGACATGCTGGTTCGAGCCGGTCAGGGCGTTGAAGAGCGTGGTCTTGCCGCAGTTCTGGTTTCCGACAAGCGCAAAGATCATTTTGAACCGACCTCCCGCACCTCTATCTTTTTCGCGTCCTCGATGCGCAGCGTCAGCTCATAGCCGCGCACACGTATCTGTATCGGGTCTCCCATCGGCGCGATCTTCTGAAGCGTGACCTCCGTGCGCGGGATCAGCCCCATATCCAGCAGGCGGCAGCGCAGCGGCCCCTCGCCGCCGACGGCGGTGATAACGGCGGACGCGCCGGTCTTAAGCTCATCCAAAGTCATATATGCAGCCCTCATCTTTATGTATAATAAGTTAGCCTTAACTAACTTTGAATGTTATCATCCGCATTTGCCTTTGTCAATACCGGAAGGAAATTTCTCTATAGAAAAGGAAAACGCACTCCCCGTAATATACAGGGAGTGCGTGACAATATCTGCTCAGCTCAGCGCCGCGAATACGCGGGCAATGGGAGAATCGGAGGAGACGACAAGCGTCTTTTCCCCGTCCTTGAGGGAATTGCGCGCCATATCGAGCGCGCGCATGAACTCATAGAAATCCGCTTCCTCCGGGGTATCGTACACCTCGGATAGGATGCGCATATACTCCGCCTCGCCTTCGGCCTTGAGCTTTTCGGCCATTGCGTTTGCCTCGGAGAGCGTGATCTGCACGGTCTTGTCCGCTTCGTTGCGGATCTGCTTTGCCTCGGCTTCACCCTCGGCGGAGAATGACGCGGCGATGTTCCCGCGCTCGGAGATCATGCGCTCGTACACGGCGGCCTTGTTCTCATCCGGCAGGTCGAGCCGCTTCGTCTCGATGGCGAGCACGGTTATGCCGTAGGCGTCGAAGGTGTCGCCGACGTTGTCCATTATCTTCTGTGCAAGCAGCCCGTCGCGCCCGGAGATGACGTTCTCCTGCTTCATGGAGCTGATAACGGTCTTGAGGCTGTTATAGACGATGGTATCGATACGGTACTCGGCGTTTGCGATGTTGCCGGAGAGGGTCTTTATAAACAGCAGAGGATCGTCGATGCGCCAGAGCACGAAGCTGTCGGCGACCATGGATTTCTTGTCGCTCGTGATAACGTCGCTCACGGCGAGGTCATAGAGCATCTCGGTCTTGGGCAGGGTGCTGACCGACTGGATAAACGGCAGCTTCATGCGCAGTCCCGGCTCGTCCACGACCTTGACCACCGCGCCGAACTGGCGCACGATGGTATATTCATTCGGCTGAGTAGTATAGAAGCAACCGCCGAAGAGTATGACCGCCGCGATCACGGCGATTATCGGGAGTATTATTTTCTTTTTCATCAGTCATTTCCTCCCATGTCGACGCTGGCAAACGGGCTCAGCGGGAGCGCGGTCTGCACGCCGGTGTTCTCATCGAGGATATAGAGCTTTATGCCGGGCAGTATCTCCTCCATCGCTTCGTAATAGAGCCGCTGCTTTGTTATGAGCGGGTACTTTTCATACTCGTCAAACAGCGATTTGAAGCGCGCGGCCTGACCGTTAGCCTCGTTTATCTTGCTTTCCTTGTAGCCCTCGGCACTCTTGATGATCTGGTCGGCATCGGCATTCGCGGCGGGGATGACCTCATTTGCGTACTTGCGGGCGTTGTTCACCGCAGTGTCGGCAGACTGCTTGGCGGTCTCGACCGCGGTAAAGGCCTGCTGCACCTCCGCCGTGGGCGGCTCTGCGTCCTGAATGGTGATGTTCGTAAGCTGCAGGCCGATGTCCTCGCTCTCAAGCCGCGTCACGACCTTCTGCTTTATCGCGGCCTGTATCTCGCTCTTGCCGGTAGTGATGACGCTGTCAACGTCATAGAGCCCTATCGTGTCGCGGATATAGCTCTGGCAGAGCATGCGCAGGATATCGAGCGGGTCGCTGGAATTATAGAGGAATTTTATCGGGTCGGTCACCCTGTATTCCACATAAAAGTCCACGTTCACGAAGTTATAATCGTAGGTGATCATGAGCGATTCGTCCTCGACCTCCGCGCCGTCCGTGCGGTAGCCGAGGGGGAAGCCCTGTATGGTCTTTGCGACCTTGGTGACGCGCTGGATGTACGGGATCTTCAGCTTGAGTCCGGAGCTTGAGACCATGCTGGGCTTGCCGAAGGTCGTTATAACGGCGTACTGATCCTCCTTGAGCGTGTAGAAGGAATCCAGCGCCGTTATCACCAGCAGCACGGCCAGCAGGATAACGAGCAGGCGCTTTGTTGGCAGCTGTATGCGCTTTCTCGGCCTGGGCGCCGGGCCGCTGTTGTAGCTGCCGTTGTCGTTAAAATTCATATCTGTCCCCTTTCATGTCTTTGCGACTGTTTATACTTTGATTATACAGGATAGACCGCTGTGCGGTAAAGCTGATTTTCATGCCCTGATGCATTGTTAACAGAATGTTCCATTTTATTTTAGGTTCGCTTAAGATTTCAGGCCTACAATTTCTCATTGTTGGAAACCATGCAAAGGAGCTGATTCTTTTTGATAGAAGTAAAGCATCTGACAAAGCTCTACGGTGAACACACGGCTGTGTCGGATCTGTCCTTCACGATAGAGGACGGGCGCATATACGGCTTTCTCGGCCCGAACGGCGCGGGCAAGTCCACGACCATGAACATCATGACCGGCTGCCTTGCCGCCACCTCCGGTGACGTGAGCATCGACGGGCACGATATCTTTGAGGACGCGAACGAGGCCAAAAAGCTCATCGGCTACCTCCCGGAGCAGCCGCCGCTGTACATCGACAGCACGCCAAGGGAGTACCTGCAATTCGTTGCCGAAGCAAAGCGCGTCGCCAAGAGCGATATCAAGCGGCAGATCGCGCAGGTGATGGAGGTCACGCAGATCACCGGCGTGGCGGACAGGCTCATCCGCAATCTCTCGAAGGGCTACCGCCAGCGTGTCGGCATAGCGCAGGCACTGCTCGGAAACCCGAAGGTCATCATCCTTGACGAGCCGACCGTCGGCCTTGACCCGAAGCAGATAGTTGAGATACGCGAGCTTATAAAAAGCCTTGGGCGGGAGCACACCGTCGTCCTTTCAAGCCACATTCTCTCCGAGGTGCAGGCCGTGTGCGATACGGTGCTGATAATCTCCAAAGGCCGTCTCGTCGCCTGCGATACACCGGAGAACCTTGAAAAGCTCTTCGCCGGCAAAGCGCGCATCGAGCTTGACACCGATGCCGGCAAGGCCAAGGCGCTGGAGCTTGCCGGCACTCTCCCCGGCGTCACGAAGATAGACGCCGAGCCGCACGACAAGGGCTGCCGCCTGACGATAGAGCTCAGCGGCGACGACACCGGCAGCGTCTGCCGCGAGCTTTCGCTCCGCTTCGCGGGCGCGGGGCACGCGATACTCCAGATGACGACCGCCAAGGCAAGCCTTGAGGATATCTTCATTGAGCTTACCGACGGAGAAAAGGAGGCTGACAAAGCATGAAAGCCGTATTCCGGCGTGAGCTGTCCTCATATTTCACGGGGCTTTCGGGCTACGTGTTCGGCGCGTTCCTGCTGCTGTTCGCGGGGATATACACCATGGCCTACAACATCAGAGCCGCCGTCAGCAACTTTGAATATGTCCTGAGCAGTATGTCGTTTATCTTCCTCGTCATCGTCCCGATACTCACGATGCGCGTGTTTGCCGAGGAAAAGCGGCAGAAGACCGATCAGCTTCTCTATTCCCTGCCGCTTACAATGACCGAGGTCGTGATGGGCAAGTACCTTGCGATGCTCGTCATGTTCCTGATCCCGCTGTGCATCATCGGCATATACCCGGCGGTGCTCTCCCACTTCGGCAAGGTGAACCTCGCCGCGGCCTACGGCGCGCTCGTCGGCTTCTTCTTCCTCGGCGCGGCGCTGCTCGCCGTCGGGGCGTTCATCTCCTCGGTCACGGACAGTCAGGGCGTCGCGGCGGGGCTGTGCTTCGCGGCGCTGCTCGTGAATTACTTCCTCGCAAGTCTCGCAAGCTTCTTCTCGTCCACAGCCTTCGCGTCCTTCGCGGCGCTGACCTTCGCCGTGGCGGCGCTGGCGCTGATATTCTTCCTGATGACCAAGAGCGGCATTGCCTCGGCGGTCATCTTCATCGCGTCCGAGGTGCTCGTCTTTGTGTTCTACACCTTCAAGAAGGAGAGCTTCGAGGGGCTGTTCCCGAATATACTCTCAAGTCTTTCGCTCTTCGCGCGCTTTGAGCAGTTTGTGAGCGGCATCTTCGATGTGACCGCGATAGTGTTCTATATCACCGTGGCCGCCGTGTTCCTGTTTCTCAGCGTGCAGGCCATGGAGAAGAGGAGGTGGAGCTGATGAAAAAGAATGATACCGCAAAGCGCCCGTTCTCCTCGCTGCGCACCCGCAGCTTCCACGCGGGCGGCTACAGCGTCGCGGCGGCAGTGATAGTGCTGGCGATAGCCGTCGCGGTAAATGCCCTCGTCGGCAATCTCCCCTCGACCTATACGAAGCTCGACACCACCGCAAGCGGGCTCTACACCGTCTCCGAGCAGACTGAAAAGGTATTATCCGGGCTGGATGAGGACATCGACATATATTGGATCGTCCAGAGCGGGTACGAGGACTCGAACCTTGCGACGCTCCTTGACCGTTACAGCAGCCTGAGCGATAAAATAAGCGTGACGAAAAAGGATCCGGATGTCTACCCGACCTTTGCCAAGCAGTATTACGACGGGCAGCTGTACAACAATTCCCTCGTCGTCTGCCGCGGCGACCGCTACCGCTACATCGACTATAACAGCATCTACGAATACGATTATTCCGACTACTATTCCGGCGGCTCTGTCAGCCAGAACTTTGCCGGTGAGGGCGAGTTCACAAGCGCCATAAGCTACGTCGTGAACGACTCCATGCCGACGCTCTATATCCTCAGCGGGCACGGAGAAGCGGAGCTGAGTGCGACCTTCAAGACCGCGGTCGAGAAGCAGAATATCCAGACCGAGAGCCTGTCCCTGCTGACGGTCGAGGCCGTACCGGAGGACGCGGGGGCGCTGCTCATAAACACTCCGCAGAGCGATATATCCGAGGATGAAGCGCAGAAGCTTTCGGATTATCTCGCTTCCGGCGGCAGGCTGATGCTCGTCACCGACCCGCCCAAGGACGGCAAGCTCACGAACCTTGAAGCGCTCATGGCAGGCTACGGCGTCGAAGCCGTCGACGGCATCGTCGTCGAAGCGAATCAGAACAACTACGCATGGGGTACGCCCTATTACCTGCTGCCAGACCTCAAGAGCCACAGCATCACCGAGCCGCTCATCGACGGCGGCTACCATGTGCTGCTGTCCATCGCGCACGGGCTGCGCGTGAGCGATACCCTGCCCGACGGCGTGACGGCCGACACCCTGCTCAGCACCTCCTCTTCCGCGTATTCCAAGGCCGCCGGCTATGACAGCTCGACCTACGAAAAAGAGGACGGCGACATTGACGGCGCTTTCGCGCTGGGCGCTGCCGTCACCGCCGAGAATGACGACGGCAGCACGGCGCAGATAGTCTGGGTATCCTCTGGCGCGCTGCTGGATGAGCAGAGCAGCTCGATGGTCTCCGGCGGGAACCTCGATATGTTCCTCAACGCGCTCAGCTGGATGTGCGGCCATGAGGACGGCATATCCATCCATTCAAAGAGCATGAACTATGAATACCTCACGATCAGCAGCTCCAGCGCATCGGTGATGACCGCGGTCATTATCTGGCTGATCCCGGCGCTGTTCCTCGGCACGGGCGTCTGTGTATGGCTCAGAAGGAGGCGCAAATGAAAAGGACAAAGAAACTGCTTATACTCCTCGGCGTGCTGATCGTCGTATGCGCCGCGTCCTTTGCCGCATCGAAGCTGAACCCGGAGCTGAATACCGGCAGTGACGATACCGAAAGCTCCGCCGTGTTCACGCTCGACGCCGATTCCGTGACCGCCCTGAGCTTCAAGTACACCGGCAGCCTGAGCTTTGAGCGCGACAACGGCACATGGTACTCCGATGACGATCCGGATTTTCCGCTTGACGGGACGCGTCTCGACCGCATGGTGAGCGCCATCAGCAGCATCAGCGCCGAACGCACGATAGACGAGCCCGCCGCGCTCTCGGAGTACGGGCTGAGTGATCCGATATGTCAGGTCACGGTCTCCACCGGCAGCGGCGAGCAGTCGGTGCTCTCCTTCGGCAGCGAGGCGGAGCTCGGCGGCAGCCGCTACATGTCCACCGGCGACGGCAAGGTCTACCTTGTCGACAAAAACATCATCGACAGCTTTGACTGCGGGCTTTATGACCTCGTCACCAAGGAGCTGCTGCCGGACATGAGCAATATCGTGAGCTTCACGGTCGAGTCCGGCGACAGCCACTATGAGCTTGACCATATTGAAAACAGCGGCCTTGCATACAGTGATGATTACGTCTGGTTCTATAAGGACGGGGACGATTATCTGACGCTCGACACCGCGCTGACGAAGGCTTTCACCGGCAAGATAACCGGGCTCACCTGGGGCGAGTGCGTAAACTACAAGGCGGACGACGATGACCTCAAGGCCTACGGACTGGCAAAACCCACGGCCATCGTCAAGGTGAACTACATCGAAAGCTCTGAGGTCGCCACCAACATGACCGACAGCAGCGGCAGCACCATATATGACACGCAGGAGACCGAGCACACCTTCAAGCTTGAGATAGGCAGCTATCTTGACGATAAGTGCTATGCCCGCATCGCAGGCTCCCAGATGGTCTACCTCATCGACGGCAGGATCTGCGACAATCTCCTCCATGCGACGTATGAATCTCTCCAGCCGGACGAAGTTCTCGACATGGATTGGGACACTGTCGACTCCGTAGATATCGACCTTCCCGGTGATTCCGTCTCCTTTACGAAGAGCACGGGCACGGACGGTGAGCGAGCATGGCTGCTTGACGGCGAGGAGAAGGAGCTGCAGCCCATCCTCGACCGGCTCAATGAAATGCTCCCCAGCGACAGCGGCAGCGAGAAGGAGCCGGACATGAGCATGCTCCTGCGCTTCACCTTCCACCGCAATACGGATAAATTCAGAACCGTCGTGCTCGAATTTTATGATTACGACAGCGGCAACTGCCTTGTCTCCCTCGACGGCACTGCGCGGCTGCTCGTCTCGCGCTCCGACCTGAG